>CAYTJV010000753.1:0-3334 GCA_964438165.1 uncultured Planctomycetaceae bacterium | reverse complement strand
GCGCTCATGCCGTGCTCGGCCAAGAAGTTCGAGTGCAACCGGCCGGAAATGTGCCAGAGTGGCTACAAGGACGTGGACCACGGTCTGACCACGCGGGAGCTGGCCAAGATGATCGGCGAGGCGGGCATCGACCTGCGCAAGATGCCGCGGTCCGACTTCGACGATCCGTTCGGCACGGCCACCGGGTCGGGCGTGATCTTCGGGGCGACCGGCGGCGTGATGGAGGCGGCCCTGCGCACGGTGCTCGAAATCGTCACCGGGCTGAAGATCGAGAACCTCTTCGACCACGGCGACGTGATCCCGGTGCGCGGGTTCGCGGGGATCCGCTACGCGGAGTTCACGATCGACCAAATCGGCCCGGTGCCCGATCTGCTCAAGCACGTCGCCTCCGATTGGGAGTGGCTCCGCGGCGTGACGCTCAAGGTGGGCGTCTGCCACGGCACGGCCAACGCCAAGAAGGTCATGGAGAATATCAAGGCCGGGGGCAGATTCAGCCAGTGCCACTTCATCGAGTTCATGGCCTGCCCCGGCGGATGCTTGGGCGGCGGCGGGCAGCCGATCCCCACCAGCCCCGCCATCCGTTCCGCCCGCGCCTTTGCCATCTACCAGGAAGACGACTCCTACCAGGTCCGCAAGTCGCACGAAAACCCCGCCATTGTAAAGCTCTACGAGCATTTCCTCACCGACGGCCCCGGCGGACACAAGAGCCACGAGCTGCTGCACACGCGGTATATCGCTCGCGGGAAATATATTGTGTGAGAGCTGTAGGGCGGACGGAGCGAAGCGACGCCCGCCGAATTGCACGGACCGGCTACGAAACACACCGCTCATGAACCGCTTTCGGCAAGCACTCTAAGGATGTGCCTGGCCAGACGATCTTTGATCTCCCGGTGTCTCGGAACCGGTTGCGAGACTCCCGTATTCGGGTTGCGATACCAGTCATGCTTGGCGCCGTGACGGATCAACACGCAGCCCAATTGCGTGATCTTCTTGATCAACTCGGTGCGCTTCACGAGACCTCCAGTTCCTCGACTTTTCGGATCCCCGGAATCGCCCCGCTGGTGACGTCGCGATAGAGATCCTTGAGGTGCTCCCGCAGATCCTCAAGGGTCTCCCCCTGGGTCCAATAGTCAGGATACTCTTGGAGGTACCCGATCCAAGCCTCGTCCTCTTCCCAGTAAACGATCTTCACTACCGGCATTGCGGCTTCTCCGTGATCCCCGACGTTCGAGGCGGTTTGTCAAGTGCTCCACCACCCGCTATTATAAATGGTTTGCCATGCTGGGGGAATTGGCACGGAGGCCGCGTCGAGACTCGCCGTACCCTCACCCCCGGCCCCTCTCCCGCTGCGCGGGCGAGGGGAGATGCGGTTTTCTGCGAATGAAATGATCGTTCTTAACGTTCAGAATGTCCGGAAGCATTACGGACCCGAGCCGGTGTTGGCGGGGGTGGCGTTCGAGGTCCGCCCCGGGGAGCGGATCGGGCTGGTGGGGCCGAATGGGTCGGGCAAGACCACGCTGCTGAGAATTCTTGCCGGCAAGGAGGATCCCGACGGCGGCGGCTTCGAGCTGCACCCGGCGGTCCGCTTGGGCTACCTGGAGCAGCAGCCCGAGATCGTGCCCGGCAGGACCCTGTGGGAGGAGGCCCGCAGCGCGCTGGATCACCTCCTCCGCTTGCAGCACGAGGCGGTCGAGGTGGCCCATGCCCTGGCGCAGGCGGCCGACGAGGCCGAGCACCGCCGCTTGGCCGCCCGCTTCGATCATCTCCAACAAGAATTGCATCGCCACGACGCCTACAACCTGGACTACAAGATCGAGCGCGTTCTGGATGGGCTGGGCTTCCCCAAGCGGACGTTCCAGCAGCCGGTCGAGAGCCTCAGCGGGGGCGAGCAAAACCGGCTCATGCTCTTGAAGCTCCTCCTGGCCGAGCCCGACTTGATGCTCTTGGACGAGCCCTCGAACCACCTCGACATCCAGGCCACCCAGTGGCTCGAAGACTTCCTGGCCGGCCACTCGGCGGCAATGATCGTGGTGAGCCACGACCGCTATTTCCTGGACAAAGTGACCAACCGCACGCTGGAGCTGTTTCGCGGCACGGTCGAGAGCTACACGGGCAATTTCTCGGCCTATTGGCAGCAGAAGGCAGAGCGAGTGCTGGTCGAGCGGCGGACCTACGAGAAGCAGCAGGAGGAGATCGCCAAGGCCGAGGAATTCATCCGGCGGCACCACTACGGTCAGAAACACGCCCAGGCCGAAGACCGCCGCAAGAAGCTCGAGCGGATCGTGCCGGTCGACCCGCCGCGGGAAATCACCGCCCCGCCCATGGCCTTTCCGCCCGCCCAGCGTAGCGGCGACATCGTGCTGCGGGCCGAAGGCCTGTCGAAATCGTTCGACCGGCCGCTGTTCGAGAATCTCTCGCTCGATATCACGCGCGGCCAGCGCTGGGCAATCTTGGGCCCCAACGGCTGCGGCAAGACGACCTTGCTGCGGTGCCTTCTGGGCCAGCTTGAGCCCGACGCCGGCCGGGCCGTCTTGGGCCAGGGGGTCGCCGTCGGATACTTCGACCAGCACCTCAGCGGGCTGGACGATTCGACGGCCGTGGCCGACGCCATCCGCCCAAACCACAACGCCGCCACCGCCGGTCGCGCTTCAGTCCATAAAGCCGCGACCGCTGGTCGCGCTTTGAACCACAAAGAGCTCAACGAGCAAGGCCGCCGCTCGCTCTTGGCCCGATTCGGGATCATCGGCGACACGGGCCTCCAGACGGTTTCCAGTCTCAGCGGCGGGGAGCGATGCCGTGCCGCCCTGGCCCGGCTAGCCGCCCAGGACGCCAATGTCCTCGTGCTCGACGAGCCGACCAATCACCTCGATCTCTGGGCCCGCGACGCCCTGGAAAAGGCGCTCCGCGAATTCGACGGCACGGTGCTGTTTGTGAGCCACGACCGGTATTTCATCAACCGGTTGGCCGATCATCTGCTGGTTGCCGAGCCGGGGCGGTTCCGCGCGATCGAGGGCAACTACGATGCCTATCTGCACTGGGTCCGCAGCGGGCTGTCGGCCGGCCCAGCCAAATCGGCCCGCAGCGCGGCGAAAGCCAAGGTCGAGAACGCCGCGAAGTCCGACCGGCGCGAGTCGAGCGGGCCGGGGGCCCTGCGGCGCAAACGCCGGTTCACGTACCGCAAGGTCAAGGACATCGAAGCCGAGATCCAGACGCGAGAGACGCATTTGGAGCACCTCCACGCCGCCCTGGCCCTACCCGAAACCCATCGCGACCGCCAGAAGGCCCGGCAGCTCAAGGCCGAGATCGCCGAGCTTCAGCAGAACTTGGAGACGCT
>CAYTJV010000752.1:0-3342 GCA_964438165.1 uncultured Planctomycetaceae bacterium | reverse complement strand
CCGGCGCACGCGCCGTTGAACTCAAACAACGGCAGCAGGAGCTGCGAGCCCTTGACCGTGTCGGCCTTCACGCGCGATCGCTCCAGATCGGGGATCGTGAGGAAAAACTCCATGTTCGCCCGCTCTCGTTCCAGGTGCTTGAGCTTGGGCTCCATGTCGATCGCCTTGTGCTTGGCGACCGCTTTGTCGCGGGCCGGGCAGACGTCGACGCACAGGCCGCAGCCGGTGCAGTCGTCCGGGAAGATCTGCACCGTACACTTGTAGCCCGGATACTCCTTGCCTTTCCAATCGACCGACACGAATCCAGCCGGAGCATCGGCCAACGCCGCGGGATCGTAGGCCTTCATGCGGATCGTCGCGTGCGGGCAGACCAGCGAGCAGAGGCCGCACTGGATGCAGATCTTCGCGTCCCAAATCGGGATGTCCTGGGCGATGCTCCGCTTCTCGTACTGCGTGGTGCCGGTGGGAAACGTGCCGTCGGCGGGCATGACGCTCACCGGCAGGTCGTCGCCGCGGTTGGCGATCATCGTGCCCAGCACGTTCTTGACGAACTCGGGAGCATTGGCGGGCACCGGCGGCACCATGTGGAGTTTAGAGGTCACCTTGTCGGGCACCTTGACCTCGAAGAGGGCGCTCAGGGCGCCGTCGACGGCCGCGAAGTTCTGCTCGACGACTTTCCCGCCCCCCTTCTTCCCGTAGGTCTTCTGGATCGAGTCCTTGATCTGGGCGATGGCCTCGTCGGGCGGGAGCATCTTGGCCAGCTTGAAGAAGCAGGTTTGCATGATCGTGTTGATCCGCACGCCCATGTTCGTCTCGCGCGCGACCCGGTAGGCGTCGACCACCCAGAACTTCAGCTTCTTGGCGATGATCTGCTCCTGCACTTCGGCCGGCAGTTCATTCCAAACCTCATCGGGTCCGTAGGGACTGTTCAAGAGGAACGTGGCCCCCGGCTCGGCCAGCGAGAGCATCTCGATCCGCTGGAGGAAATGGAACTGGTGGCAGGCCACGAAGTTGGCCTTGTGGACCAGGTACGAGCCCTTGATCGGCCGCGGACTGACCCGCAAGTGCGACGCCGTGACCGAGCCCGCCTTGCGCGAGTCGTACACGAAATACCCTTGCGCGCAGAGCGGCGTGTTTTCGCCCACGATCTTCACCGTGCTGCGGACGCCGCTCACGGTGCCATCGCTGCCCAGGCCGAAGAAGACGCCGCGGGTCACGTCGTCGGCCTCGGTGGAGAAGTCGGGGTCGTAGTCGAGGCTCAACCGGGTCACGTCGTCGTTAATGCCCACGGTGAAGTGCTGCTTCGGCGCCGCCTTGGACAGCTCCTCGAAGATCGCCAGCGCCATGGCGGGGGTGAACTCCTTCGACGCCAGCGCGTAGCGGCCGCCGATGACCCGCGGCACCGCCGTGCCGGCGTAGGAGTGCCAGTTCTCGGCCAGCGCGGTGATGACGTCCTGATAGAGCGGCTCGCCCGCGGCCCCAGGCTCCTTGGTGCGATCCATGACGGCGATCATCTTGGCGGTCTTCGGGATCGCGGCCACGAGGGCCTTGACGTCGAAGGGACGGAAGAGCCGGACCTTCACCAGGCCGACTTTCAGCCCCTCGGCGACCAGCTTTTCGACCGCCTCCTCGACCACCCCGGTCCCGGAACCCATGATCGCGATCACCCGCTCGGCGTCGGGGGCCCCGGTGTAGTCGAACAGGTGATATTGGCGTCCGATGAGTTGGGCGAACTTGTCCATCGTTTTCTGGACGATCCCGGGGCACGCCTCGTAGTACGGGTTGCAGGCTTCGCGGCCCTGGAAAAAGACGTCGGGATTCTGGGCGGTCCCGCGCAGCACCGGCCGCTCGGGGGTCAGTGCCCGGCGGCGGTGGGCGGCGACCAGGTCCATGTCGATCATCGCCTTGACGTCGTCCTCGGTCACTTGCTCGATCTTGTTCACCTCGTGGGAGATGCGGAAACCGTCGTAGAAGTGGATGAACGGCACTCGGGCCTCGAGCGTCGCCGCGTGGGCAATGAGTGCCATGTCCTGGGCCTCTTGCACCGAATCGGACGAGAGCATGGCCCAGCCGGTGGAGCGGCAGGCCATCACGTCGCTGTGATCGCCGAAGATCGACAGGGCGTGCACGGCGATCGTCCGGGCGGTAACGTGAAAGACCGTCGAGGTCAGCTCGCCGGCGATCTTGAACATGTTGGGGATCATCAGCAACAACCCCTGCGAGGCCGTGAAGGTGCTGGTCAGGGCCCCGGCCTGGAGCGCGCCGTGGACCGCCCCGGCCGCCCCGGCCTCGCTCTGCATCTCCACCACATGGGGGACCGTTCCAAAGATGTTCTTCCGGCCGGCCGCCGCCCAGGCGTCCGGCATTTCCCCCAGGCCCGAAGAGGGCGTAATCGGATAGATCGCCATCACCTCGTTGCAGAGGTGGGCGATGTTGGCGGTCGCTTCATTGCCATCGAGGGTCACGAAGCGTCTGGATGCCACTGGTTATCTCCTCAACAAAAAAGACTCAAAGTGGGTTCCAACGCGGAGCGTGGGAACCAGTTGTGCAAGTCTGTCCATGCGGTCGCGTTTAGGTTCAGCCCTGGGAAACGAAGCGACGGGTAGGGAGAAGGAATCCTCGGAAAGGCATTCCTTTGGCTGGCAACAATTGCCACAGAAGTATCGGCAGCTTGCGCGCCGTTTGCCGTCGATTCGCTTCGGACTCCGCCCACCTTAGCCGACACTCCAACTCGGGCGCTACAAGCCATTAGGTTAGCCCGCCCCGGTCTTCGTCACAAGGGGCCCATTTTTGGGGGGGTGCTGGTTCAAGAGAATTGCTGGAACACTCTTACGTTCTGCCTCGCTAATCCTGGGGGGATTGCAGTCCTTCGCAGGCACATTACAATAAGGAGACTGCCACCGCTAGCCTCGCGTAGCATTGCCTGCCGAGAAGTACCGCCAATCACGCCTTCAACTCGCGAACCCTGGACCGAACGGGTTGGCGATGAGAATTGCTAAATCTCATTCAGAAAGGTATTCACGCCATGGATACCGACACCCACTTTCTTGACGAAGCCACTCACTGCCGACTCGTCAGTGAGATGGGCCAAGTTCGCTTTGCCGACGTCCCCGCCGCGGTGAAGCATCTTTCCTACTTGGCAAAGAGCGGGAAACGATTTTCCCAGGACGACGTGGTAACTATCCTAAGCGCGGTAGGACTGAGCACGGAAACGGTTCCGGCCGTGTTGGCCGACTTGGCGAGCAGGAGGATTCTCGAATCCTATCCGAAAGACGGCACGGTGGCCTACTATACCGCGCGCGATTGGGTTTGTCTGAAATGAGCCTTTTCGGGTATGATTCC
>CAYTJV010000751.1:0-3343 GCA_964438165.1 uncultured Planctomycetaceae bacterium | reverse complement strand
TTCTGGCCAAGGGTCAGGGCCGTCAAGGCCGTGGCCATCTCGTAGCCCAAGTAGAAGGCGTGCGCAGGGTCGATGGGCGACGGGGCCTGGGGAAGCAGTAGCTCGAACAGATCGAACGGGTCGGTTCCCTCCAGGTGCTGGTTGGCCGTGATGGCGTGGAGCACGCCGTCCTCGGCGAAGATCCGATACGAATGGTCCGTGATTGCCGCCGCCAACTGTTCGAGAGTCTTCTCGCCATGCCGGAGGATCTTCGCATCGCGGAGCATCACCAGCCGGGGCTCCAGGTGCTTCGGCAGCACCCGGTGCGTGACCGCATAATGGACCAGACGCCGCGCAAGGTCGCACTCTTTGACCGCGGTCCGGGCCCAGTTGATCTCCTGCGTGGTGAGCACGCTGCGGACGCCCAGCTCCTGGCAAAAACCCAACAGCAGCACGTTGATCCCCGCCGAATCCACGTCCGTCAGCTCGGTAAGGTTGCCGATCCCCATGAGCATTTCGGCCTCCGGCCAGCGCCGGCGGGCCTCAAGGTATCGGCCCAGGCTCTCGGCGAATCCGAAAGCAATCGGGTTGAGGATCGGGTCGATGCGAAATCGCACTTTCGCCTTCTGCAACTGCCCGATCGTTTCGTCCAGACCCTGGAGCGTTCCCGGAATGTCGGGGACTGCCACAACCTCGCAGCCCCAATCGCGGGCCTGCCGGCAGTTCTTCTTGTTCACCGACAGCACCAACTCCGCGCCGGCACCAGCGGCGGCGGCGATTTCCGCCGGATTGAAACTGTCGATCGAGACGCGAAGGCCCTCGTCGCGCAGGGCACGCACGGCATCGCCGACGCCGCTCCACGCGCTACCGGGATCGCAGCCCACGTCGATCACGTCGGCCCCGTCGGCTTCATATCGTTTCGCCTGGGCGACGATCTCGGCAAGGGAAAGCCGCGGGGCCAGGTTGATCTCGGCGAGGATCTCGATATTGAACTCCCCGTAGTCGGCAGCGGACGACTTGCGTCCGAAGAACTCCGGCAATTGCCGCAAATCGCGCGGGCCGCGCTCGACCGGCACGCCCGCCGCCTGCTGGACGACCCCCAGGTCCCCCACGCAGTAGCCCGGCACCATGACCCGAGTCACCCCCTCCGGCACGCTCAAACGCCGTGCGGTCCATTTGGGCGTCAACAGGGCCGCCACCGTGATCGGCATCACGGCGACCGAGTAGTCAAAGCCCACCGCCGGAGCAAGTCCCTCGACCACTTCCCGCAGCGAAGGCTCGGCCAATCGTCCGGTCACGAAGAGGTAGTGCTCGCGGGACATGGTTCGGGGTCGGTGGTCGGTGGACGCTGTTTAGCCGGACATCGCCATTTAGCGCTTCTCCCCACCGGCCCCGTGCCGGTGGTTGACGGGTTTGGTAACTACGGCGGAGGCCGCCAACCCATCGTCCCCACCGGCCCCGTGCCGGTGGGAAGAGGTTTGAAAACTACGTACCGCTGTGTGTTCGTCGAACCTCATGGGTCGAGTTGTCAAAGCCATTCACCACCGGCACGGGGCCGGTGGGCTCGCGCTCCTCGCCGGGGTTGCGCCTTAGTTGTCAAAGCCGTTCACCACCGGCACGGGGCCGGTGGGCTCGCGCTCCTGACTCTAAACACCACCGGCCTGTCACCCTGCGAAGCCGCCGTTGACGTTTATGACTTGTCCGGTGACAAAGGCGGCGGCAGGGGAGACGAGGAAGCGGGCGACTTGGGCCACGTCGTCGGGAGTGCCCCACCGTCTCAGCATCGCTTCCCGTTGGGCCCGCTTTTGCCACTCGTCGGAGGCTCGATTGCCCCAGGCCGTCTTGATCCAGCCTGGGGCCAGGCAATTGACACGGACTTCAGGGGCCAAGGAGCGGGCCAAACTGCGGGAGAACGCCATCACCGCCCCCTTGGCCGCCGCAAAAAGCTCGCCGCTGTCCCCGGCCATGCCGCGGTCCGCGCCGTCCCACCCCATGTTCAAGATCACTCCGCTCCCCCGCTGTTTCATCCGCGCACCGGCGAGTCGTGCCAATCGCATTGAAGCCACCACGTCAACGCGCCAGAGTTCCTCCAACTTCCGCTCGAACGGCCATCCGGCCGCCGGTCCGGTGAGCACGTCGGCCCCCGCGTTGTTGACCCAGATGTCGACCGCCGATCGCCAATGCCACGCTTGCTCGACCAGTGTCTCATGCCGGCGCGGTTCGGCCAGATCCACCATCAGCACGGTGGCGTCGACCCCCAAGTCGCGGATCTCGGCGGCCACGCTCTCGGCTGCCTGTTGGCTTCTGCGGGCATGAACGACGACCGCCGCGCCGGCACGGGCAAGCTCCAAGGCAATCGCTCGCCCAATGCCGCTCGACGAGCCGGTCACCACGGCTGTCTTCGTATCCAGTTCCCTGGCAGAATGCTCGTTCACAACGCGGAAACCTGGGACTGCGGCGCGCGATCTCCTTATGGTCGTTGTATCGGGAGGAGTTACCGCAGACAAGCGGTCCCAGGGCGGAGACGCGGCTGTAGGTCAGGCTTTCCAGCCTGACAGTTCGGCCCTCAGGCTGGAAAGCCTGACCTACGTGTCGCTACGGTTCTACTCAGTGAAACGTGAAACCAACACCCACTCGGGGACTGGGGTGGTGATGGCCCCACCCATAGTAAGGCCGATAGGCCCAAGGAGGCCCCCATGGGTCGTGGTAGTAGTGTTCTTCCAAGATCACGGGCCGGGCTGGAGGCTGGCTCACCAGAACCGCCTCGCGCCGGGAAGGCGGGGGCTCCTGCATCGCCTTGATTACGGCCGGACTGAGCCCATGCTGCTGAAGGGCAATCAGGTCTTGGGCCGTCAGCTCGCGGACCATCCCGTGGTAGCGAATGTGGTTGATAATTAACTCATCGGCAACGCCGGCATTACGCATGGCAATGACGTCTTCGATCGTCACCGCCCCGGTAGCTACGCGGCGTTGCATGGTCTGCTCGATCAGAGCCCGATTGCGGGCCTCCACTTCGTCCATACCGTTGCCAATGGCGGCTCCAGTGAGGGCCCCGACGCCAGCCCCGATCGCCGCGCCGGGACCGGTCTTGCCAACGGCGCTTCCCACAAGAGCCCCCACGCCAGCCCCACCGAGCCCTCCAAGCAATGCCCCCCGATCGGTGTGCGATGCCGATTGGCAACCGATGGCGGACACCACCGGAAGGGCGATGGTCAATAAAAGGTAGCTGCGAAGGCGATCCATGCCAGGGCTCCGCGCGCAACGTCGGCCTCTGGGACATATCGGTCTTAGGCCATCCCGACCTGAGGGACCGATTATGAAGACGCAATGAAAATCTGCAATCGTAAACATGATCTGGTTGCAT
>CAYTJV010000750.1:0-3374 GCA_964438165.1 uncultured Planctomycetaceae bacterium | reverse complement strand
GGTGTCGAGGATCAACAGGGGCTCGCGCACCGTGTCGACGATGTTCTGGGCGTAGGTTTCGATGGCCTTCAAATCCGCCTCGGCGCGCCGCCGCTCCGTCACGTCTTCCATCGCCAGAACCAGCAGTTCCCCGTGGCGGCCCGCCTGAAGCTTGCGGGCGTTGAGCAGCATCACCCTGCGCCCAATGACGGGGAAGGTGTGCTCGAGCTCAAAGTCGTTGAAGACGGAGCTCTTGGGGACAACATCTTCGAGCAGTGTCCGCAAGTCGGGGATGTCCCACTGGCCGTTGCCCAAGTCGTAAATCAGGCGGTTCTCGGTTTCTTCGGAAGAGACGTGAAAGGTTTGATAGAAGGCGCGGTTGGCGGACCGGACGCGCAAGGTGGTGTCGAGGATCAACAGGGGCTCGCGCACCGTGTCGACGATGTTCTGGGCGTAGTCCTGAATATCCTCAATCTCCTCAACCAGTGGTCCTCGTTTCATCAGAGGGATCCTCCTGTTTGGTTCCCGGCGCGGGGCTCGCCCCGCCCCGCCGCGGCCGAGACCTCGACGGCCAGGATGGAGATGTCGTCTTGCGCACTCGCGGCGCCGCGCCACCGCTCGATTTCCCTCAGCAGGGCAGCGACGTCCTCTTGTAGTGGCTCGGACCGGGCCCGGCCGATCGTCTGTAAGAGCCGGGCATCGCCGAACAGTTCACCGGCGGGGTCCATCGCCTCAGGGACACCGTCCGAGTAGAGGTATAGCCGGTCCCCTGCCGCCAGGCAGACGGATCGCTCCTCGTAGGCGTCTTCCGCCAAGCCGATTGGGAGCCCTTGGCTTTCGAGGATCACCGGCCCCGCGCCGGCGGGGAGATGCACCGGGCCGGGGTGACCGGCGGAAACGTAGCGGAACTTCCCGGTCACGGCGTCCAGGACCCCGTAGATCATCGTGGTGAACTGCCCGGTCGCCAGGTCGAAGGGGAAGAGCCGGTTCAGGCGGTCGGCGACCTCCGCGGGCGGCGTGATTTCGGGCCGATCCGGGACGTTGCCATCCCGGACCAGGATCGAGGACGGCTCCGGCGGGGGTGACAGGACACGGCTGAGCGTCACTGACAGCAGGGCCGACGCGACACCGTGGCCGCTGACGTCCAGAATGTAGAGCCCGATCCGCCCTCCGCCGAGCGGTATGACGTTCAGCCCGTCGCCGCCCAGTTCGTCGCAGGGCCGGTAGATCCAGGCGAAGGCCGCGCCCGGCACGTGGGGTAGCTCGCGGGGCAGGAAGGTCTCCTGAATCTTGGCCGCCGCCTTCAGGTCGCGTGACATCCGGCCGTTGACCTTCTCCAGTCGCGCGTTGGTCTGTTCCAATTCTCGGTTTCGCTCGGCCAAGGTCCGCTCCAATTGCTTGACCTGCTCGGCCGCCCGCTTCAGCGCCAAGTGCGTCCGGACTCGGGCCAGGACCACGGGGAAGTCCAGCGGCTTGGTCACGTAGTCGTTGGCCCCCAGCGCCAGGGCCTTCACAATGTCTTCGCTCTCCCTGTGGGCCGTGGCCATGATGATCGGCAGGTCGGTTGCGGTGTGGGCCTCCCGGAGAATCTTCAGGACCTCCAGGCCATTCACCCCCGGCATCGTGACGTCCAGGAGGACTAGGTCGAACCGATGGTCCCGGATCAATTCGAGCGCGAGATCGCCGTCGTGGGCGACGGTGACGTCGTAGCCCTTGCGCTGCAGGCGCCGCGAGAGCATGTCGCGGTTCATCTCGTTGTCATCGACGACGAGCACGCAGGTTTGACCTGCCGGCGTCTCGCCGATCTCCTTGGCCTTACCGTTGTTCTTCATCTCAAACCGGGCGACTTTGATTGCTCTGCCCACCTGCTGGACCGCGCTCTTGTAGAAAACATTGCCGCAGTTGTGAAAAGTGTGACTACTTCATCGACCGCAGCGCCACTTCCGCCTCGACCCTGGTCTTGATCCGATTCCTTCACTTTCTCGGCATTTGCGA
Source organism: uncultured Planctomycetaceae bacterium (assembly GCA_964438165.1). Taxonomy (GTDB): domain Bacteria; phylum Planctomycetota; class Planctomycetia; order Pirellulales; family Thermoguttaceae; genus CALFBP01. The sequence goes on along the minus strand of CAYTJV010000750.1, from coordinate 1,400 downwards.
TCAGAAAGGAAGGCGTCCCATGAGCCACAGGATGAGCAGGATTAGTACAACCAATCCAAGCCCGCCGCTCGGGAAATAACCCCAGTCTCTGCTGTGAGGCCAGGTGGGCAACACACCCAGAAGCAGGAGAATCAAGATCACGATCAAGATGGTGGAAACGGAAATCATTTCAGTTCTCCTCGTTAACAAGTGGGTCTTGGGAGAAAACGAGCACACTGTACGGCCCGATGTTGATGGTTCCCGCAGCCGGGAAGCCATCGCGCTCGGCGGCGCTGGCGTCCTGCGGGCCGTCGCTTCGATCCGCTCCGGCGACCACATCGGAGCAAGCCTGGTTTCCAAAGGCGCGGCTGTAGCCGTGCCAGTCGCTGTTGAGCCGCAATCGCCACGTTCCCAGCGACGGAAACCCCAGCTTGTAGTTCTCGTGGGCAAGATGGGAGAGATTCACGACGACCACCACGTCATCGCCGGGGCCGCCTTGGTGCCAACGATGATAGGCAATGACGTTATCGGCCTGATTCTGATGGAAGGTGTTCAGTCCGGATCCCGAAAGACCTCGCGTCGAGCCCGACCGGTTCAGGCGAAGATGAATCAAGTCGCGATACAGCCGCACCAGGCCGCTGAACTCTTTCGACTTGTGCCAGTCCAACGGGACCGAATCCTGGAACCAGCCGTCTTCCAAGAACTCCTGTCCCTGAAACAGCATCGGGATGCCCGGCGCCGTGAGCACCAAGGCCGCCGCCAAGGTCGTGCGCTTCTGTGCGGACCAACTGCCGGGATCCTGAGGGTCGATTTCCGAAGCGACGCGGGATTTTCCGTTCGCCACTTCGTCGTGCGACTCGCTGTAGATGACGCGTTGGAACGGGTCCCCGTTGGAGCGGCCCTCGATCGCCCCGCGAACGCTGTCCAACGACCGTTGCTCGTCGCTGGGCGTGATGACGGCAGCCCGCACCGGGTGTACAAAGCGAGCGCCCCATTGGGCCGTGAAACCCGCTCCGGCCTGGTCCTCCGGTTTCGTGATCCGGTCGTCGTTTTGCAGGTCCTCGGCGATCGTGATGCGTCCCGGATACCGCTGCCGCACTTCGCGATTGATCCACTGGACGAGGCTCCATCCGTCGGGCAAGTCGCCGCCCGGATCGCCGTTTCCCCGCACGTTCCGCATAAACAGCGTCATGTCGAGCCGCAGGCCGTCGACGTGATACTCCTCCAGCCACATCAAGGCGTTGTCGCGGATGAATTGACGCACTTCCTTGCGGCCGTAGTCGGGGCGAGTCGCCCCCCAAGGAGTCTCAGCGTGCCAGTCGTTGTAAAAGTAGATGCCGCCCAGCCCGTTCTCGCTCCAGCCGTCAAACTGCCATAGATCAAGGTCGCCGGGACCGAAGTGGTTGTAGACGACGTCCAGG
>CAYTJV010000749.1:0-3397 GCA_964438165.1 uncultured Planctomycetaceae bacterium | reverse complement strand
AACGCTGACAAGGCCGACCACCAGGGGGTGGGGAATGACGCCTTCCGCATCTCGGGCGGCTTCAAGGGGGAGTTCTTTGCCGGCATCAAGTTCGACACCGCGCTCACCTACATGGAGCAGAAAAATACCGCGAACACGAACGACCTGCTGGTGTCGCGGATCCAGCTGGCGCTGCGCGGCTTCGGGGCGCAGACGAGCGACCCCGGCGGCTGCACCGCTGCGGAGACCAACAACTTCACCACCGGCGCCGGCAATGCGGCCCTGGGGTGCCACTACTTCAATCCCTTCACCAACGGCGTGCAAACCAGCGCCGTGAACGGCGCCGCCAATCCCTTCTACAATCCGGCGGTCGCCAACGATCCTCAGGTCGTTGCCTGGCTGTACGGCAACTACACGAATGTCCTAACCAACAAGCTCCTGGTCGCCGAGACGGTGTTCTCCGGCGAGACAGGTATCGAACTTGCGGGGGGGCCTGTCGCCTGGGCCTTGGGAGCCCAGTACCGCTACACGCAGGAAATCCGCAAGTACGGCGAGTTCTTCAATTCCGGTGAAACGCCGTGCCCCGACCGGCCGGCCTGCGCCGACGAAAGCGGCCCCCTGCAATTCTTCGGCTCCGCCGTGGACCGCGACGACGACGCAAACGTCAAGGCGATTTTCGCGGAAGTCCAAGTTCCCGTGCTCGAGAACCTCAACCTGAACTTCGCGATCCGCCACGAAGATTACCAGGGCGGAATCGGATCAACCACCAATCCGAAGGTCGCCGCAAAATGGCAGGTGACCGATTTCCTGGCCCTGCGCGGCAGCGCCAGCACGACGTTCCGCGCGCCGGCCCCCGGCCTCGTCAGCACCGGCTGCAACAATGGCGTGCGTGTCCTGGGTAGCGCCTATCGCGCCTTCCAGAGCTGCGGGAACCCGGACCTAAAGCCCGAGAAGGCCGACACCTTCAATGTGGGGGCCATCTTGGAGATCGGCGGCTTCACGGCGACACTCGACTATTTCAACTTCAAGTTCAAAGACGAGATCACCGAAGAGAGCGGCGGTCGGCTCTATGCCACCATGTTCCCCGGCGGCTCCAACGCGAACTGCGGGAACCCGGCCTTCGCCGAACTCCAGGCCAGGTTCACCTTTGCGGGCGCCTGCGGCGCGGCAAACGTGGCGCGTCTGCGGAGCTTCACAATCAATGGGCCAAACACCAAGACATCGGGCATTGAGTTCCGCGCCCAATACGATTGGGACGGCTGGTTTGAAGGCCATTGGGCCGTAGGCGGCGAGGCGACCTATCTGATCGAGTACAAGCGAGGCGCCACATCGCTGCTCGGGACCGACATCGCCATCTCCCCGGCCGAGGACCGCGCCGGACTCAGCGAGTTGGTGAATGAGTTCTTCTCCTACTCTCAATTGCGGGCCAATGGGTTCCTTGCCTTCAATCGGGGACCACTGTCCGTCCGCTGGCAGACCCGGTACGCAGAAGGCACGTCGCCGGCCTTCGGAGCGCCGTTGTTCGTGACCGTCCCCAATCCCAGCGCGCCCTCTGGCCGCGACCTGGTTCCTGTCGGCAAGTCAAAGGACTTCTGGCAGCACGACCTCGTCGCCCGGTGGGAGGCGCCGTGGGACACGACGATCACCGCCAGCGTGCAGAACCTGTTCGACACCGATCCGCCCTACGTGGCGAGCCAGTACAACTACGATTACACAAACGGCAATCCTCTCGGCCGGGTGTTCGAGGTCGGCTTCAAGAAGCGGTTCTAGGCCGGCGAAAGTCTCCAAGATCATGCCAACTTGACCGGTTGAGGTCGTCTCGGGGCACCAACGGCGTCGCACCGGCTCACGCCTGGAACGAAACAAATTCATCGGATCGGCTGGGGAGGCCGGCAACATGACTTTCAGAAACAATCTCTTGGTATCGAGCGCACTTGCCCTCGCGGCTGTCGCCGGCTCGGCCAACGCTCAGCCCCTCAACGTCATTGAGGAGCTGGTCGTGACCGCCGAAAAGCGGGAACAGAGCCTCCAGGACGTGCCGGTCGCCATCTCTGCCTTCACCAGCAAGCAGCGCGACCTCGTTGGCGTCAACTCGGTTCAGGATCTCACCAACTTCACTCCAGGATTCACGTACCAGTCTGGCAACGACCGGGCCAGCATGCGCGGCATCGGCCGCCTGACAAACATCCACGCTGTGGACGGTGCCGTGTCGATCTACATCGACGGACTCTTTACAACCTCAGCGGTGCTGGCGGGCGGCCCCCCATTGGATGTCGACCGGGTTGAAATTCTGCGCGGTCCGCAAGGCACTCTATACGGCCGCAACGCCATTGGCGGCACGGTCAACATCATCTCGGTGCGCCCGACCAAGGATTTCTATGCCGAGGTTCGCGCCATCGCCGAGAATTACGGGGTCACCAACTTCCAGGCCGCCGTGTCCGGACCGATCGCCGACAATCTAAGGTTCCGCGTCTCGGGCTACAAGTTCGACCGGCGGAAGGGCTACTTCAAGAACCTGGCCGGCGGCCCGTCGGAAGGCAGCAAGCGGGACGAATACCAGGCCCAGTTCCAGCTCGAAGCTGACCTCGGCGAGAACGCCGAGCTGTGGGTCTCGTACAAGACGCTGGTGTGGCACAATCGCGGCGGCCCCGGCGCACGCGCGGACTATCGCAACGCCCCCTACGAGACCGGGCGCCTCGATCCGAATTTCTCGATCGTCTACAACTCCGCCCATGGCTACTCACCGGAGACGGGGGTCAATGGGATTGTGCCAGGCAGCCTGCGGCAGTTCGGCAACACGAACATCACCGTCAATCCGGCTTTGGCGGAATCACATGAGTTCAACACGAACACTGCCGAGCGTGTCCGGCTGCGCGACGTCAATTCGCTGACGACAAACTTCGTCTACCATCTGCCCAGCGTCGATATCCGCTACGTGGGCGGCATCCAGGAGTACAAGTACGACCTGTACGGCGACACCGACGCCACCAACGTCCAGTCCTTCCAGATACCACTTGCTCCAGGATCGATCTGTGGAACCGTTGGTGCCCTGTTTGCGGCCGGACGCTCCGCGGTCAACTGCACTCCATTGACCGTAAATGCGGACAATACGTTCCACTATTTTGAATATCCAAAATGGTCCAGCCACGAGATCAATATTTCGTCCACGGATGACTGCACCATCCAACGGATTTTGGGGGCGTACCACTACCACGAGAGATATAGGGGGACCGGCGCCACCGCCGAGGGGGCCCGTGGCGGGCAGGGCCAGGGGAAAGGGAAGGGACGGAACGGGCCCTGCCGTGAATCCCTGCCGCAACGGAACCACACGGCGGTATTGGGATATGCCCACCCGGACGCTCGGGCCTCCCGGCTGGCGGTGGTCATGCTCACCAGCACGACGGACCACCCGCGCGTG
>CAYTJV010000748.1:0-3399 GCA_964438165.1 uncultured Planctomycetaceae bacterium | reverse complement strand
AGCGGCGCCAACCCCGCCAGCTTCGTCCTGAAGCTCAACCCGAGCGGCAATTTCGCCTGGGCGCGGAGCTTCGCCGGAGGCCAGACGGGCGGCCTGGGGGTCGCCGTCGACGGCTCGGGAAACGTCTATTCCACCGGCTTCTTCTCCGGCACCGCGGATTTTAATCCGGGCGCCGGCACTTCCCTACTTTCCAGCGAGGGCTCGTTCGACGCCTACGTGTCGAAGCTCGATAGCTCCGGCAACTACGTTTGGGCCAAGCGGATGGGCGGCGGCGAGCCGACGAGCAACGGCTACGACCCCGGCGATCGCGGCTACGACATCGCCGTGGATGGCGACGGCAATGTCTATGCCACCGGCACCTTCCGCGGCATCATCGACTTCGACCCCAGTCCCACCAGCGACTATTTCCTCACCAGCAGTGGAAACATCGGCGGAGACTACTACAACGACGCCTTTGTTTGGAAGCTGGACACGAATGGCGGCTTCGTCTGGGCGAAGCGATTGGGCGGGCCGGCCGAGGGGCGCAGCATCGGCGTCGACGCCCAGAACAACGTCTACACCGCCGGCAATTTCTACGGGACGGCGGATTTGGACCCGGGCGCCGGCGTCTACTACGTCAAGTCTTCCGGCGACAAGACGGTTTACGTCTCGAAACTCTCTCCCACCGGCGATTTTGTGTGGGCCAGCGGCCTCGCCAGCGGTCCGGTCGGCGCAGGGTATAATTCGCAGGTACTTCTCGGATTGGATAACAACGGGAGCGCGTACCTCGCCGGGCAGATCCGCGGAACGATCGACCTGGAGCCCGACCTCGGGAGCACGTTCAATCTCACCAGCGCCGGCGGCAGCGACATGTTCATCGCTCGCCTGGACGCGCAGACGGGCGGCTTGCGATGGGCCGATGCCATGGGCGGCCCGAGCGACGATCAGGCGCTCGGCCTGGCGGTCGACGCGGCCAACGACGTCTTTACCACCGGTTACTTCCGGGGAACCGCCGACTTCGGTCCGGGCGCTACGACCCACAAGTTGACCAGCGCCGGGACCGACGACGTCTTCGTCTCGCAATTGACCTACGATGCCGGTTCGCCCCAGGTGACCATCGACCGCGCCGCCGACCAGCCGGACCCGACCAACCAGACAGAGATCGACTTCACCGTGGCCTTCAGCGAGCCCGTGACCGGCTTTGCCACCGGCGATGTGACCCTCGCCGTCAGCACGACGCCGGGGACCCTCACCGGGACCGTCACGCCGGTGGGCGCGGACGGCACGACGTACAGCGTGACCGTCACCGGCATGACCGGCAGCGGGACCGTGGTCGCTACGATTGCCGCGGGCGTGGTTACCGATGCCGACGGCCTCGGCAATCGGGCCTCGACTAGCACCGACAACACGGTGCTTTACGACGTAGTCGGCCCGACGGCTGCCCTGGCCAACCCGCTCAACGGGGCCTCCGTCAGCTACGTGGCGCTCAACAGCCGGCACTACATTGACATCGCCTTCGCCGATCCTGGCAGCAGCGGGCCGGACGCCGCCACGATCGCCGACAGCGCGGAGGAGTTCTCCCTCGGCGGCGACGCGGCCAGCAGTGTCACCGTGCAGGGAGCGGGCACGCTCGTTTCCGGCACGACTTCCACCTACCGCTACCAGTTCACGGGCGCCTTTGGCATCGGGCCGGTGAGCGTTAACTTCCTGGCCGGATCGTTCTTCGATCTGGTGGGCAACGCGAACCTGGCCGGCTCGGGCGCGTTTGAAGCGGCCGACGTACCGGAATTGACGGTGTCGATCAACGACGTCAGAAAGACCGAGGGCAATTCGCGCACCAGCAATGCCGTCTTCACGGTGACGCTCTCGACGGCCAGCACCCGGACGATCACCGTCGCCTATGCCACAGCGGTAGCCGCCGAGGGCGACAAGGCCACCGCTGGCAAGGACTACAAGACCAAGACCGGCACCTTGACCTTCAAGCCCGGCGTCACGAGCCGGAAGATCGTTGTGCCGGTGGTAGGCGACAAGATCGACGAGCCGGATGAGATTTTCCTGGTGAAGCTCTCCAATCCAGTCAACGCCGCCATCGGCGACGACACGGGCGTCGGCACGATCGTCGACAACGACGCTGCGCCCACTTTGTCCATCAACAGCGCCGGGGTCACCGAGGGCAACCCGGGTGGCGACGTGACGGCCGTGTTCACCGTGAACCTCTCGGCCGCCAGCGGCAAGACCGTTACGGTGGACGTCAACACGGCGGACAACGGCTCGGGCACAGCGGGAGTGGATTACACGGCCAAGACCGAGACCCTGCAATTCGCCCCCGGCGCCAAGGTCCGGACGGTCAGCGTGACCGTGCTGGGCGACTTGCTGGACGAGGCCACCGAGACCTTCCGGGTGAACCTCTCCAATCCGGCCAACGCCACGATCCTCCGCGGCAGCGGCACGGGCACGATCACCGATAATGACCTGACGCCCACGCTCTCGATCAACGACGTCTCGGTCGATGAGTCCGCCGGAAACGCCGTTTTCACGGTGACGCTTTCCGCCGTCAGTGGCCGGGCGGTCACGGTCAACTACTCGACGGCCAACGGCACGGCCGCCGCCGGCGCCGACTACGCGGTTATCCCTACGACCCCGGTGAGCACGCTGACCATTCCCGCAGGTCAGCCGAGCGGGACCATTACCGTGCCCATTCTGGACGACACGATCGACGAGCCCGACGAGACCCTCCTGGTGAAACTGGGCACGCCGGTCAATGCCACGATCCTGGACGGCTCGGGCATCGGCACGATCGTCGACGGCAACCAGGACCCGACGATCATCATTGACGACGGGCAAGCGGGGTTTGCCACCCGCGGGTCGTGGACGGTCAGCACCTCGGCGGGCTACCTGAAGGACTATCGCTATAACGCCAAGGGCTCGGGCGCCGACGCGGCGACCTGGACGTTCGCCGTCACGCCGGGCGTGTACCGCGTGTCGGCCACGTGGGTGGCCTCGACGACCGGCCGGGCGACGAACGCGCCGTACACGATATCCGACGGGGCGACCGAGCTGGGCACGGTGACGGTAAACCAGCAGCAGGCGCCGAACGACCTGACCGAAGCGGGGGTGGGGTGGAAGCATCTGGGCGACGCATATTACGTATACGGCACGGAGCTGAAGGTGAAGCTCACGGACCTGGCCAACAACACCGTGGCGGCCGACGCCGTGCGGGTCGAGCGCGTGGGCGATCTCAACAGCTTGCCGGGGGCGGCCACGGACCTGGCGATCGACCACATCCCCGACATTCCGGTTCCGATTTCTTCCGAAAGCGATCTGACGCTGGATGATCGGCCCGACGGAACCGGCATGGTGACCTCGCGTACGCGCATCGGACTGGTCCCGACCACGGCGGCGACCGTAGGAAAGATTAAC
>CAYTJV010000747.1:2025-3426 GCA_964438165.1 uncultured Planctomycetaceae bacterium | reverse complement strand
GGGCGAAAGATGTCAAACGTCCAATGTCGAAAGTCGAACCTGCTTCTCCCGACCTGCGACGTTCGACCTTCGACCATGCTTCTCCCACCCTTCGACCTTCGACCTTCGACCTTCAACCGCATTTCGCCTGCCGCCACAACCTGCAATACTGGCGCAACCAGCCTTACCTTGGCTTCGGCGCGGGCGCGCACGGCTGCGCGGGCGGATACCGCTACTCGAATGTCCTGCGCATCAAAACCTATATCGAGCGCTGTCACTCGTCACTCGTCACTCGTCACTCGTTTCCACTCTCGCCGGCGACTATCAAACATCAGCGAATAACTGTCAAAGTGGAAATGCAAGAAACCATGCTCCTTGGCCTGCGCCTCACCCGCGAGGGCGTCTCGGATGCCGATTTCCGCTCTCGATTTGGCATAGGCATCGAAGATGCTTTTCCGGAAGAAGTCTCCGAACTCTTGCGGCTGGATTTGGTCGAATGGGTTTCCACGCCCCCTTCTTACGCATCACGCATCACGGATCACGCATTACGCCTCACTCCCCGCGCCCGGCTGGTGGCGAATCAGGTCTTTATGCGATTTGTAGATTAAAAGTACCGGAGCGGCCAGATGGCCGCCCCGGAATATCGTGCTCTCGTCTTTATGGCGCCAGAGAAAAACTGGCGCCTCGCCAAGGCTCGGAGCGACGACCCCGACGATGTCAAGGCGCGGCCATCGTGAGGTTTACCGTACCGCCACTGGAGAGGTCAGCCGTAGTACTTCCACCCCACCGCCCCCAGACACGGTATACATTGTTGGCTAAACCATCGAAGCGGAAATTCCCTGACCCATCGGTGGTAGTTGTAGCAATAATGTTTGATCCAAGGAACAAATCAACTATCAATCCCTCAAATGGTACTTCATCAGGATCACATGCACTGTTTGAATTCGCGTCCCAGCAAACATACCCGGTAATGATACCACCCGCGGCTGGTGTGTTCGTGCTGACAGGAGGCGGGGGTGGGCTTGCGTGGACGCAGAAATCGGCGCTAGCTGTTCCCCCGGCAGGGACAGTGACGTTTCGGCTTGTAGAACAGGCCCCGGTCGGCTGCGAGGTGAGAAACACGACGCAATAGGGTGTCGGCCAGACATCCGTGAACTGGTAGTGGCCGCTTTTGTTGGGCAGGGTGGTTGCCACGCTAACATTGCAGGAGCCACCGTGCCCATCGGTGCGTAATACGACCGCCTCGCTGCTCCAGCCTGGTTCGTCCGCCTGCCTTCTGCCATCCCCGTTCGTATCCTGCCAGACCTGCCCGGATACCGTCCCATTGGCTGGGGGCGGCGGATTCGGATTATCGTCACTTCCCGACAAGGGGGTGCCGGTGGGTTGAGCGGGAACGCCAATGCCGGACGCGGGTGGGCCGGG
>CAYTJV010000747.1:0-2015 GCA_964438165.1 uncultured Planctomycetaceae bacterium | reverse complement strand
GTGGCCAGGTTAACGTTGCAGGTGCCACCTTGGCCAGCGGTGCGTAATAGGACCGCCTCGCTGCTCCGGCCCGGTTCGTCCGCCTGCCGGATGCCATCCCCGTTCGTATCCTGCCAGACTTGACCGGATACCGTCCCATTGGCCGGGGGCGGCGCCATCGTCGGATCATAGTCACCGCCGGACGCGGGTGTGCCGGTGGGTTGAGCGAGAACGACAATGCCGGACGCGGGTGTGCCGGTGGGATTGACGAGGACGACAATGCCGGACGGCGGGGTCGGGTTGCTGCCCTGCGTTCCACCCTGCTGGGCGATCATTGAATCGTCTTCAGGGGTGCAAATGCCAGGCTCCTTCCCCGTGGGGGTGAATCCATAGGCGACGCGGCAGGTGTTGTCCAGCAAGTAGAGGGAATTGAGCGGATAGTTCGGATCGCCCTGCAGCGGGGAACCGGCTTCTGTCCGGGTGAAGGCATCGTTGTAATCGAACAGGAGGGGATTCCGCTGGCTGTTATCCGCCCAGACGCCCCACAGGAAGGAAGAGGCGTTGTTGATGTAGGACGGGCGGAAGGCGACTTGAATGAAAGCATTATCCTGAGGGGCGAGGCGCGCCCAGGCCCCGTTCGGGTCGGCTCCGGATCCCATGCTGTAGGGTACGTTCTCGTAGCCATCATTTTTTATGGGAGCATCCGAGAGCAGCGGGTTCGGGCCGCCGACATCACCGTTGGCATCCTGGTAGACGATGGCGTTGGTATTCGTCCAGGAAGTGGTGAAGGGCGGGAAAACTTGGACCAGGGTATCGCCGCGCCCGTCCAGGTTCAGGTCGAATTCAACCGCGTAATCCGAGTTCTTCCCTTGCGTGGCAGGATCATCCCCGCGCAGCATGATGGAGATGTAAATCCAGTCCGCGTCGTAGGAGAGACCGGCCCAGATAATGTCCGTGTCGGGGCGGTACTGCATTTGAATATCGAAGGGACGCTCGTAGAGATTACGTTGGTAGTTATCGCCGTAGGTGACGTAGGGCAGCGTTGGGTCAGCAAAGGCGTCGTATGCCCACGAATCCATCGTGACCGGATCGCCGGGAAGGATTGCGGTTGTGCCCCCGCCGCTGGTCTCAACCGGGATGACATGGATGCCGCGTTGCAGGGTAAACTGCGCCCAGGCCGAGCCCGGGCAGTCGTAGCAATCCCACGCCGCGTAACCGTTCCAGGTACCTTCGCTGAAGACGCCCCAGAAATAGCGCCCTTGGCTCTCGCTGACGCGCAGAGTTGTTCCATCGTACGTGCCGCTGACGGCGTAGAATTCGGGCATGGCGGCGTCGAGCGTGTTGAAGGCGATGCTGCCGGTGATGGCATTCCCTTCGCCGCGTTCGAGGGTGAGCGTGGCAATCCGCTGGATGCCCCCGGCGAGGTCGAGGAATTGGCCGTTCCATGTGCCGCCGATGTCGGGCGCGGTGGACGGGCCAACTGTGGCGGGAGGGGGCGCGGTCCCTCCGCCGCAGGCAGTGATTAGCAGCATGAGCGCGGTCAGGATGGCGATTGGGCGTTTGAGTTTTTGCATGGTGTCCTCCTTGCGATGGTGCGAATGGGAATGATTACAGTATTATTGCACATGATGAGGAAGAACACAATAGGCTGAGACTTCGGATTCCAACGCGCGCCACACCGCCGGGGCGATTCCCGTTAGAGCGTGCAGCCCCCTGCAAACTTCCGCCGCGCCTTCAGCGCCCCGATCAGCAGGCAAGGGACAGGGTTGGCCGTGTGACGGCGGGTGCTGAGGTCTTCCATATTCCCATGATCTGAGGTGATCAAGCTCAATACGGTTTTTGGAATAAAAGCCAGACCGAAGGGCGCTTTTTCTTGTCGAAGCCGTCTTTGCGCCACTGGAGAGGGAATCGGGCGACAAACGCGTCCGGTTCGGACGCGGCAAGCCCGGGGCCGGACGCATCCGGGTCGGATTTGAAAAACCCGTACAACAGCCAGTATCCGCCCGGGGCGAGCAACCTCTCCAGGTTGTCGAGAT
>CAYTJV010000746.1:0-3426 GCA_964438165.1 uncultured Planctomycetaceae bacterium | reverse complement strand
ACAAAGTCCCCACCGACCCCGCGTCGGTGGAAACGGGTTTGATGACTACCGTGGCCGCCATAGTTGCCAAACCCGTTTCCACCGGCACGGGGCCGGTGGGGAAAAGCGAAAACCGGCCGTGACGAAAGTTGACGCCGTATAGCCGCCGTAGTTGCCAAACCCGTTTCCACCGGCACGGGGCCGGTGGGGAAGACGACAACCGTCAACGTCCAAACTTGACGGGGAATGGGCGGAAAACCGTTTGGTGCTAGCGGCCCTACACGGGGATTCCCGATGGAACCGTCGAGTCCGATCGCTCCTTCCTGGTGCTCGCCGACGGAGTTCCCCTCGCTATCTGAGCGGGTCGTACACGTGTGGCGGGTGGCACTCGACGTGCCCGGAGAAACGGTCGCCCAGTTATTCGCCGTGCTTCATCCGGAGGAACGCCAGCAGGCCGAGCGACTCCGCACCGAGGATCTACGGCAGCGGTTCATCGTGCGGCGGGCGAGACTGCGGCAACTCCTGGCGCGCTACCTCGGAGCAGCGCCGGCGGCCATTGCGTTCGACCGGGGCGCCTACGGAAAACCGGCTCTGGCCGCACCGTGGAACAATTCGCGGCTGCAGTTCAGCGCGAGTCACTCGGTGGACCTCGGTCTTGTGGCGGTGGGCCTAGGACGCGCCCTCGGCGTCGATATCGAACGCATCCGACCGCTTCCCGATTTCGAGAACCTGTGCCGGAACTACTTTGCGTCGTCGGAGAACGAGGCGCTCGGTCGCCTGCCGGAAGCGGAACGACTGGCCGCATTCTTCCGCGCCTGGGCCCGCAAGGAGGCGATGTTGAAGGCCCTCGGGACAGGGCTTTCGCTCGGGCTGGATCAGGTCGAGGTGTCGCTGGAGCCGGAGGCGGCGCGGGTCGTGGCGATTCGAGGAGATCGGGGGCTCGCCGCAGCCTGGCAACTGGAAGATTTGCAGCCCGCCCCAGGCTTCGCCGCTGCCCTGGCCCGGCCGGCCGGAGACTGCCGCGTGGCGTGTTTCTGCAATCCCACGTAGGACGGCTCTCCAGAGCCGTCCGGGACGGGTCTGGAGACCCATTCTACTGCGATTCGTCCTTGTCGGGCTAAAATCCGTTCTATGGCCTCCACGGGTTGCATTGGGCAGGCCGCTGCCCTTATTCTAATGACCGGTGCAACACGAAATCTTCAGGAGGTGTTCTATGGTGAAACGACGACGAGATCAAGTCCGGGGGTGCGATCAAGGCGGAGTCGCGTGCCCGATTCTCTCCGCGCTGGCAGCGGCGGTGGTTTTCGCCGCAATAGGAGCCGAAGCGGGTCTTGCCGCATCGCCGGCGGCCAAGACGTTTCGCGCCGGGGCGTGCGCCGTCGATGTCACGCCGCTCAAGCTCCCCGCGATCATCAACGGCGGGATGACCGAGCGGAAGTCGAGCGACGTGACCGATCCGCTCTACTGCCGCGCGCTGGTGCTCGACGACGGCACGACGCAGCTCGTCATCGCGGTGGTCGATAGCTGCGTGGTGCCGCGACCGCTCATCGAGGAGGCCAAAGCGCTGGCCCAGAAGGCGACCGGGATCCCGGCCGGCCAGATCCTCGTTTCGGCCACGCACTGCCACTCGGCCCCCTCGGTTTGCGGCGCGTTGGGGACGGGGGTGGACGAAAACTACGCCAAGTTCCTCCCCGCAAAGATCGCCGAGGCGATCGCCGGGGCGAAGAAAAATCTCGCCCCGGCGCGGATCGGCTGGGCCGTCGGCAAGGATCCGAAGAACGTCTTCTGCCGGCGCTTCCTCATGAAGCCCGGCACCGCGGCCACCAGTCCTTTCACAGGGGCCAAGAACGACCAGGCGATGATGAATCCGGGCCACCAGAATCCGAACGCCATCCGCCGGACCGGGCCGGCCGACGACGACGTGTCGATCCTCTCGGTGCAAACCAAGGCCGGTCGGCCGATCGCCGTTCTGGGCAACTACTCGACCCACTACGCGGGCGCGCCGGGAATTTCGGCCGATTACTTCGGCGTGTTCTGCCGGCGGATCGGCGAACTGATCGGGGCGTCGAAGACCACCCCGCCCTTCGTGGGCATCATGTCGAACGGCACCAGCGGCGACGCTAATTGCTGCGATTTCGTCAACCCGGCGCGCAAGTTCAACCACATCACGGTGGGCGAGGACGTGGCCCAGGCCGCCTTCGAGGCCTACAAGACCGTCACGTATTACGACTGGGCGCCGCTGGCCGTCGAAGAGAAGCTCCTGACCCTCGACGTGCGTATGCCGCCGGCCCAAGAAGTCGCCGAGGCCAAGGAGTTTCTGGCCAAGGCGAACCTTCCGGACGGCAGGCCGCGGACCGTGCCCGAGGTCTATGCCCGCGAAACCATCATCCTCAGCGAGTTGCCGTCCACTCGCGAATTGAAGCTCCAGGCAATTCGGATCGGCGGGCTGGGAATCGCGGCCTTTCCGAACGAGGTGTTCGGCAGCACGGGCCTGGCGATCAAAAAGCAAAGCCCGCTGAAGCCGACGATCAACATCGAGCTGGCGAACGGCTATTTTGGCTATCTCCCGCCGCCGGAGCAGTTCCCTCTGGGCGGCTACACCACATGGCGTGCCCGCAGCAGTTGCCTGGAAGTGCAAGCCGAGCCGAAGATCGCCTCAGCGGTGCTGGAGTTGCTCAACTGCGTAGCGGCCGCCCGGCGCGATGAAAGCCCGATCGCTTCGGCCGGCGACGCCAAGCCGTGCGAAAAGGCCGTTCCACTACTGACCAGCCAGGATGCGGTGTCGGGGAAGCTGGCGGGCTGGAAGTTCTTCTCGGAAGACCCGAAAGCCAAGCCCGGCGACGTGTGGCAACTCTCTCCCGACGGCGTATTATCCTGCCGCGGCACGCCGAAAGGCTACATCGCCACGCAGAAGGACTACACCGATTTCACCCTCCGCCTGGAGTGGCGCTGGCCGAAAGGCAAGTCGGGCAGCGGCGGCGTGCTTGTGCGCATGACGGGACCGGACAAGATCTGGCCCAAGAGCCTGGAGGCCCAGATCAATGCCGGCGACGCAGGCGATTTCTGGGGACTGGACGGTTTCGAGCTGACCGGACCCGCCGATCGCAGCAAGAGCCTGACGAATCCGCAGTTCGGCAAGCTCACCAACGTGAAGAAGACCGCTGCTATGGAGAAACCCGCCGGCGAATGGAACCGATACGAAATCGTTGCCCGCGGCGACACGGTAGTGCTTTCGATCAACGGTCGCGAGGTGAATCGGGCAACCCGCTGCGATGTCGTGCCGGGCAAGATCTGCCTCACGGCCGAAGGGGACGAGTATTTCTTCCGCAACGTGGAGTTGATTCCCGCCGACCGCTAGCCGCCGGGGCAGTTTTCCCGGCAACCGCCATCTGGATCCTCGTTCCCACGCTCTGCGCTCAGTATTACCCACATATACGCACGTACATA
>CAYTJV010000745.1:0-3437 GCA_964438165.1 uncultured Planctomycetaceae bacterium | reverse complement strand
GGCGGCGGGAGTTTGCGTCAAACCAGGGGTAACTGGCGAGGCCGGCCCGATGTTCGCCAATGGCCGCCCCCGTGTGTCCGACGCGGCACGGATACTCCCACTCGACCTCGGTGGGCAAGCGGTAGACGCGTCCAGCTGCTCTCTCCGCGTCCTGCTCTGATAGTCTGTCGCAGAACTGGACAGCCCGTGTCCACTGGACTCTTGTCATGGGCAAAGTGTTCTCCGCTGGGTCAACGCGGCCGGGCTCCTTCGGCATCACCCTAGAATACTGGTTCCAGGTGACCTCGCACTTGCCGAGATAGAAGGGCCGGGTGATTCGCACCTGATGCGCGGGCTTTTCATTCGGCAGGGCCTTGAAGGCGTCATCGGGCGAGCCCATGGTGAATTCGCCGGGGGGGATCAAGACGAGTTGCATGCCGAGCGAATTGTTCGCCTCCACCGAAATCCTGAGCGACTGGGCGCAACGCTCTTGAAGCTGCTTGGCTTGGCTGGCATCGAGAGCCGCGACCGTCGGCGGAGAGCTTTGCCCGTTGCCGGGCGGCGGTTTCGTCTGCAATGCCTTGGCTTCGGCGGCCGCGAACGGGGCAACCGCTCGAGGCGGCGCCGGGCCCGTCCCGTCGGGCTTCGATGTTCGCCGGTCGGGAGGCTTGCCCGCCATCTTCTCGTCGTCGTCGTCCGGCCCGGCGGAGTCTGCCTCTGAAAGCGAGAGCCAAAGCAGGATATTGTATTCGGTTTCCGACAGATCGTCGTCCTCGGGCGGCACTCGGTCGTCTACGACCGCGTTCTGTTTTTCGGCGGATCGGTCGGACAGCAGCACGCCGCCGACAACGCAGAGCGAGACGGCCGCCGTCGCCATGAACCGCAGGAACCAGTGGACGAGGTCGTTCCCTTCGCCGGCCATCGCCCCGAGCATCGCATCGACCGATCGGAAGGGAAGCAGAACCAGCCAGCCCAAGAAGCGGAGGAAACCGAGAAACAGAACGCCGGCGCGCTTCCGCTGCGGCTCGGCCTCGGCAACCGGGGCAAGCACTATGATTCCCGCTGCCGCCGCAGCCGAATCCAATCGCCACTCCTCTTGGGCCGCCTCGCCCGCCACCGTCTCCACCGGCAACGGAGGAGCAACCTCCGGCGGAGTCGTCTCCACCGGCACACCAACCGCCACATCCACCGTGGCTTGCGGAGTCGTCTCCACGGGCACGACAACCGTGGCCTGCGCAGGCGTCTCCACCGGCGCCGCAGTGGTCGCCTCCACGGCAAGCTCCGCTTGAGGAGCTTCGACGGGCTTTGGAGCCGACTCCGCGCGTTTCAACAGCAGCGACGTCGCGTCGGCCACTTTTTTGTTGATTACGTCGGCCAGCTTGCGGTGCTCGCTCAGCGCGAACCCGTCGAGGCATTTCTTCCGCCCCATGGCCGCCTCGAGGATCCGATCCCCATTGATTTCGCCAGGCGGGACTCCCAACAACTCCTCCGGACTCGGCGGCCGAGGGCCGGGCGCAATGCCGAGCCATGCGCTGTAGGGATCGAAGTCCTTGGATCTCGGATCGTGACTCACGAATCTCGCCCTGCTTTTCTCTTATAGAGACAAGCTGCGTTGAGCTTTAGGTCTTGAAAGCGGATCGCGATCCGCTTGGCCACCGAGTCCACGCGCTGCACGCCGAGGATGTCGCGGTAGAGCGTGTGTGCGACGTGCGAGGCAAAGCCGTGGTTGCAGCTCGCATACGCCCCCACGTTCTCCCACAGCGTGCCGGTGCGCTCGGCCATGTAGTAGCTATTGCCGTTGTATCCGGCGACCTCGATGGCCACGACGTTCTTGCCCGGCTTGAGCATGCCTGCAAGGTCCCACTCGTCGACGCGGAAGTATCCGTGCGGCCCCCGCGCCGGGCCGCAGCCACGCAGAGCACGGCCTTCTGATTCTTGTCGGCCGGGGCGTCAATCGCGGCCCGAAAGCCGACCGTGAGATTCATCTCCGTCTCCCGCCCCTTGGGCCAGACCGGCTTCGCCGAGCGGAACTCAACAGCAGACGCAAAAACAACCCCGAGCGGCAGCACGACGACGCCAAGCAGTATCCCAAGCGTGCGAGTGGCTATGGTTTATTCTCCTCATTCGGCCGAGATGAGCGCAACGCCGGCCTTCGACGCCGCACTGCGCAGTGGGCCGTCGAGCGTGGCCAAGGGAAGGCCCTCGCGAAGGGCCAGTTCCAGGTACGCAGCGTCGTAGGCTGTCAGTAGATACAGCCGCGCAAGCCGCAACACGCCTGTAAAGGCCTGATCTGCGTCTCGACGATCGAGCGCAATGGGCAGGTCCGATAAACGGGCAAGGAACTGCTCGGTCTTGGCGGTCGTGACGCGCTGGGTGCGCTCGGCTAGAACCAGCACGTTCGCCATCTCCAGAGGCCAGATGCTCGGCACCACGGCTTCGTCCGTGTCAAGACTGCCCAGGACGTGCTCGGCCAGCGCACTGTCCTCGTCCTCAAAGAACCAAGCCGCCGTAATCGAGCAGTCGAGCACAAGCCGGCTCATCGGCGGCCTTCCTCGATCAGATCTCGGATCTTCAGTCCTTCGAGCCGATTGCCCTTGCGAAGCTCCCGAATGGCCTGGATCGCCGCGCGAACATTCGCTCTCGAGCGGCTGCCCACCGGAATCAAACGGGCCACCGGGACGCCGTGCTTGGTGATCGTGAACTCCTCGCCTTGGGCGACCCGGTCCAGCAGGCTCGACAGGTGCGTCTTGGCCTCGTAGGCCCCAAGCGTGGAATCCATGTGACCATGCTCCGAAGTTTGACTAGTCGGAGACTAGTTTACGTATTATCAGAAGCGAGTCAAGCCCCACGTGTAAGCCACGCTTTGTAGCCCGACCTCCGGCCCGGTTTCCTACGCCATCTTCCGGCAAATCGCCTCGGCCATTTCCCGGGTGCCGACGGCGGTGGGGTCGTCGGGGTGGGGCTTCATGTCGTAGGTCACGTGCCTGCCTTCGGCGATCACGGCGGCCACGGCCCGCTGGAGCCGGTCGGCCGCCTCTTTCTCCCCTAGATGCCGCAGCATGAGCACGCCGGAAAGAATCAGCGCGGTGGGGTTGACCTTGTTCAGGCCCTTGTACTTGGGAGCGCTGCCGTGGGTGGCCTCGAAGACGGCGCCGTCCGGGCCGATGTTCGCCCCCGGGGCCACGCCCAGCCCGCCCACCAGGCCGGCCGCCAGGTCGCTCAGGATGTCGCCGTAGAGGTTCGGCAGGACCAACACGTCGTAAAGCTCGGGCTTCTGGATCAACTGCATGCACATGTTGTCGACGATGCGGTCCTCGAACTCGATCCCACGCCCGGCAAACTCCTGGGCCACGCGCCGGGCCGTGGCCAGAAACAGCCCGTCGGTGTGCTTCATGATGTTCGCCTTGTGGACCGCCGTGACCTTGCGGCGGCCGTTGTCCAGGGCATATTGAAAGGCG
>CAYTJV010000744.1:0-3450 GCA_964438165.1 uncultured Planctomycetaceae bacterium | reverse complement strand
AGTATGGAGCAGTCCTCACCAATTGGGAACGCTCTTGGGTCAACCGCCGGTCCTGCCGGCGGGTTCGCTCGCTGCCAAGTTCGAATCCAGGCCCGGCCGGAACTCTGTTTCGGCCGGGCCTGATTTTTTTGGAAAAGATGAAAGATGAGGGATGAGGGATGAATCAGAAGCTGCATGGGTGTCTCGGCTCGTGAAGAGGCCTATTGACCGGCCGGCTCCAGTGCTTCATCATTCATCCTTCATCCTTCATTCTTCATCTTTCATCCTTCCATGACACAACTCGCCTCCCCCCCAATTTCCCAACCCGCCGAAAGAATCTCCAAGGTCGTCTGGCCCACGATCGGTGCGACCGGATGTGGACGCCTCGTCGGCCAACTTTGCGCGGTCCGAGTGGGCATCGGGACGTTTTTCACGCTCGGCAAGCTCTTGGCGGTGGCGACCATTCCCATCAGCCTGGGCGTGTTCGCTTGGCAACTGCTGCCCGGCCTGATGCGCCGCTATTGCCTCACCAACCGCCGAATCCTCGTCCAAAAGGGCCTCACCCGGGTCGAGGAGGGCTCGATCGGCCTGGACGAGTTCGACACCGTCGAAATCCGCGTCCTGCCGGGCCAGGAATGGCTCCACACGGGCGAAATGGTTTTCTTGCGCGACGGCCTGGAGGTATTCCGCCTCGCGGGCGTCCCCCGGCCCCAGATATTTCGCGAGGTCTGCCTCAAGCAGCGGATGAGCTTGCTACCCATCCGCGACGTGCTCCAACAGAAGAATGTACCGTCCGTGGTGCCGTCATGACTACCAAAGAAGCCCTTGAAGGAATTGTCGCCGACCTTCCGGAGAATCGCCTCAGCGAGCTATTGGATTTCGCGCGCTTCCTCAGTTGGCAGGAAGAGCGCCAGGCGTGGCAGGAGTTCGGTCGGGCTCAACTGGCAAGGGCCTATGGCCCCGATGAGCCCGATTACAGCATCGAGGACGTGAAACCCGGACTGGACTCATGAGACCGCGGCAGCGAATCATTACGCGTCTGGTCGGTCTTCTGACCGGGCGAGCAGACGCGGAACACTAGCCCGGATTATTCGGGGACCGGGTGCAATGCGGCGCAGTGTGCGCGTAGCCGAATTCGCCAGAATTCGGGGTAAGTGCTTGCCGTCTCCCGAATTCTGGCGAATTCGGCTACGACCCCATGAATAATCCGGGCTAGAGTTTCTCCAAACGGGCGAGCACCTCGGCCGTTGAATAACGTCGCTGGCTGGATTGCTCTCGGCGCTTTAGCTCTTGTTCGTCGATGGGAGGCTCCCAGGCCTCGTAATCGGACAAGTCCAACGTTGGAAACACCCGGCCGAGAACTCGCCCCGACTCGTCGCAGAGCTCCAGGGGTTCCGAGAGATTATGCAGCTTCGTGCGGAGGGTTTCATCCACAGTGACTTTGGTTATGGACTTCTCCTTTCCTGTACTTGACAACACGTTCGCTTCTGCTTCCCCTCCCAATATGGTACTCGGCGAGGAGCTCGATGGGAATCGGTTTTTACTTCGCCGAAGTGACCGGATAGGTGCGCATCAGGTCCGGGATGAGGCTAGGCGTGTCGGCGCCGGAGACCGGATCGACCGCCGGCAGGTGGCGGACTCCCTGGGCCCGCGGGCCTTGCTCGCCGGGAAGCTTGAAATCGGACGCCAGCTTAGCCGCCGCCATTTCCGCGCCTTTGGTCCGCGAGGCAGGCCGCGAGATCGGAATCAGCGAGGCTCTTGCGGCCGGCGGTTTTCCTGGGCCTGTTGGAGGGGTGCTACTCCCTCCAAATGTCGACACGAGTTTCGCCCCCAGCTTGCGGCCTAAAGATTCCCCTGGAGAGCCGTGCGCGGGCGTCGAATGAGGATCGGGTTTCGCCGAGGCATCCTGCCCGGCCGATTCGGCGGGCGGGTCGTTCGACTCTGGCTTGGCCACTTCGTCCTTCGGGCTCGATTCCGCCTGGTCCGGCGCACTGGAGGTCGATTCGCCGTCTTCAGGCGGTTTCGACTTCGATTCAGCCCCGTCGGCCGACTCCGCGGGCCATGCCGGTTTCTCGTCCGTTTGCTTGCATGCGGGCGATGCCGCATCATCAGGCGGGGTGGAACTCAAGCTGGCCGATGGGGAATCGGGCAAGGGCATGGTACACACCCCGTCCTTGCACACCACGCCCGCAGGCGGCTTCGACGTCCCCGCGTCGGTGCCGTCGTGCGTCTTCTCCGCAGCGGCGACCTTCTCCGTCGGGTTGGCTTCTGCCGATTGTGCCGACGACGAGATGGCCGCCACCATTTCCCGCACGGCGGGATAGCGGTACGTGTTGAAGGCGATACAGAACGTCGCCGCCGCGAGCACGGCAATGGCTTGCCGGATCTTGGGCATGAGAGTCGCTCCGCGTTGGGCGCTAGTGCGCGCAAGGGTCGAACTGGAATGACCCATCCGTGGAGCAAAAGGCCGATCGTGTCGCCCGACTCCTCTCGCCGTCCGTAACGTCGTGCGTCCTGGAAACCATACACCGTGTGCGACCGCGGGCAAGCGCTCGGGACGATCATGGGTCTGATTTGCCCTTTCTGCTTGAAGGTCGGTCGGTCTGGGAAAACTCTAAGGCCCTTTGGAGTGCGGGGACTTGTCACCGCTTTCTTTTTCCTTTGGGCGACGGCCGTTCTTACCGCCAAAAGAAAGCGGCGACAAGTCGCCGCACTCCAAAAGCGCGACCAGCGGTCGCGGCGTTATACCGCCAGGTCGCCGATGCCGCCGTGGCCGATCGTCCCAAGGTGCTCGATTTGGTTGAAGGCCACGAGCTCCACGCGGCCGTCGCCGGTCCACGAGAGCGTGGTGATCGAGCAGTTCTCCAGGGCCAGCGGCGGGTCTTGCAGGGGAATGCCCAAGAGCGACTTGATCGTGCTCACCAGCAACCCGCCATGCGCGACCACAAGGATCTGCTGGTGGCCGGACCGAAAGATCGCCTCGAAGGCGTCTCGCCCGCGTCGGGCCAACTGGCAGCGCGATTCACCCCCCGGAATTACGTACTCCGGGTCGCCCAAGAGCCATTCCCGCAGGGCCTCGGCCTGGTGTTTCTCCAGGTCGGCCCGCAACTGGTCCTGGAAAACGCCCACATTGATCTCTTTGAGCCGCGGATCGGTGCGGATTTCCAGCCGGAGCGCCGTGGCGAGGATCTCGGCCGTCTGGAAAGCGCGGCGGAGGGGGCTGGCGTAGAGGGCCTCGATCGGCTTGCCGACCAAGGCCCTCGCCACGGCCTCGCTTTGTTGCCGTCCGAGAGGAGAAAGGACGGGCGCGTCCGACTGGCCCTGGAGCCGCCCCTCGGCGTTGTAAGTGGTTTCTCCGTGTCGGATGCAGTAAACGATCATCACTCCAGCACTTCCTGTCGCACTACTCTCGTTACTCTCGTTCCCACGCTCTGCGCTCAGTATTACCCACATATACGCACGTACATATTA
>CAYTJV010000743.1:0-3462 GCA_964438165.1 uncultured Planctomycetaceae bacterium | reverse complement strand
TGACGAGTTGACCGCCGTTTATCCGCAACTATTCGCCTTACGGCATCCGGTTCCCCAAGGCCACGCCGCCGCAATCAGGACGGGAATCGACCACAGCTTGGGCGAGATCATCTTCTTTGCGGACGAAGACTGCCGGCTGCCACTTAACCAAGCGCGCCAGCTCTGGACGGCCCTTGGCGAGTACGAGTTGGTGTTGGGATGCCCCGGCAGCCCGGACGCCCCGCCGGACGCGACGGGCGGCCTTGCCTGTCTCAGCGGCGGGTACCAGATGGGATACCGCCGAGTGCTGCGCGCCGTGGCCGACGCCTTGGGCGACCCACCGACGCTGTTGGCCAGGCTGCAGCAGTGCGGCGCTTCCTGGCACGAAATAAGAATTACGGGCGGAGTGCCCCGGCGGAGGGACAGGTTTTCACCCCTGGCACGCCCCAGCGCCGGCAGCGCCACGGCAACGCTCGCCGATCGCTCGGTGCGCGCCGATCGGCCCGAGACCGAGCCAGGCAAGCCGAAGCAGCCAATTTTCGAAAGTTTGGATACAAAAAAATCAAAAAAATCGCGGCCGGCGGGCCGCTACTTGTATCCGGCGGAAAAGCTGCTACAATAAGTCGCCATGAGTTGCCCGACGCGTCGAAGAGGCATCGCACTGGGCAATCTACAAGAGGGCCAGCAGAACCAGGGCATCGAGTTCGGAACAGGAAGTAGAAGAGGCGATCGCTTTTGCCGTAGAGCGCCTCGTCTTCTCGATCTGCTGAGTTGAGCGCGCGGCTTTTTCCCGCACTTCTTTCTTCACTGCGCATGATCCGCGCGCTCAGCCGACGGCAGAGGGCCCTTACTCTAGGGCGATTGCACTAGAGGCGGCCGGAAGGGGAAGCGGATCTTCGCGGCGGAAGCGGGCCTTCTGCACTCACGTGATCATCGCCACTTCATTTCCGTTATTCGCTCCTTGCGGCAGGCAACCCAAGGGCAACAGAGGAGGCACAGAGGATGAGTCTGGCAGATCTGAGTTTCCCCGACGCAGGGGTCACCAACGGGGAGCCGATCAAGATGCCCATCAATGATCGACGGCTCCACCGGCTGGCGGAAATCCGCCGGCGCCAAGGCATCACCCGCCGCACCATCGCGCGGCGGCTGAACACCGATGTCGGCACGGTCAAGTCACAGGAACAGCCCGACGCCGACCTGACGCTCAGCACTCTCTACGCATGGCAAGAGGTGCTCGACGTCCCCGTCACCGAGCTCCTGGAGGAAACCGAGGAGCCGCTTTCGACCCCCGTGATGAAGCGGGCGCAACTGGTGCGGATCATGAAGACCGCCGCCGCGATCCTCGAGCGCAGCCAGCAACCGGCGATCAAGCGGATGGCCCAAATGATGGTCGAACAGCTCTGCGAAATCATGCCCGAGCTGAACGGCGTGAGCCCATGGCACGCCGTCGGCCGCCGCCGCACCCAAGACGAGCTCGGCCAGGCCGCGCTCCGCTGCATCTCGGTCGACTTGATCCACGAGTTACTCGATTAGTCGGTCGCGGCGGCGGCCGCACGGCCGCTGCCCGATGTTGCGCCGGTCTCGGCCTCGCGAGCGATCGCGAGGCCCTTTCGTTGTAGGGAACGCCCTCCGTGGCGTTCCGTGGCGCGCGTCGGGAGCCGCCTTTCCCGGCACCCGGAACGCCACGCAGCGCGTTCCCTACAGGTCGGCTTGACCTGGCGCCGTGGCGAAGAGACCATGGGAGTTGAAAGCCGAAAGCTGATGGCTCTTCCCAGAACTCGGAGCCCTCTATGTCTCTCCAGCGATGCGATCTGGCCGAACTCTTCCACAAACGTTTCCATCGGCCGCCGCGCTTGATTGTGCGAGCGCCGGGCCGGGTGAACCTGATCGGGGAGCACACCGACTACAATCACGGGTTCGTCCTGCCGTTGGCGATCGACCGCGCGATCTGGATCGCGCTGGAGCCCCGCGACGACCGCCGCGTGGTGGTGTACTCGGCCGACTTCGAGCAGTCGGGCGAGTTCTCGCTCGATCAACTGAAGCACGAACAGGCCGGCTGGCTGGAGTACCTCAAGGGCGTGGCCTGGAGCCTTCAAGACGCCGGGCACACGCTGGGCGGCTGGCAAGGCGTGGTGCAAGGCGACGTGCCCCGCGGCGCGGGCCTGTCGTCCTCGGCGGCGCTGGAGGTGGCCACGGCCAGGGCCTTCGCCGCGGTTTCCGGATGGGATTGGGAGCCGCTCGGGATGGCGAAGCTGGGCCAGCGGGCCGAGAACCGGTGGGTGGGGGTACACTGCGGGATCATGGACCAGTTGATCTCGGCCACGGGCCAGGCCGGACACGCCGTGTTGATCGACTGCCGCTCGCTGGAACTCTCGCCGGTGCCGTTCCCCCCGGGCGCTGCCGTGGCGATCCTCGACACCGCCACCCGCCGCGGCCTGGTCGACTCGGAGTACAACCAGCGTCGGGCCTGCTGCGAAGCCGCCGCCAAAACCTTCGGGGTACACGCCCTGCGGGACGTCGACATGGCCCGATTCGATCGCGAGTCCCCTCGGCTGGATGAGACCACGGCGCGTCGTGCCCGGCACGTCATCGGCGAGAACCAGCGGACGCTTGCCGCTGCCGAGGCGATGCGCCGAGGCTAGGTCCACACCCTCGGTCGTCTGATGAACGAGAGCCACGAAAGCCTGCGCGATGACTATCAGGTCTCCAGCGAGGCCCTCGACGCGATGGTCGAGGCGGCCCGGGCCCACCCGGCGTGCCACGGGGCCCGCATGACCGGCGCCGGCTTCGGCGGCTGCGCCGTAGCCTTGTTGGAGGCCGCCTCGGGCGACGATTTCGCCCGCCGCGTGGCCGCCGAATACCAGGAACGAACCGGGCACACCGCGGCCGTATACGTTTGCCAAGCCACCAATGGGGCAGAAGTGTTCGGTGAAGATCAGTAACTCCTCAACTCCTTGGTGTGTGCCATGGACGCACCGGGCGGGCAACGAAATGTGGTTCCGCAGCGGCCGCCGCTCCGTCAAGAGTTCACTTCATCGCTGTTCAAGAAGGTGACTATAGGCGACCCGGAGGGCTGGCAGCGACTGGCCGTTGGGGTCGCGCGCTATGTCCGTGCCAAATGCGGCAAAGCGGGCATTCCACCCCAGGACGCTTACGACGTCGCTCAGGAAGTCTGTGTCGATATACTCCGCCACATCGAGACTTTTCGCTTCGAACTGACTGGCGAGAATCTACATCGATGGCTCCGCGCGATCACCCGGGCCAAGATCGGCGATTATTTCCGGACTCGTGCGCACCGTGCGGAAGGCGGGGCCGTTGGCGGATCGGAGTCCGCATTGGCACAAATCCCGGCGCCGCTGCGGGACGCGACCGAGTTCCTTGCGAACAACGACGCCCAGGCACGCATCCTTCACGGCGCGATGGCGCTCGTTCGTGTGAGGGTGTTTCCCCAGACGTGGGAAGCGTTTTGCTCAGTGACGCTCG
>CAYTJV010000742.1:0-3474 GCA_964438165.1 uncultured Planctomycetaceae bacterium | reverse complement strand
CTGATGCAAGTATGTCGAAATGTGGGTAATACTGAGCGCTCTGCGTGGGAACGCATACCTCGCCGCTCTGCGGCGCGTGGACCACAATGCGAACGAGACGGGCCGCAGAGCGGCCAGACGTCCGTTCCCACGCAGAGCGTGGGAACGAGAACAGTACACGCAACGGAGGAGACGCTCATGGCAGCAACCAGAACAATCTCGCGGCGTGAAATGCTCGGGCACGCGTTGGGGGCGACCGTGGCGGGCATCGCCGTGCCGCAGTGCGCCTTGTTCGTGCCCGCGTCGGCGTGGGGGGCAAACGACCAGATCGGCGTGGGCGTGATCGGCTGCGGGCGGCGCAACGGGCAATTGGTCATCGGCAAAGGGGGGCAAGGCGCACCGCCCTCTCACGCGCGGATCGTGGCCGTGGCCGATCTGAACCTGAAGCGCGCGGAGCAGTGGGCCAAGAATTACCGCTGCCAGGCGTATCAGGACTACCGGGCGCTGCTGGACCGGAAGGAGGTGGCCGTCGTCCTCTATGCCACCCCTGAACACTGGCACTACTTGCCCTGCATCCATGCCTGCCAGGCGGGCAAGGACATGTACGGCGAACAGCCCTTGAGCCACACGATCCGCGAGGGACGCGCGATGATCGAGGCCGTCCGCAAGTACAAGCGCGTGTTTCAGACCGGCGAGCAGCAACGGTCCCACCCCGCGACGCGCAAAGCCGTGGAACTGATCCGCAACGGACGGATCGGCAAGCTGCAATCGATCATCGGTTACAACTATCCCAGCGCGTACGAGTGTGATCTCCCCGCGCAGCCGATTCCCGAGTGGCTCGACTGGGACCGATGGTGCGGGCCGAACGAGGTGGTGCCGTATCATACCGATCTGTATCTGTCGCGCATCCCTTATGAGCGGGAGCCTCCTTACTACACGTACCCCGCGGAAAAATATGCCGTGGGCCCGGGGTGGATGTCGTTCCGGCCCTACTCGGGCGGCGAACTGCCCAACTGGGGCTGCCACGGACTGAGCATGGTCCACTGGGCCCTGGACATGGACCATAGCGGCCCGGTCGAGATTTGGGTGGACCCCGCCGAGAAGATGGAAACGGTCGTCTACCACGTGCCGGAGAAACGCGATCGCGGGGATGCGGCCTGCTCCAAGACGATCATCAATTACAAGTACGCCAACGGCGTGGTGCTGACCCTCAGTTCCATCGACCCCAAACTGGGAGGCGGGGCGACGTTCATCGGCGACAAAGGCCGGATCACGATCTTCCGCGAAGGATACGAGTGCGATTCGGTGGGCCTGGACCAAGCCCCGCTGCCGCCCAATGCGACGCGCGTCTACCAAAGCGACAACCACATGGAGAACTTTTTCGCCTGCGTGACGTCTCGCAAAGACCCGATCATGCCGGTCGAGAACGGGCACAGCGTGGCGACCTTGTGCCACCTGGGCAACATCGCCCGCCGGCTCGGCCGCCGGCTGAAATGGGACCCGGTGAAAGAGGTCTTCCCGGGCGACGACGAGGCGAACCAGTATATCGATTGTCCGAAACGCAAGGGCTACGAAGTGCCGGAGCAAGTGTAAATGAATAGCGAATAGTGAATAGCGAATACTGAATTGCGAATGTTGGAGGACACCCCATGATACGGCAAAACTTCGCAGCAGCGATGCTGATCGGCTGCTGCGCCACAATAGTAGGCAACTCGCCCGCGCAGGATGCGGTTAAACCCTCGATCCAGTACCTTCCTCTGGACGCCCCGGCCGGCATGTCGCAGGCCGTGATCGTGCAGGGGCTGCCGCTTGTGCACACCCGGCAGCTCTTGCCGCTGGACCGCGAAGGAAAAGTGGTGGGCGAGGGTTCCGCCGATCAGCAGATCGAGCAGGCGCTGGCCAATCTGGAGGCCGTGCTGAAAGACTCCGGGTCGGGAATGGACAAGCTAGTTCGGGTCAATGTCTACGCCCTCTCGACGGCGATCGTCAGCAGTTTCCGCGAGCACTTGAGCAAACGGCTTGGCACGGGCGTCCGTCCGGCGATCACCTCGGTCCTGACGCCGCTTGCGCATCGCAAGGCGCTGGTGGCCGTCGATGCGGTCGCGGGGGCCGCCGACAGCGGCAAGGCCGTGGCGCTGCAGCGCTGCCCTTCGGTGGCCGGGGACCCGCAGTGCGCCGATGCGGCGGTGTTGCCTCGGGGGGGCGTAGCGTATCTCTCCGGCCAGCCGGACGAAGGCGGGTTGACCGCGTCGGCTACTGTGAGGTCCATGTCCGGCCTGATGAAGACCCTCGGGCACTTGAAGCTTACGCCCAAGCAGGTGGTGCAGGTGAAGGTGTTCTTGCGTCCGGTCACCTCCGCCCAAGAAGTCCTCCGCGAAGTGCAGGAGTTCTTCCCCGGTCAGATCACTCCGCCGGTGGTCTTCGTCGAATGGCTGGCGGCGGTGCCGGTGGAGATCGAAATGATCGCCCAGTTGCCCGTGTCGGGCAAACCGGCCAACGACGTGGAGTACTTTACCCCGCCCGAGGTTCGGCCATCAAGCACCTTCAGCAAGGTGGCCCTGGTGCAAACCGAACGGCAGATCTACATTTCCGGCCTCTACGCGCGCCAGCCGAGCCGAGGCGAGCCCCAGGCCAGCTATGTCTTCGAGCAATTGCAGGAGATCCTGGCGAAGACCGGCAGCGACATGCGTCACCTGGTCAAGGGCACGTACTACGTGAGCGACGACGACGCGGCCCGGTGGATCGACAAGACGCGGCCCCGGTTTTTCGACCCGACGCGTCCGCCGGCGGCATCGAAGCTGATGGTACACGGCGTTGGGCAGGCCCAGCGCACGATGACCGTGGACATGATCGCCGTGGGCGCCGAGAAGTGAGTCCGTAGGGCGGCACGGCCGACAGCCAAAACCGGCCTTGGGTCTTTGGTCTTGGGTTTTGGTGCCAAGGCCCAAGACCAAAGACCCAAGGCCAAACTACCCACGTTTACGATTTGCGCGAGATAACAACCGACCGCGCGATAACTCATGTAGGGTGCGACAATGCACAGAATCACTTCACTCTTCCTTGTCGTAACCATGGCTTGGTTTATCGGACGCGGCACGACGGCGCATTGCGGGGAACACCGCAGCGCGCCCAATGTTTTGGTCATCCTTGTCGACGACATGCGATGGGACGCGCTGGGCGTCGTCCAGCGCGAACAAGGCGACCGGGCCTTGTTTCCCTGGTTCAAGACCCCGCACCTGGACCGCATTGCCGCCGAAGGGGTGCGGTTCGCGAACATGTTCGTCACCACGTCGCTCTGCTCGCCGAGCCGGGCGTCGCTCTTAAGCGGTCAGTATGCGCACCGGCACGGCGTGCTCAATAATTTCACCGATTACCCCTACAAACTTCCCGGCTACCCTCGCCAATTGCACGAAACGGGATACGAGCCCTCCTACATCGGCAAGTGGCACATGGGCGAGGACGACGACCCGCAGCGCCCCGGCTGCCGCCTCTGGG
>CAYTJV010000741.1:0-3479 GCA_964438165.1 uncultured Planctomycetaceae bacterium | reverse complement strand
GACCAGCCAGAAGATGGTGAAGCCGGTCCAGCGGTGCCACGAGGTGAGCCGGTCCATGCCGATCCGGCGGTCGAGCCAGGGCAGGCGGGCGACCAGCACGAGCTGGAGCACCATGATCAGGGCCAGGTGCAGGCCGAGCCACTTGCCGAAGCCGAGGATCGGGTTCTTCGCGGGCTCGGCGGTGAGGAAGACGGTCTCCGCGATCAGCACGTTGACGGCGACGACCGCCCACCGGACCAGCCCGCCGCCATGATGAATCGGGCGAGCAAGAGACGCAGTGGGACGGCCTTTCCAGGCCGTCAACAAATCGCCGGAAGAGACGGCCCGGAAAGGCCGTCCTACTGCGCTTCTATCTTGCCGGGGTAACGGAAAGGGCTCAGCCCCCCTTGCCGATACAGTAGAGTTTGCGCGTGGTTCGGATGAACAGCCGGTCGTCTGCGGCGATGATCGACGACCGCACCACCTCGCCGCCGGTCGGCTCGTCCATGGGAATCAGGCGGAGGACTTTGCCGCCCATCGCGTCGATGACAGCCACTTGTCCGTTGAAGTCGATGAGGTAGATTTTCCCGTCCGCGGCCAAAGGGGAGGCTTCGTACTTGGCCCGGCCCGGCGTGGGCACGGTCCATTTGACCTTGCCCGTGCGCGGCTCCACGCGGGACAAGCATTTTCGCACATCGCTGAGCACGAAGAAGTCGCCATCGTAGAAGGCGGGCGTGGGAACGTCGGAAGAGACATCGCTGGATTCCCGACTGATCCAGGCCAGTGCGCTGTCATCCAATGCCCCGGTCCCGCCCGCCTTGATGGCATACACCGGCTCGCGCTTGGGCGCGCAGAGGAGAATCACGCCGCCGCCGGCGACCGGCGAGACGACCTGCCGCCAGTGGCCGATGCGATCGGGATTCCAGTTGCCCCAGCGCCACCACTCCGTGCCGGTGGCCGGATCGTGCCCGGTCAGCGCGTCGCCACCGACGAGCAGCAGTTCCTTGCGCCCGTTATGCACCCACGGGATCGGCGTGGTGAAGGCCTCCCGCGATTCGGCCACAGCCTGGCTCGGGCGCACGTGACGCCAGAGCGTCTTGCCGGTCTGCGGGTCCACGGCCAACAGGTACGACTCGTTATCCCGGTCTTGCAGGCCGCGCTCGCCCACGGCCACGTCGCGCTGCAACACCTGGAAGTACAGCTTGCCCTCGTACAGCAAGGGACTGCTGCTGAAGGTCCACAGGAAAGCGAAGGGCCCGTAGTCCTTCTGCAGATTGCGCGACCAGCGGAGGTTGCCTTCGGTGTCGAAACATCTCACGTCTCCGTTTCCGAAAAAGAAGACGGCCATCTTGCCGTCGGTCAGCGGCGACGACGCGGCGTAGTTGCTGCGCTGGTCCCGGCGGATTCCTTTGGCCACGTCGTGATTCCAGAGCAGCTTGCCGCTGGCGCGGTCGAAAGCCATGGCCTGGAGCACGTCGCGGGCGGAATCGACGCCCGAGAGAAAGACCCGGTTTCCCCAAACCACCGGCGTGGAGGCCGCCGCGCCGGGCAGGTCCGCACTCCAGGCGACGTTTTCCGTCTTGCTCCACTGGGAAGGCAAGTTCTTCTCATCGGTCGAGCCGTTGAAGAACGGGCCTCGCCACTGCGGCCAATTGCCGGCTTGAGCCGGACACGCGGCCGCCAAGATCAAAATCACGATGCTGAGATGC
Organism: uncultured Planctomycetaceae bacterium; assembly: GCA_964438165.1. Lineage (GTDB taxonomy): Bacteria > Planctomycetota > Planctomycetia > Pirellulales > Thermoguttaceae > CALFBP01. The sequence continues at coordinate 1,791 of CAYTJV010000741.1, read as the reverse complement.
TTCACGTCGAAATCTCCTGGGAAAGAAGCAGATCCAATATCTACAGCCCGGCAAGGCGAGCCGCGGGGGCACAACACTATAGCCTACATCCACCCGCGTTGTGGCACGGTCTCCCGACCGTGCCACGCCTGCGACCGAAGGTCTCCCTACTGAGCCTCGGAAAAGTAATGCAACAACGACAAATCCGAGCCGGGCCGTGTCGGCCCGGAAAAACCGGGGCGACACGCCCCGGCTCTGAGAGAGATAAGTTGCATTACTTTTCTGATGATCAATCGGTGAGCCATCCGAGGCTGGCATCGCTCCGAATCCTATCGTAGTGCATCGGGAGGCCGTCCGCCAGCGACGGGCGAGAGAAGACCTCCGGTCGGACAGCTCATGCACCCGACGAGCGCGACAGGTTGAGCTCCAGGAGCTTTTCGAGCAGTTGTTCATCGGAGATCGCCGGGGCCCAGCCGTAGGCGGCGAAGACGGCTTCGTCGAGCTTCTGGTGGGCCAGCTCCAGCCAGGCCGGGCGCTGGTTGTAGAGGTTCGTCAGCGTGCGGCCCTTGAGGCTGGCCGCGCAGTCGGGGTCCTTGGGCACAATCCGCGGCCAACGCACGGTGCCAATAGAGGAAGAAGGATGAGGGATGAAGGATGAGAAGCCCGGATCTTCGACCTGGGATCTCTCACCGCTGGCGTCTGGGGGCTCGCTGTTACCGTAGCCGGGTCGATATACCGCGCCCAAGGGCCGTCAACCGACCCGGGGAACTCCAACACCTCCGTCTTCGTCCATTCCGGCGGATTCAGCCATCGCGTGCGCAACGCATCCAACTCGCAGGCCGCCTCGCCAATCGCCGCCGCCTGCGACCGGCTCCGGCAACGGAAACGTCTCGAAACACGACGTCGGGGTGTAACGAAAGCCGCTCTCCACCTCGCGCACCTGAGTCCCTTGCGACCCGCTCGCTAAGCTGCACGCGCCGCCATTTCTCGATGAACTGGTGAGGGGTCATGGGGACCATCCGATTCACACGAACTTCGTGATCCCCGGCATCGCGCAAGGATACTGCCCATTCTTGTCGGGCTTGACCGGCGGCTCGGCGTCCCAGGCGTAGCGGCTGGGAGAAAGCGAGAGCTTCGACTGCATGGCCTGTTCCCAGGTGATCTCCTGCCCGGTGTAGCAAACCATCTGAGCGAGGATCCCGAGCATGGTGCTGGTGAACATGTAGTTCGAGTTGTTGATCGGTTTGCCGGCGCGGATCGAGGCGAACAGCTCTGCGTGCTCGGCGTCGTACATACTCGTCGCCTTGGGGCTCTTGTAGACCCACTCCGTGCGGCCGCTGCGGCCTTCGATGCGCGGCCGGCTGGGCAGGACGGCCCGGCCCTTGGTGCCGAAGATGACGTCGGAGGTCTCGTTGTAGCAGCCGAGCTGGTCGCGGCAGAAGCCGAACACTCGCACGCTGTTGGCGTACTCGAAGACCACGGCGTGATGGTCGAACTGGTCGCCGTATTTGGGCTCGGTGCAAACCTGGCGCCCGCCAGTGCCCCAAGCCTTCACTGGCGGCTTGTCGCCCAGGGCCCAGGACGCCTTGTCGATGCTGTGGATCAACTGTTGGCCGGTCTGATCGCCGGAGAGCCAGTTGAAGTGATACCAGTTCTGGAGCTGGTACTGCATTTCGTTCCACTCGGGCTTGCGCTCGCGGAGTCCGTACGGCGTTGTGATGTAGGTCTCCTGAATGGCGATGATGTCGCCGATGGCCCCCTCGGCGATGCGCTTCATGGCCTCGCGCAGGCCGGGGTCGTAGCGCCAGCCGA
>CAYTJV010000740.1:0-3479 GCA_964438165.1 uncultured Planctomycetaceae bacterium | reverse complement strand
CGGGCGTGCATTCGCGTGAAGGTCACCGCCGCCGGGGCGGAATCCGCACAGCAGGAGGCGTGCCTCCAGATCCGCGGAGCAGCAGCCGCGAGCCCCGCCGGGCTCTCGATGACGGTCACGGCCCTGCACGAGCCGATTGCCGTGGGCAAGGAATTGACCTATGTTATCCGCGTGACCAATGGCGGCAAGACCGACGATTCCCAGGTGGTGCTCAAGGTGACCGTCCCCTCCGAAATGATCCCGTCGCGTTTGGCGACCTACGGACCGACTCCGACCGGACCGAACACCCAGGGACAGACCGTCGAGTTCCTGCCCGTCGAGCGGATCGTCCCCGGCGAGACCCTCACGTACCGCGTGCGCGTGCAGGCCAAAACGGCCGGCGACGTGCGGCTGAAGGCCGAGTTGACCAGCCGCAACCAACGCCAGCCAATCCTCGCGGAGGCGAGGACAACCATCATTCCAGGGCAGTAGAGGGGTGGGGGATGAAAGATGAAGGATGAGGGATGAAGGATAAACGCCGCGTCAGCGCAAATGCCCTTCCTGTCTCATTCTGAATTTCTCGGGTCTTGCCGGGTGGACTTCAATGGTGCCGAGGTTTGTCGTTCTTCAGCATGATACTTCCCAAGGGCGACACTGGGATTTCATGCTCGAAACCCAGGAGGCGCTGGCTACGTGGGCGCTCGCAGAGCAGCCCGACGCCACTGCGTCCATCGCCGCCGAGGCCCTGCCGGACCATCGGATGGCCTATCTCGATTACGAAGGCCCGATCTCCGAAGGCCGCGGCTCCGTGACCCGCTGGGACCGCGGCACGTACCAGCTTCGGCGCCATGAGCCGGACGAACTAGTGGCCGTCGTTACGGGCGAGATCCTCATCGGCGAAGTCACGCTCCGACAATCGACGGACGACCCGGGGCAATGGACGTTCTCGTACGTGCCCTACGCTTAGGAAGTCACGGAGACACGGAGACGCGAAGATACGAAGATGCGAAGAAGGGAGAGAAGAGCCGGATTCCTGCATTCTCCCCCTCTCCCTGCTCCCCTCTTCTTCACCGCCGCTTGGTGGCGCCGGCGACTTCGAGTTTCCCGTCGCTGAGGCGGAGGGTGTCGAGATGGATGGTCAATTCGCCGCGTTTGCCGACCGACGGGATGGCGATCAGCACCACCGGATCGCCGTCGGCCTGCGACGAGCGGGCCGGGCACTTGGCCTGGGCGAGGGCCTCCGAGAGCCGTTTCAAGACCACATCCAGCGGGGCGGGAATCACGCCGGCGCGGGCCTTGCGGATCCGCAAGGCGATTTCGTTCTGCTCGGTCAGATAGACGTCGACTTTGAGCGAGAGCACGGTCTGGCCCGCCATCCCGGTCTCGAACCGGCAGGCGATCGTGATCCCGTCGGGCTCGATCGCCACGCGAGGATCGATCACCGCGTCGGGAATCAAACCGCGGATTTCAGGCGATACGTCGTCGGACTTCTGGAACCGGCCCACCGCCAGCCATCCGTTGACCTGGTCCGCGGTGAACGTCTGCTGCCAGCGTCCGGCCACCTGGACATGACTGGAGAGCTCGACGGAGCGCATCTGCATTTCCCGGCCGTCGGCCTGCTGCTTCGCAGCGTCGCCCTGGAGGGCCGCTCGGTAGAACTCGGGCACGTGGTGCAACGCGCGGTAGAAGATGGCCGCCGCAATCCCGGCAAGGAAGATCAGGCCGGAAATGGCCCAAACCACGATTTTCAACCATCTTCGCACGGGCGGGAGTTCCTTCTGCGGCTACGCCTCCGGCCGGGATCGCCAAACGGACGGAATGTCGCGGCTTCCGTGAAGCACGCGAAGAACCTCAATGTCGTTCTCGCGAGGACGGTAGAAGACAATGTAGCTCCCAACCGGAAAACACCGCACTTCCGGACCGAGATCGGGGCGCCGTGCGCCCAGTTCTGGCTGTGTGGCGTAGATCGCTATCTTCCGCTCAATGGCGTCGAGAAAACGCAACGCAACCTCTCGGCTGCCACTCTCACTCGCGATGTAACGGCCGATCCCTTTGAGGTCCTGCCTGGCAATCGGCGTGCGAACGACTCGACCCATTATTGCGGCCGTCCTCGCGCGTCGAGTTCTGCCACAAGCTCTCGCCGAATCGCGTCCATATCCAATGGCGCGGACATCCCTTCGTCGGACTCCTCGATCGCCGCCTGAATGTCGGCCTTCAACAAGTCGTGGCGCAACTCCAGTTCGCGGTACAGCCGCACTGCTTCCAGGACGAGGGCATCCCGAGAGGCAAACGCCCCGGCGGCGACCTTCTCCACGACGTACTGCTCCAAGTCTGCGGGTAACGGGACGGTCATTTTCTAAGTTCCTCACGTACTGAGAATCTGAACGAGCTTCGCCAGGACCTCGCGGGTTTTCTCAGCGTTTACCGTCCCCGCACGATACAGGATGATACTGGTCTCCGCCGTGAAGAGGCGGTTGGGGCGAATGTTGCTGGCTTGCCGCAAGCCCCCGCTGGTAAAGTCACGATCCGCGAGTGGCACTGCATAGCTGTCGGCAACCTCCTGGCCCGTGATTTGGCACAGGATGACGTCGTCGCCGGTGAGCGTTGCCACCACCAATGCCGGTCGCTTTTTCGCTGCGCTCAGATCCGAAAACGGAAAAGGCGCGACAACCACGTCGCCCTTTACAAATGCGCCCACGCCGCATCCTCCTCGGGGCGATCCCAATCTCGGCGAAGCACGGATTCGGAGGCCAACATGGTCGCACGAGCACCGCTGTCGCCGGCTGCCAAGAGATCGGCCGCATCGCGCTCCAATAAGTACGACACAAAATCATAAACGACGGGCAGTTTCTCGATCGGCAATTGGCGCAATCGCTCGTCGATTTCGGCAATCGTCACAGATGCCATGGTCGTGATTCCTTCGCAGCGGGTCCTCTACCACATTAGGGCGTTGGGGAGCTTTGCTTGGCCATAGGCTCTTCCCATCCTTTATCCTACGGCCCGCCACTCTGATCCGTCAACACCCTACACCGCTTCCCGAATTCTCTTATCGGAATCGCAGCAGCGCGTAGTCCTTCTTGCCGCGGCGCAGCACCATGACGGACTCGCTGGCCAGCGAGTCGATGCCGAGGCGTGCATCGGCGCTGCTGATCCGCCGGTTGTTGACGTACGCCCCGCCCTGGGTGATCGCCCGGCGGGCCTCGTTTTTCGTCTTCACCAGCCCCGACTCGACGAGGGCATCGACCAGGGCCAGCCCTTCGCCGAGGAGACGCTCGCGCGGCACGTCTTGGCTCGGCACGTCGGCGAAGATGTCGCCGAGCTGGGCGTCAGAGATCTCGCGAATCTCGGCGCCGAAGAACACCTCGGTGGCCCGCTGGGCGGCGGCCAGGCCTTCGTCGCCGTGGACCAGCCGGGTGAGATCCGCGGCCAGCCGCCGCTGGGCCTCGCGGCGCCCGGGCTCCTGGGCGTGCTGGGCTTCGAGGGCCTCGATTTCATCGCGA
>CAYTJV010000739.1:0-3500 GCA_964438165.1 uncultured Planctomycetaceae bacterium | reverse complement strand
TAATATGTACGTGCGTATATGTGGGTAATACTGAGCGCTCTGCGTGGGAACGCAAACCCCGCCGCTCTGCGGCGTCTCGACTCGGGCCGCAGAGCGGCCCACCGTGCGTTCCCACGCAGAGCGTTGGAACGAGAACACACGCTCTCTTCTCTGTCGTCTGCCCTCCGCCTCTATCCGCCGAATGTCGGCACCTCGACTGCGGCGCCGCCACGGTCGGCGGAGAGGTAGGCGCTATAGATCGTTGAGATGGCATCGGCTGCCAAGAACAAGTCGCTTTCCAGCGGCTCGCCGCAGGCGATCGTGCGATAGAAGGCTTCCATCTCCTGGTGGTAGCCGGTGAACCAGTCTTCCTCGGGCGAGGTGAAGGCCCAGCCTTGTTTGGTGCCGGTTTTCTCCACCACGTAGATGTCGCGGAAGTATTCGTCTTTGGGGTTGTAGGTCTGCATCGCGGTATTGGGGTTGATATTGCAGACCGTGCGGTGGTTGTTGGCGCAGACCTCCAGCCAATTGTGAATCCCGCCCAGCACGATGTCGGAGGCGAACACGGTGGCGATCGTCCCGTCGTCGAACTCGACGTGGATCATGGAAAAATCGTCGATGTCGTAATAATCCTTGCGGATGTGGCCGGCGTCGCGGAACGCCGGCAGCCGCGTGATGGCATGGGTCCGGGCGGAGACGGACTTCGGGCGGATCGGCACGTTGTTGCCAGCGCGCCCCTCGACCCGCTTCAGGTACAGCGCGGCGGTGAGCGGATGGCAGCCCTTGCCGATCAATACGCCGCCGCCGCAGCGGGCCGCGTACGCGTAGTCGACCGAATGCGAGCCGCTGTGGGCCTCTTCGCCGTGGATCCAGAGGATCTGGCCGCCGGTTTTTTCGAGGATTTCGCGCTCCTTTTGGACGGCCGGGGCGTAGACCCAGTTTTCGGCATAAAGCAGCCGGCCGCGGCTGGTGCGCTCGGCTTCGAGGATGCGGCACACGCTTTCCATTGCCGTTCGCAAGGCGACCTCCTTGTCGGCGCGGGCCCAGTGGAAGTCGGCGGAGCCGTTGCCGAAGTACCCGGTGAGCGGCTTCTCGCAGACGACGAACTTGTCGCGATTCAAGCCGGCGACGGCGGTCGGCTCGTGGGCCACCGGCGGCACGCAGACGTGGACCACGTCGACCTCGTCGAGCAGCGCTTCGAGGCTCTCGAAAGTGCGGATCCCGCGCTTCTGGGCGTACGCGGCGGCCTGGGCCGCGTCCTTTGAGTAAACGCCGACCACCTCGACATCCGTCCCATGGACCTTCTGAAGGGCATCGAAGTGGAATGTCGCGGAGAATCCCGAGCCGACGATTCCGGTGCGGATCGATTTCTTCTTATGCATTTGCTTATCTCGCCCTTTCAGGGCTTCCCTATATCTTGTCTCCCGCATACCCAGGGCGTTGCCCTGGGCTTTCGTATCGGAGCCCTTCAGGCTCCCTGTGGCCTACGGCAACCAGCCCAGGTACTCCAGGAAGTTGTAGAGCCACGGATGCGTCCACGGATTCCAGGTCGGATAACTCGCTGACAGCGCCGATAGGCCGAGGAGCACCAGGGCAAGTCCCCGCGACCATCTTCGCTGGGCCGCCAGATCGGCCGCGGGCAACATGGCCATGAGCCACAGGGGAATGAGCCAGAACATCCATCGCAGGCCGCTCGTCATGCCGCCATAGTTTCGGTCCCCTTGCCCTACGACGCCCAAGTAGAATCCCAAACACGCCACCGATACCGCCGCGATGAACAGGGCCAGTTGACGAAGCCTGGGATCGGAGGGGCGCACCAGCCACGTCGCCAGACCCACAACGGTCAACAGCCAAACCGGACTGAGCGAAAAAATCCCGTGGTGGCCCACCATGGCGTGCAGCGCATACACGGCCCGCGACGGCTCGCCACGATCGATCCCCTTGCGGTCTTCCCAGTAGCTGCGGTACTGCTTGCCGTTGCGCTCGTAGGAGTAATTGTACCAGTTGTCGGCCGGGTCGGTCGCGCTGCGATGGGCATAGGGAGGCCGGAGGCTGTGGTGGGCAATCCAGTTCGTGCCGAAGAACCCGGCCGCAATGATGAGCGCCGCGGGCGCGAAACCAACAAGCGTTCTCTGCGGATATCTCCAGAGAAGCGCGAGGCCCAGCGGGGCCAGGAAGGCCAGTGCCGGGAGCTCGTCGGCCACGGCAAAGGCGCCGAATAGGCCCGCCACGATGAAGTACCGCAGGCGGCGCTCGCCGTCGAACCAGATCCGCACTGAGGCATAAAGCGCGATCATCACGCTCACCGCCGCCGGCAGATGATTGTTGACGACCACGGCGAACGTGGTGAGAAAGGTGCCGAACGCGGCCGTCGCGAGCACGAACACGCGGCTCCACTCGTGGCGGGCCAGTCGTTCGCCGAGGCGCACCAGGAGCCAGAAGTAGACCGCCATCGGCAGCACGTTGACCAGGATCAGCATGAAGCGGCCGATCTCGTACGGATGGGTGCCCAGCGTGGTCCCGGTGACGCGGTAGATTACCCAATACGGTGCGGCCAGGAGCGTCGGGAACAGCGGCGGCTTGCTGGAGTACAGGTGGCCGTCGTGCTTGACCATGTCGATGGTGTCCCAGAGCGGCTCCTGGATCACCCGGTCGATGGCGTAAGGCGCCCCCGGCACACGCATGCCGTCTTCCACCAGCGCGCGGATCGTACACCAGCGGCTGCGGTCGTTGGCGCTCAGGAACGGTCGCCGAAGCCTTGCCTGTCGTTCCAATTGAACGCGTTTGGCTTCAAGCTGTGTTTCGACCTCGCCGGCAGAGAGCCCCTGCGAATCGAGCAGCTTGCGGGCGTCGGCCAGCTCGGAGCGGACCTTCTCCAACCGGCTTTTCTCCAGCCCGCGCACGTCGACCGAGTCGACGCCGAGGATCCGTCCGACCATCATGCCCAGGCTGGCGGCAATGAGGATCCAGGAGACGCTATGGTGCAGTTCGTGGGCGGGAGGATCCTGCGAAGCAGTCATGGCGATGGCGATGGGTTGACGATCTCTGCGGCGGCAGGCGTATCCGTCGAGACCAAATCGGCGGGCTCCGAGATCGTATCGGTGCGTTCGGATACCGAAAACGTGCGAAACGCCCGGTCGTGGTAGGCGACGATCAGCTCTCCGAGCACTCCGATGGAAAGCATTTGACCGCCCAGAAGCAGCAGTCCGAGACTATAGTACATGGCCGGGCGCTGGTATAGCGGCACGAGACCCCACTCCGGGTTCCATTGCGCGACCAGCCAGTACCCGGAAAGACACACGAGCCCGAGTGCCCCGAGCAGGAAGGCCATGAGCCCTACCGTCCCCAGGAAATGTTGGGGGCGCTGGCCGTAGCCGGTCAGAAACGTCACCGTGAGCAGGTCGAGAAATCCCTTGATGAAGCGGGCTCCCCCGTACTTCGAACGGCCGAACTTCCCCGGCCGCTGCTGGATGCCCAACCCGCCCACGCGGAACCCTCGCGGCGCCGCCAGCACGGGCCAC
>CAYTJV010000738.1:1690-3501 GCA_964438165.1 uncultured Planctomycetaceae bacterium | reverse complement strand
TGTGCTAGCTCGAAAAAAAGTGTTATCTTGGGAGGTATTATGATTGGCACACTGAATTGTTCTTCAAGTGGATCAAACAAAACCTGCGGATCAAGGCTTTCTATGGCAACTCCGTCAACGCCCTGAAGACTCAGGTGTGGATTGCCGTCAGCGTCTACGTCCTGGTGGCTATCCTCAGGAAGGAGTTGAAGCTCGACCGCAGCCTCACCGAAATTCTCCAAATTCTGAGCGTGACCCCTTTCGAGAAAATCCCTATTTTTCAGGCACTTTCGACCTCCGCAGTCCCAAATCTCGAAACCCCTTGCTGTAACCAATTGTCACTATTCGACTTATAACCGGACACTACTGGGGACACATTACTAGTTTCGCTGGTTTTTTGGGCGTCGCGGCTTTTTGGAGGGTCAGCGGACGAGGCGGGCGTTGAGCCAATCGGCGTGGTCGAGCTCGTCGGCCCGGTCGGCGAAATCGACCACCAGGTCGATCCGCTTAGCGCCTGTAATGTCGACCGATACAGGCACGGGCGGCTGGCCGCCACGGATGATCGGACTGGTGTACCGCACCTGCCCATCGACGAACACGCGGAACCCGACGCTGCCCCCGCCGCCCGTCTGATCGTCGACGGCCAGCTCGGCTTGGAATCGGCGGTAAGGTTCGGTGAGGGCATAACTCAGACGCGATGCGCTGTGCATGCCGATGCCCTTGAGGTACAGCGTGCCGCCGCCGCGGAGCATCCCGCCGGCGACGTTGCGATCGGCGTGATACGGCCAGTTCAGGCTGAGAAAGGGGACGTGGCGATAGCTCTCGGGCTTCAGGTCGGAAAGATACACTACCTGGCCGCCAAGCGGCTGCAAGAACACAAGCTCTCTCGGCGCTGTGCTCCACGTCATTCCGCCCGGCAGCGTCACCCGGAGGAAGTCCTCGGCAAGCACCAGCGACGAAGCGCGAAGCCGCGTCCCGTCGCGGAAGCCGATCAGCGCGCCGAGCGGTTCCGGCCCCCGAGGGCCTTCGGCAGGCGGGGCGGGCGCTGCCTGGAAGACGATCGCGCCCACGCGGCCGATTTCGAGCTCCAGCGGCCCGACGTTGCTCTGCAACCGCAGCTTCCCCTCGGCAAGGCGCTCGATCGTGCCGGCGACCTCATCGCCGTTGACCAACAGCACCCGATCGGCGTCGCCTCCCATCAAGCCGCGACCGCTGGTCGCGCCCATGACGGCGGACCGGACCCGGTCGATGACCCGATCGCGGCCATCGCGGTCGGCGGGCAGGTGGAACAGCACGCCCGCCACGCGCGGCCGCGGCAATCGCAGAGTCCCGAAGAGCCGTGACTCGGCGGACAGGTGCTCTCGGTCGGCACTGCGGACGTCGGCCACCAGGAGGCTGCCGTCGGTTATGACCACGAGTGGGCCACGGTCCGCCTCGACGCACCGCCCCCACGATACGAGCGACGCGGCGGGCATCGGGCGGCGGGCGGCGGGCGTCTGGAAAATGATCTGCCATCGCTCGTCAATGGCCGCCAGTTGTGCTCCAAACGGCTCGCCGTCGACCGGCACGGCCAGGGGCTCTTTGCCGTTCGCCGACGCGATGCCGAGGAGGATGAAGGATGAAAGATGAAGGATGAAGGATGAAGGATGAAAGATGAGGGATGAAGGATGAAGGATGAAGGATGAGGGATGAAAGGCAAGGCAAACGCCATGCAGCCCAGAACTGCCGGCCGTAGGACTTGTAGGCCGCATCCTATTCAGCGCACACGCGCTATCTCTCATCCTTCATCCTTCATCTCTCATCCTTCATCTCTCATCCTTCATCCTTCATCC
>CAYTJV010000738.1:0-1590 GCA_964438165.1 uncultured Planctomycetaceae bacterium | reverse complement strand
TCCTTCATCCTTCATCTCTCATCCTTCATCTCTCATCCTTCATCCTTCATCCTTCTCCTCATACCGCCAGGCGTGCCACACCAGCAGGATGGCGCCGCAGACCAGAAGGCTATCGGCGATGTTGAAGTTCGGCCAGGGGTGGTCGAAGATCATCACCAGGATCCAGTCGCGCACGGCGTGGACCAAATCGCCGGCCCGGTGGGGAGGGAAGCCAGGCGGCCATTTCAGCCCGGGCAGGCCGAGGCGATCGTAGAGGTTGCCCAGGATCCCCGCGGTAACGCAGGCCAGGGCGATGGTCAGCACCCGATTGTGGGCCGTCCCGCTGCGAAACAGCCAGATCAGAATGCCCAAGCCGGCCACCACGGAAAGCACGATGAAGACCGGCACACCGCCTTGTCCCATGCCGAACAGGGCGCCTTCGTTCAAGCTCGTCTGGAAGCCAATGCGGTCTTCCCAGATCCACTCGGTGCGGCCGCCGGGCATGCCGAGGCGATCGAAGATCCATGCCTTGGTGGCCAGATCGGCAGCGGTTCCCGCCACCACGATGGCTGCGAAGAGCAGATAACGGGCGAGAACTGCCTTCATGGCAATTCCCTGTCTAGCCTTGCTCGTATTGGGAGGCACATTTGACGCACATCACGGCGAACGGAATGGCGTTGAGTCGTTTCTTGGGGATCTTAACGCCGCATTCTTCGCAGACCCCGTAGGTTCCGTCTTCGATGTGCTCCAGTGCCGCCTCAATCCGCTCCAGGGTTCCTTCCTCGGTCTCCATGAGACTGAGGGTGAATTCCTGCTCGAAGTTGTCGCTGCCGAGGTCGGCCATGTGGATCGGCATACTCGAAAGATTGCCGTTGCCCTCGGTACGGTTCTTACTGAGGGCCGCATCGGCCATTTGGCTCACGTCGCCGCGGAGTCGCATCCGCAGGCTGAGCAAACTTTCTTTGTATGCCTTGAGTTCTGCCTTGGTGAGCGAGTTCATCGGTTGTTCTCCCGCACAGGCTGCCCCGGTTTCAGCCACGCCCAGAACTGCCATTGTAAAGCGGCCCAACCGGTTTGTCAAAGGTTCGCACGAAGTGGCGGTCGGGGGGGACGGATCCCGGCACAAGGGTGTACCGTTCGTGCCGGTTCTTCGGTTAGTTTGAAGGTAGGATCTCGGTCCCTTGCCGTTCTCGGGGGGCCGTCATAGATTAGAGGCCCAGTACCGGGGGAATGTCAGCCGCAAAGCCGGCACGCCCGGTGCTTGGCGCGACCGGCGGTCGCGGCTTGATGTGATTTTGGAGTGCGGCGACTTGTCGCCGCTTTTGGATTGGATCGGTTCGGGCGGCGGGCGGCCGGGGCGCTGCCGCCCAAGAAAGAGAAAGCGGCGACGAGTCGCCGCACTCCAAAGGGCCGGTCGCCGTCTAATAGAGGAGGAAGGGAAAATCGCCCAGACCTGCCAACCGGATACCGCGTTTCAGCAGTGCATCGTGCCTGCTTGCGGCGCTACCTGCGGCGTGGACGAGGCGCGGGTTGCCTGTCCCAAGTGCGGCAACTTGCTCGACGTGGCGTATGCGTGGGACCGCTTGAGCGTGCCCCGCTCGCTGCGCGAGT
>CAYTJV010000737.1:0-3504 GCA_964438165.1 uncultured Planctomycetaceae bacterium | reverse complement strand
AGACGCCTTCCCGGCGCTTTGTGTCAAAAGGGTTTACGAACAGCGCAATCGGCTCGGCTGAAGCCGATGGGCCTTTTCACCCGGCCTTCTTCAGCTTATCCTGGTCGCGCAGGACGCGGCCGCCCGATTCCTCTTGTCCCGGCTTCCGGAAGCCGTGGCGCACCGATTCGCCGAGGTCGAACCGGAAGTGTTTCTCGTTGGAGATCTTTCGGGCCCTCTGGATGAGGTCCGCCGTTTTCACCTCTTCCCGTCGCGGCAGGGCCAAGAGGATCCTGTTGCCGGCGCCCTGAACGTCGACGATGTAAAGCTCATCGAACACGTCCTGGTAGGTGCGGACCATCGATTCGTAGAGCGGATTGGAGTAGCTGCTCCAAACGTTCCCCACCACGATGCCTTTGCGCGTGAGCGCCTTGCGCACCGATTGGAGGAACTCCCGGGTGGCCAGGTCGTAGGGGATGCTGTCGGCCCCGAAGGCGTCCAGGAAGATGATGTCGTAGGGCTCGCGGCACCGCTCGATGAACTTCCGGCCTTCGTCGACGTAGGCCCGCAAAGTTTCGTCCTCGCGGAACCCGAAAAACCGCTTGGCGACGTCGACCACGTCGGGATCGATGTCGACCACGTCGATGTGGGTGCGGGGGTAATGCTTGTGGAGGAATCCGGGGATCGTGCCGCCGCCCAGCCCGACGATCAGGATCCGCTCGGGGGCTTCCACCAGGGCCAGGCCCGCGGGCACGACCTTGGCGTAGGCCAGCTCGAGGTGGTCGGGGTCGCCCACTTTCACGACGCTCTGCCGCACCCCGCCCCTATCGAAGAGCAAGGCGCGCAGCCCCCGATCGTCCTCCGTCACCAGGATCGTGTTGTAGGGCGACTGCTTTTCGTAAAGCGTCCTCGGTTGGGCCACTGCGACGACTCGCGGCGCGAGCACCGCCAACAGCCCGAGAGGAAACAGCTTGCGACCGAGCATCGGCAAATCCTCCAGGTGATGGCGATTCCCTCAAATCTCCGACCACTGGCCGGGGACCGGCGTGGGGTAGCGGCCGTGGGCGTCGGCCTTGACCGGCGGCGGGCTGTTCTCGTTGAGGTTGTCGATGTCCTTGCAGAACTGGAAATTGGAGGCCATGGCCTCGTCCCAGGTGATGACCTTCCCGGAGTGGACCGCCGCCCGGCCCATGATGTCGGTCAGGTTCGACAGTGCGGCCCGCTTGGCCTCGTTGTGCGGCCGGTCCTTGCGGATGGCGTCCAACAGCACGTCCCACTCGGCCTGCCAGGGAGTGATCGGCTCTTTGGGCGCCTTCCAGTCGATGTTGTCCGGGGTGCAGCGCTGGTCCTTATAGGTGTGGACCGTGCCGGCGTGGATCGCCCCGGAGAACTGGGCCGCGCACTTGGTGCCGTGGATGAAGGTGTCGAACTCGTTGTGGCAGTTGCGCAGATAGCGGACCACGTCGTACGCCTTGGCCCCGTCGGCGAAGGTCCATTCGATGGAGTAGGAATCGAGGATCTGGCTGCAATCGGTGCTGTTGGCCGCCCGGCCGCCGATGCCGTGCGCGGAGACGGGAAAGGCGTCCTTGATCCAGCAGATTTCGTCGATCTGGTGAATGTCCATCTCGGCGAACAGCCCGCCGGAAACCCAGAGGAACCAGATCGAGTTGCGGATCTGCCAGAGGACCTCGTTCTCGGCGGGGGGCCTCGGGCCCATGGGCCCGCACGCCTCCATGCGGTAGGCGCGGATGAGGTTGATCTGGCCGAGTTGGCCGTCGCGGATCCGCTTGATCAGATCCTGGCGGTTCTTGGAATGGCGGCACATCAGCCCGGCGGCAATCTTGAGGTTCTTCTTTTCCGCGGCTTCGCCGGCCTTGATCATCCGCCGCACCGCCGGGGGATCGACGGCGAACGATTTCTCCATGAAGACGTTGACGCCCTTCTGGACGGCGTAGTCGAGGTGTACCACGCGGAAGGCCGGATAGGTCGTCAACAGCGCCACGTCGCCCGGCCGCAGGCAGTCGATCGCCTTGCGGTAGGCGTCGAAGCCCACGAACCGCCGCTCCGGGGGAACGTCGACCTTGTCGGGGTGCTGCTGCGAGAGGATCTTGTGGGAGCTCTTCAACCGCTGCTCGAAGAGATCGGCCATCGCCACCAGCTTAACCGGCCCATGGGGCGACTCGAAGGCGTTGACCGCCGCCCCGCTCCCGCGCCCGCCGCAGCCGATCAGGGCCAGGCGGATCGTGTTGTCCTCGCCGGCGTGGACGTGCGGAATGGCCACCCCCGCGAGCGCCGAGCCGGCAGCGACCTTGCCGCTAAGGCTCAGGAACTCACGACGCGAAGATTTCTCCGGCTCGGTGCGCGGCGACTGGGACTGGTGTTTCATGATGAGGTTCTCCCTTATTTGGGCAGGCGGGTCGTTGGTGGGTTGCGCTCGGCGCGGGTCTCCTGACCCCGCCGAGGCACCGACCGGAGGTCTCCCCTTGCTTTTGGAGACCTTCGGTCGGCGGGGTGGTACGGTCGGGAGACCGCACCACAGCGCGTGAGCCTGGAACCGCTCCAGGTTGGGGATGCCCCTATTGTCGGCGCCCAACAGGAGGCGTGTCAATACAGCGCAGGCCCCGACTTGCCAGCATGACAGCAAATGGGCTTGAGGACAGGGGGGCGATGCTCCTTGGCGGTGCGAGTCCGCCGAGCAATCGTTCAGCCCGGAGCCAACGACAAACTCGTTCAGCCCGGAGCCAACGGCGACGGAACAGGCGGCGTCACACGCCGTCGCCGTTGGCTCCGGGCTAAACAAATCGGTGGCCGTCGCTCTTGGCGACCCGCGCATCTCAAACGTCTTCGAGTTGTACCACGATCCGCTTTCCCACTGCTTGCGCGTAACGTTCCAGTGTGCGAACGGTGACGTTCGGGACCGCGTTTTCCAGCCGACTTAGGGCGGATCGTTCGATCCCGGTTTGATCCCGAATGTCGGCAAGGCTCAGGCCTCGGGCCTCCCGTGCGGACTTTAGGGCGGCGATGGCCGCCCGGACCGTGGGGCTCGCTTCGCTCTGCTTGATACGGTCGGCGAACTCCTCTTCCACTTGCCGCCGAATCGCGTTGTACTTCGCCGCCTCGTCCTCGGTCAAATATCGGTCTCGTGATTTCCGTTTGGGCAATCTCTTGGCCATTGGTCAATCCTCTTCGAGTTCGAAGGCGGTCACCGGGTAGACCGTGTTCTCGTCCACTTGTTCATAGACCACGCCAATGTAACTGCCCCACTCGGTGTAGCCAAACGCCATGGGACGGCGGCTGGTCCGGCTCACTCCGGTCTTGGTGGGGTTGCACAAAACCTGCTCCACTTCTTCTCTGCTCAATCCGTGCTCAGCGATGTGCTGGATATGACCCTCGTTCCCACGCTCTGCGTGGGAACGCGCGCCCTGGCCGCTCTGCGGCCCGTGCTCCAGACGCCGCAGAGCGGCGAGGCTTGCGTTCCCACGCGGAGCGCTCAGTATTACCCACATATACGCACGTACATATTAA
>CAYTJV010000736.1:0-3504 GCA_964438165.1 uncultured Planctomycetaceae bacterium | reverse complement strand
TCCTTGAGAATGGTTCAAGACCCATGAGAAACACCACTTTCCGCCACGGAATGATCGCGATCGCCTTCCCCCTCGTTGCCTGGCTGATCGCGGCTACAGCTTCCGCCCAGGAAAAGAGCGTCCAGCCGGGGATCAACAAACAGTACGAGAAGGCCGATCTGAAGGCCGAGATCCAGCGGTTCGAGGGCGCAGGCCGCGACGTGGTGAAGAAGAAAGATGAGATCCTCGCCGCCTGCGGGCTCAAGCCGGGGATGACCGTGGCCGACATCGGCGCCGGCACGGGCCTGTTCACGCGCCTTTTCGCCCCCAAGGTGGCGCCGGGCGGCAAGGTCTACGCCGTCGACATCACCAAGGCGTTCATCGAGCACATCCAAAAAACCTGCCAGGAGCAGAAGATCACGAACGTCGTGGGCATCGTCTGTCCGCCCGACTCGACCAACCTGCCACCGCAGTCGATCGACCTGGCCTTCGTCTGCGACGTGTACCATCACCTGGAGTTCCCGAAGAAGACGCTCGCTTCGATTCGGCAGGCCCTGCGGTCCGGCGGGCGGCTCGTGATCGTCGAGTTCCATAAGGCCGGCAAGATGAAGGACCACGTGCGGGCCGATAAGGACGCGTTCCTCCAGGAGATCGTGGCCGCAGGCTTCAACCGCGTTGACAGTCGTCCGCTGGGCGAGACTCAGTACATGCTTCAATTCGAGAAAGCGGGTCTCAGGCCGCCCGCGGTGCCGCTCGTCGTTCATGACCCTTACTTCAGCATCTGGTCATTCAGTGACCGGCTGACCGACGACTGGCCGCGGCACTGGACGGGGGAGATCCATGGCATGTCCAGCATGGGGCGGATCGACGGCAAAACGTACCGCATCATGGGCCTGGAGCCTCGCGACTGCCCCGCCATGCCGCAGGTGGCAAGCACCGCATTGGCCACTTCGACGGGGTACGCATTTGAGGCCGGCGGCGTCGACGTGCAACTCAGATTCCAGTCTCCTCTCTTGCCGCACGACCTGGAACTGGTCGGGCGGCCGGTCAGCTATCTGGAATGGTACGTTCGTTCGCTCGACGGGCGCGAGCACAAGGTCGAAATCTACTACGACAACTCGGCGGAACTTGTGGTTAACGAACCGAAGCAGCCGGTGCGGTGGTCGCGGCCCAAGATGTCCGGACTCGACGTGCTGCGGATCGGCTCGGACGAGCAGCCCGTGCTCAAGAAGAAGGGCGACAACCTGCGAATCGATTGGGGCCATCTCTACGTGGCAGTACCGAAGTCCCAAACGGTCACGACGGTCATCACCGATCACGATTCATCGCGCAAGACCTTCGCCCAGAAAGGGCGGCTCCCGTCAACAGACGATGCCCGCATGCCGCGTCCTGCCAACGATCATTGGCCGGTTACCGCCTGCGCATTCGACCTTGGCAAGGTTAATGCGGGCCAAGTGCGCTCGTGGCTGATGCTCGCTTACGACGATGAGTATTCCATCGAATACCTCGGCCAAAAGCTTCGGCCCTGGTGGCGGCGCAACGGGGCCGATGCCGCTGACTTGCTCCGGACCGCGGCGAAGCTCCATGAAGAGCATAAATCGCTCTGGCCGTATAGCGATTTTGAGTCCCAATTCTTGCAGAGTTTTCGGCGTGTCGGCGGGCGGGAGTACGGGTTGCTTTGCGCCCTGGCCTATCGCCAGGCCATCGGGGCTCACAAGCTCGTGGCCGGCCCCAAGGGCGAGCCGATGTTGTTTTCCAAGGAGTGTTTTTCCAACGGCTGCATCGGGACGGTCGACGTCTTGTATCCGGCGGCCCCCATTTTTGCCCTGTTCAACAATGAGTTGCTCAAGGCGACGGTCACCCCGATGTTCGAGTACGCCATGGCCGACCGCTGGAAGTTCCCCTTCGCTCCGCACGACCTGGGCACCTATCCGCTGGCCAACGGGCAGGTGTACGGCGGTGGCGAGAAGACCGAAGAGAACCAGATGCCGGTCGAAGAGTCGGGCAACATGCTCCTGGTGGCCGCGGTCATCTCGAAGCGCGATGGCAATACAAAATACGTGGACCGGTACTGGCGTCTGCTGGAGCGCTGGGCCAAGTATCTCAAGGAAAAAGGACTCGACCCGGAGAATCAGCTCTGCACTGACGATTTCGCCGGGCATCTGGCCCACAATGCCAATCTGTCGCTTAAGGCGATCCTCGCCTTGGGGGCGTACGCCCAGATGTGCGACATGGCGGGCAAGCCCGACGAGGCCAAGCAGTATCGGGCCACGGCGGAGCAATTCGCCAAGGAGTGGATCAAGCTGGCCGACGACGGTGACCATTACCGCCTGGCCTTCGACCGGCCCGGCACGTGGAGCCAGAAGTACAACCTGGTGTGGGACAAGCTGCTGGGGCTGAAGCTTTTCCCGCCGGAGGTGGCCCGCAAGGAGATCGCCTACTACAAGACGAAGCTCCAACCGTTCGGCTTGCCGTTGGACAACCGGGCCCTTTACACCAAGACCGATTGGCAGGTGTGGACCGCCACGCTGGCCGAGTCGCGGGCGGACTTCGACACCCTGATGAACCCGGTCTACCGGTTCATCGACCAGACGCCCGACCGGGTGCCGCTGACCGACTGGTACATGACCGACACGGCCAAGCTCAAAGGCTTCCGGGCCCGGCCGGTGATCGGCGGCGTGTTCATCAAGATGCTCGACGACCCGGCGATGTGGAAGAAGTGGAGCACGTGGAAGCCCGCACCGCCGCCGAAAGCCCGATGATGAAGGTCCGCTGACGAACGGACGACATTGGCGACGGCTTTGGAATGCGGGCAAGCAGTGCCGCGTCGGATGGGAATCTTGCGGCTATTGCCGGATCGGCTTGGCGTCTTGGTTCAGATGGGCGCTGATCCAGCGTTCCAATTCGTTCCAGTCGACGGGCGGGAGCTTGGAGAGATCCGGGCGCAGCCGCTCCGCCCCCTTGATGTAGACGTGGACGATCTCGTCGGCCGTCTTCTCGGTGTTCCAGAGGAGAAGAATGCGGACGCAACGCCGGATGGAGCCGGGCACGTCCAGCTCGTGGTTGCACAACAGCGGCACGTGAAACCAGCCGAGCTGCCGGGCCGCCAGCGCCGGGAACTCGGCGTTCAGATCCACCGTGGTGGAGAAGATCGCGCTGGCCACGTCCTCTTGCAGGATATTGTTCTGGCGGATCATCAGGGCCAGCAACTGCAGGGTGGCTTTCAGGATGTCTTCCGGCGTGTTAGCGTCCGCAATGGTCGCCCCGCGGACTCCGCGGCAAGGCATGGCAGTCTCCCTGATTCTCTTCGAGCCGCTGTCAGAAAGGAGATCGGCGAATCTCGACGTGGCTGCGCCGTCGGGGGCCGACGCGACTGTGTCAGACGCCCTGAGACGGCAACACGCTAGTTTACCCGAGAGCGCTGCCACTTGCCACTGCCCCGGACGAAGTCGCGGTAGTTGCCCGTTTTGGAGTGCGGCGACTCGTCGCCGCTTTCCCTTGGTGGCAGGCATGGCGACGGTCCAG
>CAYTJV010000735.1:0-3510 GCA_964438165.1 uncultured Planctomycetaceae bacterium | reverse complement strand
GCCCAACTTCAATCCGCAACCGACGCCAATGCCGCCCTCTTCCTGGCCGAAGTCCACTGGCGTTTGGGCCAGAAGGAACTTGCCCATCGCTGGTTTGAAAAGGCCGCCGCGTGGATGGAAAAGAACAAGCCCCAGGCCGAGAACCTCCGCACTTACCGCGCCAAGGCAGCCCAGTTGTTGGGGATTCCCGAAAACTCGCGAGCGCCGAAGGAGAAACCCCGCAATCCGAAGTGAAGACAGCTCAGGGCAAGAGGGAAAAGCCCAGCCCGACCTGTTGGAAATGGGCGTCACCGGTAAAGACTTCCGTAATCCTCAGGTCTTGCATGACGACCATGGAGGTGAAATCGACAAATGGATCCTTCTTGTAAGCCAAGGCCAGCCATGCCCAAGTGTCGACAAAAATCATGGTCGTTGCTCTGCGTTGGGCTTGGGACCGTAAATCACCTCGTCATGCCGCGCGGCCAAGCTGAAGTCAGGCCCCTCGTCGCAGATCCCGATCACCGCCTCCAACGGGTCGTGGCGTTCGCCCGCCGGGGCGATGGTCAAGCGGACCTCGGCGCCTTCCGCCAGCGTCAAGGGCTCCTTCGGCTTCAGAATCCCATTCTGATAGGTGGCTTCGACGACAATGGCCATGGCAGGCCCTCCTGGAATACGAAAAAACACTCACCCTAGAACATTGTAGCACAGCCGAAGACAGTAGGCAGGGGGAGCGAGACAGAGGATGGAGGGATCGGGATGACGGCCGTTCAAGAGAGAAATGCGGAATGATGAACGACCCCGTTGTGGCACGGTCTCCCGACCATTGGTATCTACACAAGTCTGCTAGCAGTCGTTCGTGATAGGAGCGAGATAACTCTCGAAGGGTAGGTTTTGCGGTTGGAGCATCCTGCTCGCAGCCTCCTTGTGTCGCGAGACCGGACTGCCTCCATGACGCGACGAACAGCGTCGGAGGATGCCGCAGGCGCTCTTTTGCGAATCGACGTCATGAGCCAGGTAAAGGGCTAGATCCGTGCGAACCGCCCACTCCGGTTCCATTTACCGCGGAGTTTCCCGCAGGTAGATGTTCTTGAAGTAGAGCGTGTTGCCGTGGTTTTGGAGCTCGACCTGGCCGGTGGGGTAGATCGGCTTGCCGCGCTCCCAGTAGTTCTCCAGCACGACCTTGTCGACGACCAGCTCCCCGTTGAGCCAGATCGTCACGTTTTCGCCGACCATCTTGATGCGGAACGTGTTCCACTGGCCGATCGGCTTGTCGGCGCACTTGAGCGGTTTGCTCGGATTCTTTTGATTGTTGTAGAGGCCGCCGGAACCGACGGGGTTGAAGTTGTAATCCCAGATCTGCTCCTGGGGGCTGCCGTGGAGGTAAATGCCGCTGTCGCCCCGCGGCAGGATCTTCCAGTGGACGTACAGCTCGAAGTCGCCGTAGTCCTTGGCCGTGCAGAGGCTGTCGCCCTTGCCGTCGAACACCAGCGCGCCGTCTTCGACCTTCCAATGAGCCCGCATCCACTCGTCGGCCTTCTTCTGGGCATCGGCGAGTTGTTGGGGCGTCATTTTGGCCCGGTCCGGCGGACGGGCCACCAGACCCTTCCATCCGGCCAGGTCATTTCCATTGAACAGGGCGACGAACCCGGCCGGAGGAACGTTGTCGGCGCCGACGCACGCGGCCGACGCGCCCAAGCAAACCGCAACACTCAGCAGGGAAACGAACATCGCTCGCATGGCTCGACTCCTCGTTGGCAAAATGGTCCACTGCGCACCAGCGTAGCGTTGCCGCGGTGAGTTTTCAACGTGGGCCGGACCCCGTGGTGGCAACTCGTTCCGTGCTCCCCTGCTTGCCCGCCGCCGGAGAAAGCCTGATTCTACGTAGAGAAAACGTGTTCCGGCGGCGGGCAAGCAGGGGCACACAACCCATAACGGAGGCAACGGAGAAAGCCTGAGAACCGGGACCCATCCCGAGCGCAGCTTTGCCGGGCCGACACAAGCGGATCCTCGGTTTCTCCTGTGGAATGCCTCGGTTTTCTCCCGTTCAAGGTCCGATTACGGTCGCCCGAATCCATGCGATTCCGGTCAGAGACCAGTCTTACGGATAATATCAGCGCACCCTCAAGTGGCACGCGCACTCGGAGGGGGTTTTTTTCTTCAGTCGTGCGTGTGTACAATCGAGAAGTTGCGCCTCGCTGGCCCTGAGGCGCGGACCATGTGGGATCGAACCTCGCACATTCTTGGAGGAAAAGCCGTCACCGAAAGAATCGCCCTGGTGAGGCTACTTTGTGTATGGAAGGGGAGGTTGCGCAAGGCTTCATTTCTACAAGAGAGAACTATGGAGATGCTTCGCAGATTCTGGAATGACGAAGCTGGCTTCGTCGTCTCCGCAGAGTTGATCTTGATTGCCACGATCCTTGTGATCGGGCTGATCGTCGGCCTCGCGGTGCTCCGCAATCAAGTTGTCCAGGAGCTGGTCGACGTCGGGATGGCGATTGGCTCGGTGAGCCAGAGTTACTGTTTCGGCGGCACGTTCAAACGTTTCGTTGCCTGGACCGACGGCTCGTGCTACGTCGACCTGGTCGATTTCTGCCAGTCGCCGCAAATACCGGGCCAAGAGCCGGGCGGGATTTCCGTCCGGATGTTCCCCGTCGGGTCCCCGACTGCACCCCCGGGCGGCGAGATTACGGGCCCCTAAACGATTCGGCACGACTACATTTTCCGGATCAAACAGCACCCCTCGGCAAGGGCGGGAATGGGTCCGGACCCGACCGAAAACCTCGAGCCTGGGGAGCGGGCCGTCACGCTTCCGTTCGCCCGCGAGAGCGTCGATGAGACCTTCGTGGTTCCGGGGTCGGTCGTCGACGTGCTGTTTCGCGCTAACCCCAACCCGAATGCCGGCATAACCGACGCCACGGTGACACTGTTGAGCGCCGTGCGGGTCCTGGCGGTGGGCAAGGAAACGGTGACGGGAACGAAAGGCAAGGAGGAGGGCGCGGCGGCCGAACAGAAAAAGACGGTAACCATGGCCGTGACCCAGACGCAGGCCCGGGCCCTCAAGGTGGTCGAGGGACAGGGCACGATGATGCTGGCCCTGCGCACCAAGAAGGATGTGGCCTTGGCCGACAAGGGCGGGCCGACCACGATGGCCGGGCTGTTGGGCATGAAGGAGCCGGTGCGTCCCTTCGTGTCGGAGATTTACCGGCGCGGGCAGTACTCGGCGACGACGTTTGCGGGCGGTTTGCGGGAGAAGATCAAACTCGATCCTCCTTATGGCCTGCCCGTTTCCACTACCCCCAAGGGCGACAAGGCGAACGAGCTCGAAGTTTGGCCTTATGGAGGGTGGGGAGGATGGCCCGGCAGTTACGGATGGGGTGGCATGCGAGGCACTATGCACGCGCCCGGCGGGACCCGGAGCGGCTGGGGCGGGAGCTGGGGCCGCTAACGAGGCGTCAAACCATAACTTTGGCAGCCACCGGCAGAGCCGCATGGCCAACCCGTCCCAGTTAAAGTCGGGGGACAAAGAAGCCC
>CAYTJV010000734.1:0-3515 GCA_964438165.1 uncultured Planctomycetaceae bacterium | reverse complement strand
CCTTCTCGAAGGCCTTGTTCCATTCCAGGATCCCTTCCTGAATCGGCTTCCGGTACGCCCACGGAATCGTCTTTTCGAGCCAGAAGATGATCTTCTTCTTGGGCGGCGACAACTTGGCCTGCGGCTCCTCCTTGCGGAGGTCCCAGCGGTTGATGTAGCGCACGAACCGGTCGCTGTCGTACTTCCTGGAGAAGTTCTTCACCGCGGTGACGAAGTACCCCACGCGGTCGTCGGCCAAGCGCGGCTCGTAGCCGGTCTGCGGCAGAAGGCTGAGAGAGTAGTGTACGTTGATCGTCACGCCGCGGCTGTCGGCCACGGTATCGAATCGCGCCGTCCCGCCCGAGGCATACGTGGCCGCGACCTCAAGCTCCACATTGTCGCGGAAGGCCTTGACCCGGGCCCAGCTCGACTTGTCGCGGGCGAACATGAATCCGGGCAGGACCTGGGAGATTTGCGGCAGGTCGCTCATGAACACCGGCGACAGGTCCACCACGGAATTCCCCGCCGGACTCGTCGTGGCCACCGGCAGGCTGAACATCACGCTGTCGGTGTAGGCCAGTTGCACCGCGCGTTCTTCCGGGGTTCCCTTGGCGGCGGTGAACCGCACGTTGCGGCGCACGATCTGGACCTTGTCCTCGACTTTGCGGAATTGCCAGATCCAGTCGTCGCCGAACCCCCACGTCATCCCGCCCACCAGCGGCGTCTCGCCGATGCCGCGGGCAATGGCGATCGCCACCAACAGGTCCTTATCGAAGAGGGTGCCGGAGATCTCGCCGAACAACCGGTCGTCCTTGCGGTAGAGCTTGATTAGCCCTTCGATGGTCGTGGCGTCTTTGAGCAGTTCCGCAAAGGGCGGATGCTTCGGTCTGGCCGAATCGCCCGTCGCCCCGCCGCCCAGCGCGCCCGACCCCGGCACCCCGCCCATCGCGGCTGCGGAAGGTTGAACGTTGGCTGCGGGGTTGCCGGTTTCTTGGGAGACATCTTTGGCGGATGCTTTGCCCGAATTTTTGGCAGCCGGTTTGTCATCGGCCGCTGCTTCGGCGGAGCCGACGAGTGCCAGACCCAGGAAAGCGGCCAGTAAACGGGTCAATATCGACATGATGGATTTCTCTCCGGGCATGTTGGAGGAAGCGTGTTTTATCCCAAGTCCAACCAGGCAAAATGGGAACGAACTCCTGGCAAATATACCCCATTTTGCCAGATGGAGACGCAACGGAAAAGGTCAGGAAAAGGTGTGGGGCGAACTGTGCGAGTTGTAGCGGGGAACGAGGTTGGCGAGTCCGACCCACCAGTTTTGGTGGAACCCGCGCGGCCCAGCCCACGTTACGCCTGGAACCAGCCAAGCCATCAGTCGTAGAGCCCCTCGCTACTGACCGCCTCGTTGCTCAGAGATACGCCACAGCGGCTAGCCAGCTTGCGAAGTCTGATCTTCCACTCGTCGGGGACTTGGGCCGACGACCGGTGGTCTGGCCCAGGCTGGGAGAGCTTCTCGCGAAGCGCGTCCAGGATGACCGTTTCCGGGCTCGTCTGCTGCTCTCGCGCGCGCTGGATCACCGCTTGCTGAAGGTGCGGCGTCAGCGTGATGGTAACTGAATTTGCCTGTCCCATGCGAGCTGCTCGGAGGTTGGTTTTGACCTTCACACAGGCATTATACGTCACCTAAGGTGAAGTCACAACTTAGGTGAATTGTGGTGTTTTCATCGCCGAAAGTGGTCGCCGCGCCCCTTGACTCCTAAACTGAAGGTAACGCCCCTTGGTCGGTCCTTGACTAAATACCCCGAAGTATGTAGAGATGATTCCTGGAGATCAAGGTCGCTCCAGCCAATCCTGCCCATGAGTGATTTGTCCGCCGCATTGAATGTGCTGGCCCATTATCCCGGCAAATTCCGGCCCGAGCAGATTGAGTTGCTTGGGGCGGCCGGGGGCTTCAGCGGGGCGGTTATCTGGCGGATCAGGACACCCGATCGGGTGCTCTGCTTGAAGCGATGGCCGGCGGAATCCCCCACTGAAGATGGGCTAGGGTTCATTCACTCAGTTCTGCTCCACGTTTGCCGACTGGGGTTGGACTGGGTGCCGGCACCGTGCGAAGACCGGCTTGGGCGGACTTGGGTCGGCTACCGAGGGCATCTCTGGGAACTCGCTCCGTGGCTGCCGGGCACTGCCGATTTCCGGCGGAATCCGCAGCCGTCGAGGCTCCAGGCGGCGCTCGCGGCGTTGGCCCAGTTCCATCGTGCCGCCGCGACCTACCCGGATTACGCGCGTTGCACGGGTCCCTCGCCGGGAGCGCGCGAGCGTCTCGATCGCGTTCGCCAGTACGCGGCCGGCGATCTGGACGCGCTAGGCCGGTGCATCGTGCCCGAGATCTGGCCGAACCTGTTCGATCGCGCCCGACAAGCGGTCGTTCGTGCTCGGGTTTGCCTGGAT
Source organism: uncultured Planctomycetaceae bacterium (assembly GCA_964438165.1). GTDB lineage: Bacteria > Planctomycetota > Planctomycetia > Pirellulales > Thermoguttaceae > CALFBP01. Next base: position 1,091 of record CAYTJV010000734.1, on the reverse strand, counting down.
TCGGTCAAAGCCATGCTCGAAGCGGCGTGTTCGTGGCAGTTGCCGCTCCAGCCGTGCATCCGCGACGTGTGGCACGATCACGTGCTGTTTACGGGCGATCGCGTCACCGGGCTGATCGATTTCGGCGCCATGCGGGTGGAGAGCGTGGCCACCGACGTGGCCCGGCTGTTGGGCAGTCTGGCTGGCGACAACCCTTCGCTTTGGCAGGTCGGACTGGCCGCCTATGAGTCGATCCGTCCTATGCTGGAGCCCGAGAAGGCCCTTCTGCCGGTGTTCGACCGCAGCGGGACCCTGTTGGCGGCGCTTAACTGGGTGCAATGGCTCTACCGGGAGCAACGCCAATTCCGCGACCACGCGGCGGTAGCACGTCGCCTGGACGACCTCTTGCCACGCCTGCAAACACTCGCAGAGTCGGCAACCTCGCTCGCGTGGTCAACCACGCCCGGCGGCCTCTGGCTGCCCAACGTGAGCGGCGGCGGTGGCCGCGCGAGTGAACGAAAACGCTTTGGGCCGGACAAATCAGACGATCGTATTGTCCCGTGACGCGGGCAAGCCGAGATCGGCCAGCGAGGCGGCCGTCCCGACCTTCAAGGCCAAGCGGCGCAACTGCTCCACCGGCAGCCGTTCCAGGTCCCGCCGGATTGCTTCCGGGACCGGGCCAAACCGCTCTTCGATCAACGAACAGATGAGTTCTATCTGTCCTTCCTGGCGCCCTTTTTCGATTCCTTTTTCAAAGGTCGTCTGATTCATGGCACGTACCTCAACATTGGACCTCAATTGCAGCAGGTTCTCAAACTGCCGCTGTTGCTCTTCATCCAGCGGCAAATAGGCTTCCACGCACTCGCCCAGCAAGAACCGTTCTTGCTCGCTCAACGGCGCCTCCGCCAGGCGCCGCAACGCCTCCGCCCCCAGCCACGCCACTTGGTCGGGCGGGATCTTCATCAGGACGGAGAGGGCCACTCCCAGCCAGTTGTCTCCCTGGACATATTCTACTCCGTCCAGCCCGGGCAGGCCCACGTACAGGTACTGGAACCGGTTTACCTCCAGGCCCCAGAGTTCCTCCACGCAGCGGTCGATACCGATGCCGTCCA
>CAYTJV010000733.1:0-3519 GCA_964438165.1 uncultured Planctomycetaceae bacterium | reverse complement strand
CCGAACACAATATTGCGCCATTTGATCTGGTGGTGGCCAACCTCTACCCGTTTGTCGAAACTGTTGCCTCGGGTGCCAGCCAGCCCGAGGCCATCGAGAACATCGACATCGGCGGCCCGACCATGGTCCGCGCCGCGGCCAAGAACTTCGCCTTCACCAGCATCGCCACCAGCCCGCAGCAATACCCGGAAATCCTCAACCAGATTAACGAATCCGGTGGCACGACGCCGGAACTCCGCAAGCGGCTGGCCGCCGAGGCTTTCGCCCACACCGCCCGGTACGATCGCGCGATCGCCGACTTCTTTGCCGGCCGGACCGCCGACGGCCCGTTTCCAGGCACCGCGACCCTGGGCTACGTGCGCAAGGAGGTGCTGCGCTACGGCGAGAACCCCCATCAAGCGGCGGCCTTGTACGCCAGCCCGGAGTCGCGGCCGGGCAACGTCGTCGCGGCGGCCCAACTCCACGGAAAAGAGCTCTCCTACAACAATCTCCTCGACTTGGACAGCGCCCTGGGGATCGTGCGCGGTTTCGCCGAGCCGGCTGCCGTGGTCATCAAGCACAACAATCCCTGCGGGGCTGCCGTCGACGAGGCCCTGGCCGAGGCCCTGCGCAAGGCCATGGCGGGCGATCCGCTAAGCGCGTTTGGCTCCGTGCTGGCGATGAACCGCGTGGTCGATGCGGCCACGGCCGAGGTGCTCTGCGAGCCGGGCCTGTTCGTCGAGGCGATCGTGGCTCCCGATTTCGAGCCCGCCGCTCTCGAGCTCCTCACTACCCGGCCCAAGTGGAAAGCCAGCGTCCGCCTCATGAAAGTCGGCCCGATCGACGCCCCGGAGCGCTGGGCCTACCGCTTCCTGGAAGGAGGCGTGCTATTGCAGGAGGCCGACGTCCTGCCCGACCTCGAATCCCAATGGCAGGTCGTCACCCAAGCCGCCCCGACCGACGAGCAGCTCCGCGAGCTGCGCTTCGCCTGGGCCATCGTGCGGCACGTCAAGTCGAACGCCATCACGGTGTGCAAGAACCGGATGCTCCTGGGCGCCGGGGCGGGCCAGATGAGCCGCGTTGATTCCACCGAGATCGCGCTCAAGAAGGCCGGCGATCGGGTCCACGGCGCGGTGCTCGCCTCCGACGCCTTCTTCCCCTTCCCCGATTCGGTCGAACTAGCCGCCAAGGCCGGCATCTCCGCCTTCATCCAACCCGGCGGCTCCCGCGCCGACGAGGACGTGATCGCCGCCTGCAACCGCCTCGGCCTGCCCATGGTCTTCACCGGCCGACGGCATTTCAAGCATTGACCAAGCAGGAAGGGGGGAGGCAGCGGTAGGGTGGGACAAGCGCAGCGCCGGCCCACCATGACTTGGTCACGCGGCGAGTTCCCGTGGCGAACTTGCTCACGGTGGGCCGGCGCTGCGCTTGTCCCACCCTACAGCCTGGGGCAAGGGAACCGTCGAAGCCCTGGCCAAACACATCCAGCGCCGCCAGCCGGGAATGAGCGGATTTTCCGCCAGCAACCTCTGGCGGATGCGGCAGTTCTTCGACAGCTACCGGGACGAGCCACGACTCGCACCGCTGGTGCGAGAATTGTCCTGGATGCATAATCTGCTGATTCTCGGCAAGTGCAAGCGGAATGAAGAGCGTGAGTTCTATCTCCGCCACCAAGGATAACGAGGTAGTCGAGTAACCATACAACTGAGCGGGCGGATGGTAACGTCGGACCACCGCCTTTATCATAGTTTGGCGGGAACGTCTTGGGCTCCCTTCATTTGCTGGGTGGCAGACGTACCGGCAGGGCCATGAATCATCAAAACCGAAAAACCGGGTCTGACCCCGGGGCCCAGACCGAGAAGAAGAGGATCATTATGCCACGGCTGACCGAACAGGAACAGCAGGAGATTGTCCGCTTTATCGAGGCCGGCAGGCCGTTGCCGGAGAAGTATCGCTTTCTGCTGTTCGAGGACAAGCGGGAGGTGGAACTGGTCTGGAACGGCAAGACGAGCGAGGTCTGCAATATCGTCCTGCCTTTCCAGGTCATCGAGCAGGTGGACGAACCGCGCGCCGAAAAGGACACTCGCTTGCAGGTGGAGCTGTTCTCGCTGGACTCACGGGGCCGCCAGCTCAAGGGCTGGACAAACAAGCTCATCTGGGGGGACAACAAGCTGATCCTCTCATCGCTGAAGAACGGCCCCTTGCGCGAGGAGATCGAGAAGCAGGGCGGCATCAAACTGTTCTCCATTGACCCGCCGTTCGACGTGGGCGCGGATTTCAGCATGGACATCGAGATCGGCGGCGACACCTTCACCAAGAAGCCCAACATCCTCGAAGAGATCGCTTACCGCGACACCTGGGGCAAGGGCGCCGATTCCTTCATTACCATGATCTATGAGCGGCTGATCCTGATGCGGGATTTGCTGGCCGAGGATGGGAGTATTTATGTGCATTGTGATTGGCGGCTTTCCGCTCATCTGAGGCTTGTGCTGGATGAAATATTTGGGGTTGGCACGTTTCAAAACGAGTTGGTGTGGCAGAAAACTCGCGTCAGCAAGGCGCAAAGCAAGAGTTTTGGCAATGTCCACGATACAGTTTTTTATTTCAGCAAGGGGCAACGAGCGACCTTCAATGCACAATTCCTTGCCCACTCAAAGGATTACCAGGATAGCCATTATAACCTCACAGAAGCACAGACTGGTCGGAAGTACGGCTTGTGGGACTTTACGCAATCAGGCCAAGGCGAGGCTCGTAGATTTGGAGACAAAGTGTTACCACCACCATCTGGGAAGCATTGGATTTGGTCGCAAGATCGAATTGATGTCGGGATAGATGAAAGAAGAATAGTCTTTACTTCAACAGGGATGCCGCGTCTTAAGCGTTACCTTGATGAATCGAAGGGGCGACACATTGGTGATATTTGGGACGATGTGTTTGACGTAAACGCAGTTGCTTCTGAGCGCATAGGCTATCCCACTCAAAAGCCCGAAGCCCTGCTCGAACGCATCATCAAGGCCTCTTCCAACGAAGGCGACCTTGTGGCTGATATCTTCTCCGGCTCCGGCACCACGCTGGCCGTGGCGGAAAAACTCAATCGTAAATGGATCGGCTGTGACCTGGGTAAGTTCGCCATCCACACCACCCGCAAGCGGCTGATTGGCGTGCAGCGGCAACTCAAAGCCGAGGGCAAGGACTACCGCGCCTTTGAAATCCTCAACCTGGGCAAGTACGAGCGCCAGCATTACATCGGCATTAACCCGAACCTGCGCGAGGCGGAGCAGCAAAAGCAGTTGGAGGAAAAGGAGGCGGCGTTTCTGGACCTGATCCTGCGCGCCTACCGCGCGGAGAAGACGACGGGCTTCGCGGCGTTCCACGGCAAGAAGGCTGGGCGGCTGGTGGCCGTCGGGCCGGTGAACCTGCCGGTGACGCGGCTGTTCGTCGAGGAGATCATCCTGGAATGCCGCAAGAAGCACATCACCAGGGTGGACATCCTGGGCTTCGAGTTCGAGATGGGGCTGTTCCCCAACGTGCTGGACGAGG
>CAYTJV010000732.1:0-3538 GCA_964438165.1 uncultured Planctomycetaceae bacterium | reverse complement strand
CAGGTCCCTGACATCGAATGTATGGGGCAGGAGCTTTATCTGGTCAAGCGGCACCCCCTCTCGCCGGAGGTAGGCGAGCAATTCATCGGCGTGCGGCTCCAGCATGATGCGTTTGCCGGTCACCGCATGTACGGTCTGCAGCGCGCTTTCCTGGCGCACGATCAGGACCTGCGGCGAATGCTGGAAAACCACGCCGAGCACCACCACCGGCTTGCCCGCCTTGCGCTCCAGGATCAGGCTGCTCGTTCCGACGCCATAGTTGGCGCGGCCGGAAACTACCTCGTCGACCACGTCCATGCCGGGCGCGGCTTCGCGAAATTCGACATCCAGACCGGCGGCACGGTAGTAGCCCAGCTCCTTGGCCATGTAGTAACCGGCAAACTGGAAGGCATGCCGCCACTTGAGCTGCAGGACCACCGTCTCGGCAAGATGCGCCGTGGCCGCCCCCAGCGGAGCCGCCAACAACGACAAAAAAAGCAGGCGCAACCAGAAACGCATCGTTTTCATGAGCAAAGTTATATTTCGCAAATATATCAAAAACGAAAATAATGCTCAAGACCCTTGCAACATCCCCACCCCGCAACGGCATGATGACTGCATCGCCATCCCGGTGTCTGGCGCGCCGTGACGCTCAATCCCCGCATGGCGTAGAATCCCGCCATGCGTATCCTGCTCGTCGAAGACGACCCCGAACTGGGCGATGGCCTGAGCATAGGCCTGCGCCAGGCTGGCTTCGCCGTCGACTGGCTGCGCGACGGTCATGCCGCCGACCTGGCCTTGCAGGGCGAAAGCTTCGATTTCGTCGTCCTCGATCTCGGCCTGCCCCGCCTGTCCGGCATGGATGTCCTGAACCGCGCCCGCGGCCGGGGCCAGACCATGCCCATCCTCATCCTGACTGATGGCTGGACAACATTGGTCCGTAGAACCGATCGGACACGTCCAACGCAGCGTTCCATCGAAGTTCATCGCTTGGAGCCCCACCCCGCCACCAGCAATGTAAATGGCTTTCTTGCCGATAGCCACCTCTTCTCCGGTTTGATATCCGGCCACCCACATCAGGTCATTTTCGCTTGGACCTTGCAAGCCGACGCTGGTCCGCTGCGCGTTCTGGCCCCACATCGGCCAGGGCGTGTCCGCCGGCTGCGCGTGGACGGTAGCTGTCTGCACTGCGAGTGCGGTCGCGACCGCGGCAATCCACACGACGAGCGTGATTCGAGATCTGCTGAACATAGTTCCCACCTCCCGTTTTGACTGGCGGTCCGCAGTACAATGGTAACGACATCTCCCCGCGACGCGCGAACCGAGCCGTGCGGGGGATGGTTGGGCCGGGGAGGAACGTGGTTGGCGTCTTGGACCTCCCCGGCCGCGTTTTTCTTTGCTTCCTCTCCCTTTGGGAGAGGGCTGCGGTGAGGGGTCGGAGCCACGACTCGCTCCACCCTCACCCTAACCCTCTCCCACAGGGAGAGGGAACATGAGCTTAAGCCATCACTGTGCTTTCTCGGCCTTCTCCTCTATCACCGGTGTCTGCTCCGCAATCCCCAACAGCTCGGCGGCCTCGGCGCGGAAGCGGAGCAGCTCCTCAGCGTCAGGTTTATTCTTCTCGGTCCATTGGACGGCCTTGTCGTACCACGTTCGGGCCTCGTCCTTGTTGTTCAACTGCCACTGGGTCATGGCCAGGAAGAACCAGTCAAAGGCGTTGCCGCCCGAACGGAGTTCCATCGACGTGGTGAGGGCCGTGATGGCTTCATGGAATTGGCCGGCTCGGTACTGGGCTACGCCCAGGGTGTTCCAGTTCGCACCGTCCTTGGCTCCCAGCGCCACGGCCTTCTTGGCGTATTCCACGGCCTTGGAAGGCTGCCATAGGTCGCGATCCGGGCACGTCGCCAGAAGCCAGGCGAAGCCATTGCAGTTGTACGCGTCGTCTGGTGGGATCTGGTTCCCATGTTCGGCATCGGCGATTGCCTTTTCCCACTGTTTCTGTTCGAAGTAGTAGTCTGCTCGGTGGAACCACGCCAAACGACTCTTCGGCTCCAACTCGATGGCTTTGCCGAAATCGGCGAGGGCTTTTTCCGGCTGACCAAATGCGCCGTAGAGCCGAGCTCGTGCACAATACGCACCGGCCGCTGTCTGAAAACCGTGGAAGCTCTTGGTGCGACTCCCATCGGTCGTGTCCTCGGCCCATTGGATGGTCTTGTCGGCCAGTTCCAGTAGTCCGCTGCGCAAGCATTGGTCTGGGCACGTCGCCACGGCAGCGGGGCCGAGCCACGTGAGGTTGCTGAAATCACCGGGTGTCAAATCGACGGCCTTGGCAATGCTCTCCAGCGCCTTGTCGTAATGTTGCAGTTGGAAGTGCGCCACGGCTCGGCGTTTGTAGAAATGCCAACTAATCGGCCCGAGTTCCGCAGCTCGGTCGAGGTCGGCTGCTGCTTTTTCGAACTCGTGCATATCGAGATAGAGCCTACCCCGCTCGGCATACCCATTGCCATCTTTCAGATTGAAGCGGATCGCTTCGTTGCAGTCGGCCAGGGCCTTGTCACGATCTCCTTTGGCGGCGTACGCGATACCCCGCTCAATGAAGGCCCAGGCAAATTGCGGGTCGAGCCGAATCGCCTCGTTGGCATCGGCCAGGGCTTTGTCGCAATCTCCCTTGATATTATGAATGCCGGCCCGGGCCGCGTATGGCCAGGCATTTTGTGGAGCGAGCCGAATTGCCTCGCTGAAATCGGCCAGGGCCTTCTCGAAGTCCCTGCGGTCTCTATGAAGACCGGCTCGGGCGAGGTAAGCCCCGGAATCTTGCGGAGCGAGCCGGATCGCTGCGCTGTAGTCGCCGAGGGCCTTCTCGAAGTCCCTCTTGGCGTTGTAAACGGCTGCTCGGGCCATGTACGCCAAGCAGTACTCCGGAGCGATGCGGACGGCCTCGTCAGCGGCGGCGAGTGCCTTGTCAAGATCTCCTTTGTCTCGGTAGCAGGCTGCCAGCGACACGTGGGCCCACACGTTCTTCCGATCCAGCCGAATTGATTCCTGACAATCGACCAGGGCCTTGTCTCGTTCTCCCAGCTGCAGGTAGATCGCGGCACGGCCGCCGAAGTATCTGGTGTCCTTCGGATCACGCCGGATCGCTTCGGTCACGTCAGCAATGGCCTTGGTCCATTCATGCTTGTTTTCATAGATCAGGCCCCGACTCAGATAGGCCCAGGAACCTTGCGGGGCGAGACGAATGGCTTCGTTGGCGTCAGCCAATGCCTTGTCCAATTCGCCTTTCAGGCGGTAGCACTGAGCCCGCATACAATACGCCGCCGTTGATCCAGGCTCGAGCCGGACCCATTCGTTGCAGAGGGCCAGAGCTTTGTCCAGATCACCTAGAATCATCAAGGTCTCACTAAATGCTGCGCACGCTCCGGCGGTCGGGTTGAGCCGTGCTGATTCATCGAAATCGACCAGGGCTTTGCTAAATTGGTAGTTGGCGCGGTATTCCCCTCCGCGCCGGAGCAGGGCGCGGGCCAACTCGGGGTCTCGGTTCTGCACCTCCTGGATGTCG
>CAYTJV010000731.1:0-3548 GCA_964438165.1 uncultured Planctomycetaceae bacterium | reverse complement strand
GCCTTGATTCTCGGTCCGGCGCCCACCACCGAGATCGCCGTCGAGGTCGTCCGCGAACTGCAAAAACGCAGTATTCTGACCTTCCTCTGCGCCAACCGCGACGGCCGCACCGCCCGCGAGCAAATCATCGAAGGCCGCGTGCTCAAGGACGACGTGCCCTTGAAGGAGTACTGGGATCAATACGTGGTGCCGGTCGGCCCGGACTCGCTCGATAGCATCTACGTGTTGAACTGGTCAATCCGCAGTGCGCTAACGTTCGGTGGTCACAAGCGCGGCGAATCGCGCAAGTGTTTGGATTACACCAAACGCCGCATCAACGCCTTCGGAATCACCTTTGGCGAGATCCCTGACGACTGGTACGCGTTGGGGGCTGGGGCGATCCTCATGGGCTACCCGGTGATCTCCGACACGACCACCACTCCGCAAGTCCGGCCCACCGGCGTGACGGTCCGCGAGGCCATCGTGGTCGAGACTGACTACCATCGCCTCGTGCCCACCTGCATCGACACCCGCGCGGTCAAGGTGAAAGTTGAAAAGGTCGACATTCCCGTGGGCTACGCAGCGGCCTTCGAGGGAGAACGGGTGCGTAAGGACGACATGCACGTGCAGTTTGGCTTTAAGTATTCCGACGCCGTGGAATACGTCCACATGATCGATTCCAGCCAGATCCAAGACGGTCAGATTGAGGTTACCGGCCCGGATATCGACGCCGTCGCTGAAGGCGGGGCGATGCCGCTGGTCATCGAAGTCCTGGTGGCCGGGCGCAAGATGCAGGACGACTTCGAGGGCATCCTCGAACGGCAGATCCATCGCTGGCTGAGCCACGCCATGGGTTTCATGCACACCGGCCAGCGCGACCAGATTTGGTGCCGCGTCAGCAAGAAGTCTTTTCGAGCCGGGCTGCGATTGAAGCACCTGGGCACGATTCTCTACGCCAAGCTGCACGACGAGTACGCCGGAATCGTCGATAAGGTGGCCGTACGCATCTCCAGCCTGCCCGAGGTCGTACAGGCCAAGATCGCCGAGGCCCGCGCGGCCTTCAGCGTCCGCGACGATCGCATCGCGGGCATGACCGACGAGTCGGTCGAAACCTTCTACAGTTGCACGATCTGCCAGAGCTACGCCCCCGATCACGTGTGCGTGATCACTCCGCAACGGCTGGGGTTGTGCGGGGCCTACAATTGGCTCGATGGCCGCGCCAATTTCGAGATCAATCCCACCGGACCGAATCAACCGATCGCCAAGGGGCGGACCGTCGATTCGCTGAAGGGCGAGTGGGAAGGGGTCAATAAGTTCGTCTATCAGTACTCCAACCACAAAATCGAGCGATTCTGCGCCTACAGCCTCTTGGAATCGCCCATGACAAGTTGCGGCTGCTTCGAGTGCATTGTGGCGGTCCTGCCGTTGGCCAACGGGGTGATGATCGTCAACCGCGAGTACGCGGGCACAACCCCCTCGGGCATGACGTTTGGCGATCTGGCGTCGGTCAGCGGCGGCGGGGCGCAGACACCCGGCTTCGTGGGCGTGGGCCGGTTGTACTTATCCAGTCCGAAGTTCCTCGCAGCCGAAGGCGGCATGAGACGGATCGTGTGGATGCCGAAGTCGCTCAAGGAAGCCGTCCGCGAACGGCTTCTGGTCGAGGCGGAGCGGCTCGGCGATCCGGGGTTGTTGGACAAGATCGCCACGGAGGAGAATGGTGTGACGGAAGAAGAAGTGGCGGCGCATTTAGAGGCGGTGGGGCACCCGGCCCTCGGGCTGCCGCCGCTGATTTCGTAAGAGAATAGCCGGGGGCTAACAGCCCCCGGAGCGTGTTGACGACTCCTCCGGGGGCTGTTAGCCCCCGGCTATCACAACATTAGAAAGAATTGAAATAGAAGGGAAGACCGATGGCGCTGACGGGCCTAGAAATCTACAAGCATCTACCAAAGACCAACTGCAAGGACTGCGGCTTTCCCACCTGCCTGGCCTTCGCCATGAAGATGGCCACCAAGCAGGTTTCGCTGGACAAGTGTCCGCACATCACCGCGCAGGGCAAGGCGGCGCTGGAATCCGCGTCCCGACCGCCCATCCAACTCGTGGTCATCGGCACGGGCGACGCCGAGATCAAGATCGGCAACGAGACGCAACTCTACCGGCACGAGGAGAAGTTCCATCGACCCGCCGCCGTGGCCGTGCGAATCTCCGACACGCTGGACGACAGCGCGTTGGCCGCCCGAGCGGAGGCCATCGGCAAGTTGGCGTTCGAGCGGGTCGGCGTGCGGATCGGGGTAAACTTGGTGGCGGCAGAAAAGGTGCCGCGCGACGCCGCCCGGTTCGAAAAAGCGGCCCGGCTGGCGGCGGAAAAATCGGGTCTGGCCTGTGTGCTAATGTCGGCCGACGCCGAGTGTCTCCGGCGAGCCGCGGCGGCTCTGTCGGGCCAACGGCCGCTGTTGTACATCTCCGATCCTGCCCAGGCCGAGGCCGCCGCACGCGTGGCCAAGGACGAAAGCTGCCCCTTGGCGATCCGCGGCGAAGGACTTGAGAGCCTGGCTGAACTGACCAGTAAGATCAACGCGCTGGATGTGGAACAAATCGTGTTGGACCCGGGCACCCGTTCTCTGAAGGCTACGTTGGAGGCCCTGACCAAGATTCGTCGGCTCTCGCTGAAGAATTTCCGCCCTTTAGGCTACCCCACCCTCGCTTTCACCACGGCGACTGATCCAACCATGCAGGCCGTCGAGGCGAGCACGCTGGTGGCCAAGTATGCCGGCATCGTTGTAACCGATGCCTGTGAGAAGTGGCAACTGCTCCCGGTCCTCACTACGCGTCAGGATATCTACACCGACCCGCAGAAGCCGGTAGCGGTGGAGTCGAAGCTGTATTCCGTCGGCGAGCCTAGCGCAGACGCCGCCGTGCTGGTCACGACGAACTTCTCGCTCAGCTACTACTCGCTTGAGGGCGAAGTTGAGGCCAGCCGCATTCCCGCCTACATCCTTTCCGTGGACACCGAGGGCACTTCCGTGCTCACCGCATGGGCCTCGGACAAGTTCAACGCCGACTCGATCACGAAGGCGTTGAAAAAGTCGGAAGTAGAACAGAAGGTCACACATCGGAAGCTGGTGATTCCCGGGTTTGTGGCGGTGCTCTCGGCCGGAGTCGAGGACGAGTCGGGCTGGTCGGTCTTGATCGGCCCGAAGGAGGCTTCGGGTATCTCCAGCTACCTGAAGAAGCAGTGGAGCCCAAACTGACACTATGGCCAGCTATCGCATCCGCTTCCTTCCTGACGGGCACGAGACGGCGATTGCCGAGGGGAAAACCCTGCTCGAGGCTGCGCAGGAGGCCAATGTGTACGTGGGTGCGATCTGCGGCGGCGAGGGAACCTGCGGCAAGTGCCGCCTGATCGTCCGCGAAGGTGAGGTCGCCGGGGAGTCCACCGAGTACCTCACCCGCGACGAAATCCGTCGCGGCTACATCTTGGCCTGCCAAGTGACGCCGCGGAGCGACCTGGTGGTGGAAATCCCACCCGAGTCGCGGCTGAGCGGCTATATCGACCTGGGGAAAGCGAAGGA
>CAYTJV010000730.1:0-3549 GCA_964438165.1 uncultured Planctomycetaceae bacterium | reverse complement strand
GCCGACACGGCCCGGCTCGGATTTGTCGTTGTTGCATTACTTTTCTGAGGCTCAGCAAATGGGGAGTCCTCGGATTCCCCTGGGGCAGGCCCTCCTTGCCACCGCAGTGACGTGCTCCTCGATCGTGATATCTACCGGGAAACCGCAGGCATGAAAATTCTCTTGGTGATGCTGGTGCTGGCAGCACCGGCAGCAGGGGCGGGCAAAGACGCCGCCCCGACTAAGGACAGTTCGACAAAACCTGCTGCCGCTCAGGCTCCCGCACCCACAGGCGCCGCGCCGAGCGTCCCGGCATCCAAGGCGGCTGCGCCCAAAACGGGCGAATCGAAAGGCGCCGCGGCGGCCAGCCCCACGGCCGAAAAGGCAAGCCCAGCGCCGGCGGCTGCCCCCAAGCGGCCTCTCCCGCCGCCCAAGGGCTCGCAGATCGCTCCCGACAACAGCATGTGCTTCCAGTGCCACACGAATCGGGACCAGTGGGACGAGAAGGACCCCAAGTCGTGGCGGCTTTACATCCCGGAGAAATCGCTCCAGGAGGACGTTCATTTCAACAAGGGGAAGGGGGTCAGTTGCACCGACTGCCACGGCGGCAACCACGATACCGACAAGATCAACGAGGCCCACGCCAAAGAAGACGGCTTCCGATCATCGTTGGCCGACATCAGCAAGATTTGCGCCCACTGCCACAAGCCCGAGGCGGTCGAGTTGGTCAAGGGAGTACACGGCAAAGCGGGCGAGAAGAACGATCGCGGACAAGGCACCCCGCTCAGTTGCGACAAGTGCCACGGCGGCGTGTCGCACCATCTGCTGCCGCTGCGCGACGAGCGCTCGCCTATGTTCTTGGACAATCAGGTGGTCATTTGCGACGCCTGCCATCGGGAGCGACTGGAGAACTACCAGCACGATCTGGATACCTATCGCCAGAGCGTCCACGGCCAGGGCCTCTACAAGACGGGGCTCTTGGTCACGGCCTCGTGCGCCAATTGTCACGGCGCTCACGGAGTTTACCTGGCGGGAGACAAGCGATCCACGCTGCACGCCAGCAACGTGGCGGCCACCTGCGGGAAGTGCCACCGCTTCATCGAGGAACGGCTGCGAAAGAGCGTCCACGGCGAGGGGAAGGGGTTAGGGGAGGCAACGGAGCGGGCCGCGCCCGGCGGAGACATCCACAAGCATCCCAGTTGCACCTCGTGCCATCAAAAGCACGAAATCTCAGCTCCCGAGTCGGCGCGCTTCCGCCTGCAAATTCCCAACCTCTGCGGTAATTGCCACACCGAGCTTTCCAGCCGTTACGCGGACAGCTTGCACGGGCAGTTGACGGAGCTGGGCTATGGGCCGGCGGCCAAGTGCTCCGACTGCCATGGCGCCCACGACATCCTTCCCATCGACGACCCGCACTCCCGACTCGCCCCGGAAAACCGCCTGGAAACGTGCCGCCAATGCCACCCGAACGCCGTGGCGAACTTCACCAATTACGATCCTCACGCCAACCACCACGATCGGAAGCGCTATCCGCTCTTGTACGGCGTGTATATGGGCATGGAGATTCTGCTCTATTCTGTTTTCGGTTTCTTCGGCGTCCACGCAATTCTGTGGCTGGTGCGCTCGCTGGTGCACACGCTCCGGCACGGGCGTCCGAAGCGGATCGCGGCCGGACAGCCCGCCTACGTTCGCTTCGAGCCCATTCATCGCACGCTTCACGTGATGGTGATCGTGTCCTTCCTCGGGCTGGCGTTGACCGGCCTGCCGCTGAAGTACGGCCATCAGGAATGGGGCAAAACGCTGGCGGGGGTGATGGGCGGATTCGACGCGACCAGCGTCTTGCACCGCATCTGCGCCGTGGTGACCGTGTTCTACGCCGCGGCGCACTTGTCGTGGTTGGTCAAGAAAATCGTCCAGCTCCGCGAGCAGGGAGTCGCCTGGCGCAGGCTGCTGTTTGGCCCCGATTCGCCGGTGCCCAACCTCCGGGATTTCGTGGACCTCTACCGCATGGCGCGGTGGTTCGTGGGATTGGGTGAAAAGCCCGTGTTCGAGCGCTGGACCTATTGGGAGAAATTCGATTATTGGGCCGTGTTCTGGGGCGTGATCATCATCGGGACTGCCGGCTTGATCCTCTGGTTTCCCAACCTGTTCACGCTGGTTCTTCCGGGATGGGTGCTGAACGTGGCCAAGATTATCCATTCGGAGGAGGCCCTGCTGGCCACGGGATTCGTGTTTGCGATCCACTTCTTCAATACCCATTTGCGCGCCGACAAGTTCCCCTTGGACATGGCGATCCTGACCGGGCTGGTGACGGAGGCGGAGCTGCGCGAGGAGCGTCCTGAGTTCCTCCGGCGGATCGAGCAGGAGGGCAAGCTCGACCGCCTGGCGGCCACGGCGCCGTCGCAAAGGCGCCTGTGGTTGATCGCGATGGGCGGGTTCGTGGCGCTGGCGATCGGCCTCGGCCTGTTGGTCGGGATGATGGTCGCGGGACTGGCCCACTGAAGGCAGCCCACTAAGGAGTCGTAAGAGAATAAGTTGGTCGTTTGTTGTAGGGTGGATTTTAATCCACCCGTAGTTCGTGGGCGGACTAAAGTCCGCCCTACGGCTCCTGAAGGCAGTTGTCATGGCCGAGACCGATTCTAATTCCTCCGCCAAATCGTCCGACGCCGGCAAGGTCCGCTCCCTGCTGGGGCGGCTCAGGACCCAGGGCGGCCGGCGCGTTGCGCGGTTCTGGCCCGTCGTGCGCTGGCTCGGACTTCGGATCGCGGCCGTACTGGGCGCGTTCTCAATTTTGGCGATCCTTCTTGTGGGCGGGGCGGGCTGGTATACCTCGCGGCCGGAGTTCTGCCGCAGTTGCCATGTGATGGAGCCGTACTACCACTCCTGGGAGATGTCGAGCCATCGCGACGTGTCGTGCATCGAATGCCATTTCGCGCCGGGCTTCGGAGGGAAGCTGCGCGGCAAGATGCTGGGGCTGGTGCAGCTTGCCAAGTACGTCACGGCCAGCGAAGGCCCGCGCCCCGCCGCCGAGATCCCCGACGCAAGCTGCCTACGGAGCGGCTGCCATGAGACCCGGCTGCTGTCGGGCAAAGTGGACTTCCACGGGATCGCCTTCGACCATACCCCGCACCTTGGCGACCTGCGCCGCGGCAAGAAGCTCCGCTGCACGAGCTGCCACAGCCAGATCGTCCAGGGGAAGCACATGACGGTCACCACCTCGACCTGTTTCCTCTGCCATTTCAAGGAAGGGATTTTCAACGAGGGCTTGGGCGCCTGCACGCGCTGCCACCAGATCCCCGACAAGAAGTTCGACCTCGGCGGCGGCGTCATGTTCAGCCACGACCTGGCCTACGAGCGGGGGGTCGATTGCACGAATTGCCACGGCGACTTGATCCGCGGCCGGGGGGAGGTTCCCCGCGAGCGCTGCGGCGTCTGCCACAACCGGCCGCAAGACCTCGCCAAGATCGACGACCACGAGTTCCTGCACAAGACCCACGTGACCGACCACAAATTCGATTGCCTGGACTGCGACCTGCCGATCGAGCATTCGTTGGACCGCATGAAGATCCA
>CAYTJV010000729.1:0-3555 GCA_964438165.1 uncultured Planctomycetaceae bacterium | reverse complement strand
CACTTCACTCGAATTTGTGGAATATGGCCGCTAGATTAAATCGACAATCCGCTTGGCAGCAGGTTGACTGGCTTTTTCTCTGTGTCGTAGAATGAAGAAGAGTCTGCTGAGGATCGCTCAAATCGCAAATTCCGAGGGAAGACCGTGAGCACGATTGCCCACCTCACACTTGCCGAATACGACCGCATGATCGCATGCGGCGTGTTCGACAGCAGGAAACGGCGAAGGCTGGAGTTCATCCAAGGGGAGATCCGCGAAATGCCTCCGATTGGCGCTCCGCACGAAGTTTCGGTCGACCGGTTGAATGAGTGGAGTTTCGAGGCTCTGCCGCGAGGCCGCGTTTGGGTGCGAGTGCAGAACTCCATCGGGCTACCGGAGCTTGAGAGTGCCCCGGAACCGGACCTGGCGTGGGTCGTCCGGCGCGACTATTCTCGCAGGCGGCCGACCGCCGCCGATGTGCTCCTGATCATCGAAGTGTCGGAAAGCACTCTCAAGTACGACCAGGGCGAGAAGGCCGACCTGTACGCCCAGGCGGGGATTGCGGACTACTGGATTGTGAACATCCCAGAGCGGGTCGTCGAAGTCCGCCGCGATCCGCAGGGCGGCCGATATCAGAGCCTGCAAACGTTTCGCGGCGATGAAGACATCCGGCCGCTGGCACTGCTCGACGTGGTTCTGCGGCCGTCGATGCTCTGGCCCTCCTCAATGCCGGGCGCCTCGTCATAAAGCCGCGACCGCTGGTCGCGCTCGTGCCGTTTCGCGCGGGTCTCCCGACCCCGCACACGCAATGGCCGAAGGTCTCCGAGAAGCAGCGGAGGACCCTCAGTCGAGATCCTTGGCGGGGTCAGAGACCCGCGCCGAGCGCGAGGCGCGACCACCGGTCGCGGCTTTATCGCCTCCTTGCCGGGAAGCGCCCGACCTGCTAAACTTGATAATTTGGGATATTATCGGTCGAGCAGGCTGGGTAGCGCATGGGCGGTGCAGTGGAAGCGGCGGCAATGGCAGAGAGCCCCGACACCGGCACGGACGAGGCGATCCACATCCTCGGGGCCCGCGTTCACAACCTCCAGAATCTCGACCTGGACATCCCGCGCAATCGACTGGTGGTCGTCACCGGCCCGAGCGGATCGGGCAAGAGCTCGCTGGCCTTCGACACAGTCTACGCCGAAGGGCAGCGACAGTACATCGAGAGCCTTTCGGTGTATGCCCGGCAGTTCCTCAACCAGTTGGAACGGCCCGACGTCGATTTGATCGAGGGCCTTCAGCCCACCATCGCCATCGACCAGCGCGCCGGCACGAGCAATCCGCGGAGCACGGTGGCCACGGCTACCGAGATCTACGACTATTTGCGCCTCCTCATGGCCCGGCTCGGCGAGCCGAACTGCTACCGCTGCGGCGAGACGATCCGGCAGCAGAACCCGGAGCAGATCCTCGATGAGCTGCTGGCCCTGCCCGAGGGCACCAAGCTGATGATCCTCGCCCCCATGGTCCGCGGGCGCAAGGGCGAGCACCAGGACGTCTTCGCGGCGATCCGCAAGGCGGGGTTCCTCCGCGCCCGCGTCGATGGCGAGGTCGTCGACGCCGAGCATCCCCCGGCACTGGTTGCCCGGAAGGCGCACCACATCGAGGCCGTGGTCGACCGGGTCATCGTGCGCAACGGGGTCCGGCCGCGCCTGGCCGAGTCGGTACACGTGGCCGTGCGCCACGGCGAGGGGCTCTTGCTCGCCCTCTACGAGGAGCGAGTCAAAGCTAACGGCCCGTGGCGCGAGCGGCTCTTCAGCACGCAGTACGCCTGCCCGCGCTGCAAGATCAGTTACGAGGAGATTGAGCCCCGCACGTTCAGCTTCAACAGTCCCTATGGGGCGTGTCCGACCTGCGAAGGGCTCGGCATTTGTGAGGAATTCGATCCGGAGCTCGTCCTGCCCGACAAGAGCTTGTCGCTGGCCAACGGGGCCGTCGCGCCCTGGAAAGGGGCCGACGGGGCGGCACGCAAAACGAAAAGCCAGCTTCGCACCTTTCTGGCCGCCGCAGGCTTCCGCTGGAACACGCCTTTGGAGAAACTCAAGCCGGCGACGCTCAAGACCCTCCTTCACGGCGATAAGGCGTTTCCGGGCATTCTCGGACTGTTGGAGCGCGAATACGAGACCACCGAGAGCGAGGCCGGCCAGGAGCGGTTGGCTGCGTTCCGCGGGCAGATGGTCTGTCCCGACTGCGGCGGCGCGCGGTTGCGGCCCGAGGCCCGCTCGGTGCGGATCGCCGGCAAAGCGATCCATGAGATCACCCGCCTAACCGTCACCCAAGCCCTCGACTTCTTCTCAAAACTCACGTTCGCCGAGGACGAGCAGCCGATCGCGGACCCGCTGTGTACGGAAATCGTCCCCCGGTTGTCGTTCATGGAGCGGCTCGGCTTGGAGTATCTCACGCTCGATCGGCCCGGCGACACGCTCAGTGGCGGCGAGCTGCAGCGCGTGCGCCTGGTGACCGGGCTGGGATCCGGCCTGGTGGGCGTGTGCTACGTATTGGACGAGCCCTCGATCGGCCTGCACCCCCGCGACAATCAGCGGCTGATCGACGCCATGCGCGACCTCCAGGCCCGCGGCAACACCGTGCTGGCCGTCGAGCACGACGGGGCGATCATGCGCCAGGCCGACTGGCTCATCGACCTCGGGCCCGGCGCCGGCCGGCACGGCGGGCGCATCGTGGCCCAAGGCACGCCGGCCGACGTGGCGGCGAGCTCGGCATCGCTCACCGGCGGCTACCTCAGCGGCAGGCTCGCGATCCCCGTGCCGCCGCAGCGCCGGCGGATCGCCAAGAGCCGCCTGCTGACGATGGAAGGCGTGACGACGAACAATCTCAAGAACGTCACCGTGCAGTTCCCGCTCTCCGTGTTCACCTGCGTGACGGGCGTGAGCGGCTCGGGCAAGAGCTCGCTGTTGAACGAGACGCTCTCCCGGGCCCTGATTCAGCGGCTCGGCGGCATCGGACCCAAGCCGGGCCCGCACCAGGCGATCCGCGGCGCCAATCCGATCGACAAGGTCGTACAAATCGATCAGTCGCCGATCGGCCGCAGCCCGCGCAGCAATCCCGCGACCTATAGCGGCGTTTTCGACGAAATCCGCAAGGTGTTCGCCAACACCCGCGACGCCCGGCGCTTGGGCTACAAGGCGGGCCGATTCAGTTTCAACGTCAAAGGCGGGCGCTGCGAAGAGTGCCAAGGGCACGGACTCAAGCGGATCGAGATGAACTTCCTGCCCGACCTGTACCTCACCTGCCCGGTCTGTGAGGGGAAACGCTTCAACCGGCAGACGCTCGAGATCCGCTACCGCGACCGGTCGATCGCCGACGTGCTCGACATGCGGGTCGACGACGCGGCCGAGTTCTTCACGAATTTCCCCGCCCTGGCCCGGCTACTGGGCAGCCTCCAGGAAGTCGGTCTGGGCTACATGACGCTCGGGCAACCTTCGATCACCCTATCCAGCGGCGAGGCCCAGCGCGTCAAACTGGCCGCCGAGCTCGGCCGCGTCGACACCGGCAACACCCTCTACATCCTCGACG
>CAYTJV010000728.1:0-3565 GCA_964438165.1 uncultured Planctomycetaceae bacterium | reverse complement strand
TCCAACGCGTGGCATTTCCGGATTCCCAGAAATGGCTCGGGCCCGATTGGACGTGCCTCCTGGGGGACGTCGCTTCCGCGGTGCAGCTTACCCTGGACGCGAAGATCGATGTCGCCGCGCCCCAGGCCGAGCTACTCGTCCTTTGTGAAGGGAAAAAGCCGCCCGCGGCGCCGGTCGGCCGCGTGAAAGTCAACGGCCGAGAAGTCCAATCGAGCACAGCCAGCTCGGCCACCGGATGGTCGGCCACGCTGCTTCCCACGCACGAACACTGGACCTTCGTGCGGATCCCGTTGGCTTGCGGCAGCAATGAGATCGCGTTGGATGAGTTCGTGGGAGACGATTGCACGACGATTTCCGTCTGGGTCTGGGCCACCAAGCCCGGCGGCAGCTCAGCGTATCCCAACAGCCTGCCGCAGCCGGAGTTGATCTCGCTCGACGGAGCAGCGATTCTCGCCCCCGTAGAGGTTGCGAGGCTTCCGAAGAAGGCCATCGCCGCCCAGCGCCCGATGGAGCGGATCGACGGCGTGTTCCTCGATCTCCTCCAGCCGGCTTCCGTCACCCAAGGCTGGGGAACCCTTCAGAAGAACCGCAGCGTATGGGAGAAGCCGATGACGATCGCCGGCAAGCGGTTCCTGAGGGGCCTGGGCACACATGCCCCGTCGCGAATTGTCTATGCCCTGGACGGCAAGTACCGGCGGTTCCAGTCCTGGGCCGGGGCCGACGCGGCCACCTGGCCGACGATCACCTTCGAGATTTGGATCGACGGCGTGAAGAAGTGGGAGTCCGGGCAGGTGACCCGCGACATTCCACCGATTTGGGTCGATCTCGACGTCTCCCGCGCCAAGAAGCTGGAGCTGGTGGTCGGCGACTCGGGCGACTTCATGGGCGATCACGCCAATTGGGCGGAGGCCAGGCTGTTGACCCGCGACGGGCATTAGCGTACAACCGCTTGCCGAGAGCGACCAGGGGAGAACTCGGATTTGGCGGGGTCGGGAGACCCGCGACCAACGCGACATCGGTATCGCTTGTAGAAATCCCCCATTCCTGACGTTTTGGAGTGCGGGAACTTGTTACCGCTTTCTTTTTCGTGTGTTGCGCCCTCGTTGCTGAAAAAGAAAGCGATGCCGAGTCATCGCACTCCAAATGCCCTTTTTGACCAGGAGGACGATCCATGCAGAAGACTCCTTCCCGCCGACAATTCCTGGCGACGGCTTCGGCCGGCGCCGCCCTCGCGCTGAGCGCCACCAGTTACGCGCGGATCGCAGGGGCGAACGAGCGGATCGCGATCGGGCTGATCGGCTGCGGCGGGCGCGGCTACGACGCCCACATGCCGGGGGTCCACGCGCACGACAAGCAGCAGAACGTCGAGTTCACGGCGGTGAGCGACCCCTGGCGGATCCGCCGCGAGCGCGCTGCGGCCCGTTGCCAGGAGTGGTATGGCCGGCCCGCCCGTCAGTTCGCTTCCTACCTCGACGTCCTGGCCCTCAAAGACGTCGACGCCGTGATGATCGCTTCCTGCGATCACCACCACGCGGCCCACCTGGAGGCGGCGGCCAAGGCCAAGAAGGACGCCTACTGCGAAAAACCGCTGGCCATGGACATGGACTCGCTCAAGCGGTGCTGCGATGCGGTTAAGGCCAGCGGCATCGTCACGCAGATGGGGACCCAGGTCCGCAGCTTTGCCACCAGCACCGGCTGCCGGGAGTTGTTCCGCACGGGGGCGATCGGCAAGGTTTCGCGGATCGAGCAGTGCCGCAACGGCACCAGGCCCTATTGGCACTCCTGGATGCAGCGGTCGGAGCCGATCAAGGAAGAAGACGTGGACTGGAAGGAATTTCTGATGGATCGGCCGACGCGCCCCTTCGACGGCAAGCTGCTGACCGGCTGGTACGGCTACCGGGAGTTTTCCGACGGGCCGCTCTCGAACCTTGGCTGCCACTTCATCGACCTGTACAACTACGTCGTCGGCACTACGCTTCCGGTGAGCTGCGTGGCTCAGGGCGGTATCTTCACCTGGAAGGACGAGAGCCACTTCACCTGCCCCGACCACTGCCAGGCCGTGTGGACCTATCCCGAGGGCTTGTTGGTCAGCTACTCGACCAACTTCGGCAACGGCAGCGGCAGCGTGTTCAAGATCTATGGCGACCAGGGGGTGATCGACCTGACGAATTGGCAGGCGCCGACGTACTCCGCAGCCGGCGCGATCAAGCCCAGCAAGCTTCCCGCCAAAGAGAAGCCGGTATCGCCCGTGGAGACCGCCGATCATTTTCTCGATTGGCTCCAGTGCCTCCGCTCGCGCAAGACCTGCAACGCGCCGATCGAGGCGGGCTACCATCATTGCGTGCCGGCGCTCATGGCCGTGCGGGCCATGGACACCGGCCGCCGGCAGGTTTACGACCCCGAGAAGCGCGAAATCCGCGACGGGTGATCCGCGAGCCCATCCACCCTCAGCAACTGATCGAAGCCGTGGACCGGCTGCCCAAACGGGGAAAGCAGCAGGTCTCGCCATGCCGCACCCTTACGATGTTTCGCAGTTTGCGGGGAGGCGAGCCCCTGCTATAATGCATGAGTTGCCGATGATTGTCTTGGAATCACGATGTGCGCGTACCGCGTGATGGATCTGACCGATGGCTACTGAGACCGTGACCCACGATCCGCTTCTGGCGCTCCCTCCGGAGCTTCATCCGAAGGTGGATCATCTCGTGACGGAGGATGAGACCCCGGTGGACAATGTCTTCTCTGAGAAACAGCAACGGCTGCTCACCGAACCGCTCTATAGTTCCTGGGACGGTCCTGGGCAGGGGCGGCGTTTCGTCGCCATGGCCAACGTGGGCCTGTTCTACGCCATCCGCCAGCCACCGCTGGTGCCGGACGCGCTGTTGAGCCTGGATGTCGAACTGCCCGCCGATCTTTGGCCCAAAGCCAATCGGTCCTACTTCGTTTGGGAATACGGCAAGTCGCCGGAGGTGGTATTGGAAGTGGTCTCCAACCGCGAGGGGGGCGAGGACTCGGAAAAGTTAACCGGTTACGCCCGGCTCGGGATCCGCTACTACGCGATCTACGACCCGGAGCAACTGCTCGGCCCGGAGGTGCTCCGCGCGTATCGCCTCGAGGGGCTCTCGTTCCACAAGATGGATGGGCCGATCTGGTTTCCGGACGTGGGGTTGGGCCTGCAAATCTGGCAAGGTCGCTACGAGGACCACGAGAACACCTGGCTGCGCTGGGTGGACGCGGAAGGCCGGTTGATCCCTTCGGGAAGCGAGCGTGCCGAATCCGAGAAACAGCGGGCCGACGTGGAGAAGCAGCGCGCCGACGTGGAGAAGCAGCGCGCCGACGTGGAGAAGCAGCGCGTCGACGTGGAGAAGCAGCGCGCCGACGCGGAGCGCGAGCGAGCGGACCGCCTGGCCGAGCAACTGCGGCGGCTCGGCGTCGAGCCGGATGAGCCGCAGCGTTCGTGAAATGCCCCTGTCCTTACGGCGCCTTGCCTTGCTGCCCGTTTACAGTTTGACGATTCACCGCCTGCTCTCGTTCACCGACTCGTACAGCGCGACGAGGTTCGCCCGCG
>CAYTJV010000727.1:0-3592 GCA_964438165.1 uncultured Planctomycetaceae bacterium | reverse complement strand
CATGCCCAACTCGCACCTTCCGACCCGCAACGAAGTCTGGGGTTTCTACGGCTCGGCCCGCGGGTTCCCCGACCCGGGCCCCCCCCGGGACCACCCCCCATTTTGACCCCCCCGGCCTAGAGGGGAGAGGGGGGGGGAGTGGGGAGGGGGGGGGGGGGGGGGGGGGGGGGGGGGGAGGGCCTCTGGGAACGCCGGAGGGGGCCTTCCCGGAAACCCGCTAGACCATCTTGACTCGCGGTGCTCTTCGGTACTACGGTGGGATGGTCGCCGTACCAGGGAGCCTGAGACATGAGCGGGTATCTGCCGAATTGTGCCTACGTCTACTCTTCCGCGTATCCTTCTACCGCCTACGTCTACTCCTCCGGGTATCCTTCTACTGCCTACGTCGCCCCTTTCAGTTATCCCGACAGCCGAGTGCTGGAAGCTGGGAGAGAAGTGCAGTCCGCCTCAGTTCCCGGCGGCGTGTCGATTATAATCGCCGCGCGAAACAACGCGGCCTATCTGGAGGATGCCCTGCGATCGGCCCTCGCTCAGTCCGTGCCGAGCGAGGTGTTGTACGTCGACGACGGCAGCGAGGATCGCAGCTTGGAGATCGCGGCGAAGTTTCCCAACGTGCGAACGATCGAGCAGTCGCACCAGGGCGTCTGCGCTGCGCGGAACCTCGGCGTGGCCGAGAGCAAAGGCGAGTATCTCTTGTTCTTGGACGGCGACGACCAGTTGCCGTACCGGTACGTCGAATCCAAGCTCCGGGCGATGGAACCCGGCGTCAGTTTTTGCTACTCGCCCGCACAAACCTTCGGGTTGGCCAACGTCTTCTGGGACGTATTGGACTGGGACTCCCGGAACATCTGGGCAAGAAACTTCGTGAATACCTCGACCCTCCATCGTCGCTCGGACCTGCTCGCCGTGGGCGGATGGCAGGAGGCGATCGGGGCCGCGTGGGACTGGCACCTGGCCTTGCGCTACGTGCGCAGCGGCTATCGCGGCAAGCCGGCCCGAGACAACTTCCTGATGTACCGCCAGCACAGTGCGTCGATCTCCCGGAGCACCGGCGAAAGGGGCCACGAGCTCGCGATGCGCCGGGTGTTCTGGCTCACGCGCCACGCGGTCAGCCGCCCTCAGATCGGGCTCGTGCTCGGCGATCGGGTGTTCGGCCTGTTCGCGCGGCAGTGGCTGCCGGCCGTGCAGAGGAATCTTCAATACTACGCCGCGAAGATGCGGGCCGAGCCGCCCTGCGGCCCGTTCGGCGCGATCGAGCCGAATCCGCCCACCCTCGAGGTGGTCTATACGGGCGACCGGAAGCTGATCGAGGTGCACCGGGCCGTCGACCGCTTTGCCGACGAGTTTGCCGACATCCAGGTGATCCGCATGACTTTCCGATCACCCTCGCCGATCAACGGCGACCACGCGGCGGAGTCGCTCCGCAGGGACCGCGTCTCGACGTTCCTCGCGGGAGCCTACAACCGCCTGCTCGACCAGCCGGCAGAGGTGACCTGGTTCCTCGAAGACGACGTCGTCCCGCCGGACCACGCCTACTACGAGCTGATCCGCGCTTTGCTGGGAGCCGATTCTCTGAACGCCAGGTTCGCCGTGGCAGGCTGCTACCGCAATCGCCATGTCCCCGAGGTGTACTTGTTGTCCGATTGGCCCTCGGACAATCCGGATGACCTGCGGCACTGCGCCGAGCTGCCAAGAGAACCCTTCTACGTCGACCTCGCCGGCACCGGGTGCCTGGTGGTTTTCCGGCCCTTCGCCCCGCACCGATTCGCAAGCCACGTCGCCGGAGTGGCGGCGCACGATTGGGCGTGGTGCCGCGGACTGGCCCAGTACACCGACCATTTCCATCCCGAGGATCGCAGGGTGCTCGCCCTGCCCACGGTGGTCTGTCGGCACTACCAAGACAACGAGAAGTTCCTGGGATGAGCATCGGCAACCTTCCAAGCCGAGACCAGATTCCCGCGCTCGTCGACGAGATGGGCCTGACGGGGATTGGCGTCGAAGTCGGCGCAGGGGCCGGTGACTTCAGCCGCCACATCCTCGCCAACTGCAAGCTCAAGCGGCTGTTCAGCATCGACCCCTGGAGCAAGCCGGAAGGGCCGGAAGGGGCGCAAGTCCTGAACCTCGCCGAGCCGGCGTGGTACGCCAAGACCGTGGAAAAGCTGCTCCCCTTCGGTCTTCGCAGCGTAGTCCTGCGAATGTACTCGCTCGAAGCGGCCGAGCTGTTCAAGGCTGCGAGTCTTGATTTCGTCTATATCGACGCCGACCACTGGTATCCACGCATCACGGAAGACCTTTGCGCCTGGTGGCCCAAGATTCGGCCCGGCGGGCTCTTCGCCGGACACGACTATTGCGAATTTCACGGCGACGTTCCAAGAGCCGTTCACGAATTCGTCGCGAACTACGGGCTGCGGCTGTATACGACGGCCTTGGACTTCGTATGGGAGGGGCACGAAATAAGGTCTTGGCTCGTGGAGAAACCATGCTCTTGACACGCCGGCAACGAATGCTCAGGACGATCGAGCGCAAGCCGGTCGATTATCTGCCGTCGCACATCTACTTCGCCGCGGCGGAAACGAAACGCAAGGTCCAGGCCGCGCTGGGATTCTCCTCGGAGGAGCAGTTCGACCAATACCTCGACAGCCACCTTCAGTATGGCTTCGCCCTGGATGACACGATTTTCCGCTACCGACAGGACCCGGACCGGCTGGGCTGGGTCGAGTCGCTGGGCTTCTGCCGGATCGATGCGCAAGCTGGCATCGTCTACGATCGCTGGGGGATCGGGCTGGATGTGCACGCGCCCGCGGATGTAACCCTCGAATCCATCCAGGGCATCAGGCATAACACCCGGTCCTGAAACTACTCAGACTAGATGAAGGTTGGTAAGATAGGAGCAACCTGTCCGACGTACATTTGGCGGAGATGTCAAACCCATTACGCCGGGATATTGGACCTCTGAGCTGACAAGCGAAACGGACAACGCAAAGGCCCAAAACTCCCCTACACATCAGTAGTTCGAAGATACGCGCCCGTAGCTCAAGGGATAGAGCAGCGGATTTCTAATCCGCTGGTTGCAGGTTCGAATCCTGCCGGGCGTACTAGACCACACCAGTTCGTAGTCCCGGCTTTAGCCGGCATCCGCGAAGAATGCCACCTAAAGCTCCTCACGCGGGTGCCGCGATTTGATGGAATGAACCCCCTCAACGATGGGCAGTTCCTTGGGAGGCGGGACTACGAACGGCCGTTTCCCGCCGCGGGCAGCGTATCTCACCTCGAAGCATCGCTCGCTTGGGCCAGAAGGACCATGTGGTCCGGCGATGTCGCAGTCACCACATATTCTGGGGGAATCCTGATGCCACCGCCGGTGTTCCTCGCTTGAGAATTGGGGACTTTGCTGTTAAGATAGGATGAGGAGCACACTGAAGCCTTTCTTCCTATGCCCGACGTACAAGCGGTAGGCATCGATCTCGGCACGACCAACTCCGCCGTGGCTTGGGTCGACGAGTCCGGGCGCACGGCCATGCGCCGCAACGGCGATGGGGACTTGCTCACGCCGAGCGTGGGGTTTTTCGACGCCGCCGAGATCATCGTGGGG
>CAYTJV010000726.1:0-3605 GCA_964438165.1 uncultured Planctomycetaceae bacterium | reverse complement strand
GTAGGTGGAGCAGACACTCGCCAATTTCACGGCACCACGGGTAGGCGCGGGTACGGAGAAACTGTTCGTCGCCGGTGTAACGCCAGTGGAGGTAGAAGAGATGGGCGTTCCACGCGCCCATTGTGGGCGAGAGACTGTATTGTCCCCAGCCGCCGAGTGCCTGTCCCTTGAGGCTCATCACACCGGGCACTGCGGCGCCGGGCGCGTCATAGAAGTCCTTCGCGAACTGGCGGAACGTCGGCTGCAAATCCCAAAGCAGGTCGAGAAATGTCGCACCCTCGTCGAAATGTCCCGCCGCCTGGTAGCCCATGTAGGTCATCTGCGTGTTGAGGTCGTTTTGGTAATCGCCCTTCCACGGCGGAAGCGAACCGGCATCGGCGCTCCAGACGCCCTGCAACGGCATCGGGGGCGCCCCGCGGCGAGAAGCGGCCCCATAGAAATATCGCACCAGATAATATTGCTGAAGGATGTGTGGCGCGGGAAAGAAGACTTGTGAACGTTCCCAGAACTGCGTCCACCACTGCGTGTGGGCCTGGAGCTGTTCGTCGTAGCCGGCCCGGAGAGCGGCCTCAACGCGAGCCTGTGCAACGGCCTGTGGATTGGTCCCTTCGTCGCGCGTGGCCACGGTCATTGCGAGCAGCGTTTCGTTGCCCACACGCTTCCATGCGGCGCATACCGCGTAGGCGAAACCGTCCGCCGCCTCCTGCTCAAACCAGCGCAATCCGTCAGCTTCGCCCGTACGCGGCGGGGCGTAGCCGAGCTTCTGCACGGAGTCGGGCGACTTCAGCCGCACTTCTCGGGGTGCGGGACCGGGAATGCGGAGCATGGCAACCGGTTCCTTGACCGTGCAGGCGTTGACAAACACGCGAAGTTCGGGACCGGTCGTGAACCGGGCAAGGCCTTCGGCAGTGGCGAGGTTCAGCTCGAATCGCTCGACAATTTGGGACGGATCAAGCACCAACTCAACGCGTCCGGCGGGAAGTTTCGAGGGCGGGCCATCGTATTCGTAGTTTGAATCGAAGACCTCATTGAACTCGTCCATCTTGTTCTCGGCGACCATCCGCTGCATGGCCGCCCAGTTGAAACGCTCCTTCACCAGGAGATGTTTTTTTGAGGGCCGCTCGTCCCACAGATCGCCGCGGTCGAGCGAGAGGCACAGCGTGCTGCTGTCACCCCAGAGCAGCACGCCCATGGCGCCATTGCCCAGCGGAATGGCTTCATCCCAGGTGTTGATCGGAGCGGTGAGAGAGAGATTGAGTGATGCGTCAGGCAGTCGGGACGGGGCTGTCGCCCCCACGGCCATTTGTGCACAACAAAACAGGACAATTCCCAGAGCAGCGGACTTCATCATGGGTATTCACCTTCGGTATGTAACACTTCCTCAACATCATTGCATGGCACAGACATGGTGAGCAACTACAGTTTGGCACATAGCTCCTGCAGGATGGCCAGGGGCAAGGTGACGGAAGTCATGTAGACGGGATTCTGTGCGCCGGCCAACTCGAATCCAAAACACTCCCAGGGCGCGCCCCGAGCCTCACCTCGGCGAAAATCACCCTCGCGCAGGTGGCTGACATACCGCTCACATACCTGCCGAGCAAGCGCTGGATCGATGGCATGGAGCGCTTCGATCAGCCAGCCGGTTGGCGTGTGCCAATACGCGCCGCTCTGATAGGTATTCACGGTGCCACCGCCAGATTCCCAACACTGGTTCGGGCGGAAGTACCGGTCGGACGGCCCGTGCCGCACCGCGCCTTGATACTCGATGGTATTGTCCGGCGCTCGGACCGCCGCCACCAGCGTCTTCCTGGCACGATCCGCCGCCTCATCGGGAAGCACACCCAGGTGCAGAGCGAACAACGTCGCCCACACATCCGGTTGTTTGCCAACCTCGGTTGCCGCCAACAACCGACCATCCCGCCGGGCGGGATCACGAAAGACCGGCACAAGGTGGTCGGCGATGTTCCGAGCCGTTTGCACATACGCCGCGGCCGATTGCGTCCTTCCCAGGGCCTGGCAGAGAGCGGCTAATTGGCGGGCTGCTCGATAACGCAACAGAGTGGCAAACGACAGCGATCCCAGCAAATAAACGGAATCCTGGAAGCCGAAGCCCACGGCGCGGCGTTCTTGGTTGGTCACGGCCGCGCCGGTCTTCGGGTCGGATGCCGGCGATTCAAACGCCCGCTCCAGTCGATTGAGAACGCTGCGGTCTCCAATCGACTCGTCGAGGAACTTGACGTCGCCGGTGTCGCGCCACAGCGAGTAGGCGATATGGACGAAATAGAAATGATCGTCGATAGGCGGCAACGGCCCCCAGGGCGGCGCCCCTTGGTCTTCGCCCGAGGAATACGTGCCCGGATAAAACACCGCCCCTCCCGCCAGATGGACGTGATCCACGATGGCAAACGGCGGGATCATCGCGCCGCTGGGCAGCCGCCGTTCCTGCTCCCCGTTCTGACATTGTGCAATCAATCGCAACTGAGGCAGGATCTCCGCAGCACGGATCAGCCCGCAATCCAGCGACATGGCGAAGTCACGCGTCCACAGGGCCGGATAGTTGCCGCCGGGGGTGATGAGCGTAATCCCGGTGCTGTTCGGCTCCCTGCCGCCGCGTGATTGGCCTGATCGGACCCGCGCCGACTCGACGGTCGCAGTGGCCAGTTCCTTGAGCCACGCCAGAGATGGTTGATCGATCGGTCCTGGGGTTGAGCCTGCCACCTGCCCCGCGCTGACGAGGCCGCAAACCGCCGGCGACGTCACGGCCGCTGCCGCTGTCAGCGCGCTTCGGCCGAGAAAGGCCCGCCTGGAAACCTGCGACGGCGTGGCCGTGTGGGTATGCATCCTGAAACATTTCCTTTCGTCCTGGACGATTCCGATCCACCGGCGCAAGTTGAACACGTCCACCGAGACCCCCATTGTGCGAGATGGAGTGGTGGTTGACCAGCAGGTCCTGGGGCCGAGGAATTCTGAATCTCCGTCGCGCGGCGAATGGATTGTGTGGATCGTGTCGGTCATTCCCGGGTCGAACCACCGCCAAACCCACAAATACTTGGCGCAGCGTGAGGACACAAGTTAATGTGGTAGTTATTCAGCAGTCTTCTCGTCCCAAGTTTGTCGGACTGCTCGCTGCCGAATTCGCCAGTCGGGACTGGCATCCTGGATAGGCGGCGGAGCAGCGCGTTCCGAGGTGTTCCGATCGTGGGGAATCCAGTTCAATCGATCTTTCGAACCGCCGCACTTGCCAGCAAGTTGATCACCCAAGATCAGCTGGATCGGGGGGCGGCCGCCATCCGCAAGGGTGCGGGGGCCCTGCATCCCGGGGAAGTCTCGGATGAAGCTTTGGCGGGCAAGCTGGTCGAACTCGACGTCTTGACCTCGTATCAGGCCGACCAACTCAAGGACGGCCGCAGCAAGCTGAACCTTGGGCCGTACATCATCACCGATTGGATTGGCCAGGGCGGCATGGGGCAGGTCTTCAAGGCTGTCCACGAGATGATGGGACGCGAATCGGCCGTCAAGGTCCTGCCGCTCAACAAATCAACGCCGCAGGCGATCGTCAACTTCACGCGTGAGATCCGCACCCAAGCGCAACTCGATCATCCGAA
>CAYTJV010000725.1:0-3608 GCA_964438165.1 uncultured Planctomycetaceae bacterium | reverse complement strand
CTGACCTATGGCGGCGGCAAGACCCACACGCTCATTACCCTCCATCACCTGGTTAACGACCCCGCCTCCCTGCCGGACCTACCAGCTGTGCAGGAATTCATCCAGCACATCGGCTTCACCCCGCCGCGTGCCCGTATCGCTGCCCTCACCTTCGACAAATTGGATGTTGAAAAGGGCATGGAAGTCCGCTCCCCTGATGGTAAGTTACGCTGGCTCAAGCACCCCTGGAGTGTGCTGGCTTTTCAACTGGCGGGCGCCGAGGGCCTGCGCCTGCTGCATGCAGATGGGAAAGACGCCGAACGCGATTCCGCCCCGGCCCAGAATCTCCTGGCGGATGCGCGTGCCGACGTGCCAGTAGAGCGTGACCAACCCGGCGTTTACCGCCTGGGCCACCTGCTGCCGCGCCGCGTCGATCAGGCCCCGGACATCGGCCAACAGGCGGTCAGTGGGCATTGGTGGGGCTAAAGCGGCTTGGCTCGCAGCCCGCGCGCGAGAGGTGGATTTGCCGGACTTCTTCATGGCTTCTTACTCGGAGACGACTATGTCTTGCCTCGCTCGCCAACCTGTTCATGTGCCACGTGTCGTTGCCCCCTGCACTTAGGATCATACCGACAGAGCAGGACGGCGTCAGCACCCAGGCGGGAGTCCCATCCGCGGAAGTTACACGGGGCACCGCCCGCCGTATCCTGCCTCATTTCGCACCTGCCGGTGGTTCTTCCCACCAGCGGCGGCTTTCGCGGGCGATTTCGTCTTCCAGGTGAGTGCGGCCGGTGGCACGCACGCGCCGGCCGCCGGGGGCGGAGAGCATCGGCCCGCCCCAGGAGTGCGGGCTGGGTTTTTGGCTCAGATCGAGCGTCACAATCTGCATCTTCTGGCGGTCGTCCTTCTCGCAGGCGAGGATGGCGGTAGGGGCGTAGCGCGTCGGGTCGGGGCTGCCGCCGTCGGCCTGGTTGCCGGCGCTGTCCCATACGCCGCACGGGCACCCGCTGGAAGCGGCAATCGCCACGCCATTGTCCGCGGCCCGGGCGTGCATGAGCTGCATGTAGTAGCCCGCACTCGGGAAGAGGATCAACTCCGCTCCTTTGTAGGCGAGGAGACGGGCGACCTCCGGGTGCCAGCTATCGTAGCAGGTCATGATGCCGATCTTGCCGAAATCGGCCTGGAACACGGGCATCGACTCGCCGGGCGTGGTGCCGTCGTCGAGCTCGGGGTCGTAGAGCATGAACTTGTCATAAATGCCCACGAGTTGGCCTCGCCGATCCCAAAGCGGCGCCGAGTTGTAGACAACGTCCCCGCGGCGCATACGGATCGTTCCGCAGACGTACATCTTCCACTGCTTCGCCTTCTGCGACATGAAAGTCATCGAGGGGCCGTCCGCCGTCTGGATGCCCTCCTCGAAGAACTCCGTCAAGAGGGCCACATCGCAGTGCTTGACGCCGGCCGTATCGAGGAATTTCTCCCAGCGCTTGCGGTCGCCGCCCCCTTGGCAGACGGCAATTTTGACCGGCCGCGGCTTGATCGGTGCGCACTCCTGGAGCGATACGCCCGACCACCAGACCTTGCCCTGCGGGCTATAGCGGAAGTAGAGGCGCATTTCGCCGCGAACTGCGGCACTCGGGCCAGGGAAACGGTTCTCGCCGATGACCCAATCGCCGTCCTTCCGGTAGCTGAAGACCCCGTCGTTGAAGCCGCTGGCAAACACGCCGTGGAGCAGGTGCCGGTTCACGTCGTCGAAGCCTTCGAAGCGGAACCGCACGCGGAGGCGATAGGTCTTTCCCGCGGCCGGTTCCACCGGATGGGCAAGACATCCAAAACACTCCGGCCGTCCGTTGCCCGCGGCCTCCAGCAGCCGGACGCCGCCCGGACCGGCCGCCAGCTTGAACTGCGGGCGCAAGGCAGGATTCGGCGCTTTGAGCACCCATCCTTCGGGCGGGGCTCCGAGCTTGCCCGCATGAAAGTCGCCGTTGGCGATCAGGTTTCCTTTCCGCCAATCCTCCGCCGCGGGCTGGGCAGCGGGCGTCCCGCGACATGCCAAGGCAACCACAATGCCGAGAAGCAGGGACGGCAGGCACACGAGTCGCGACTGCTGCATGGCTGACAACTCCTTGAATCATGGGAGACGCCGCGCCTGGGCGGGTTGCCGCGTCTGAGGGAGTATGGCCCGCCTGATTCGAGAAGTCCTTCTTGCGCAGATCAGGCAGACGCACCTGCGCCAGGAGGCGACGCCGTTTCAAGCGGCTCGATTTGCACAATATGGAGCAAGTCGACCGTCACGGAACGATCGAACAACACCTCCGCGTCCTTGGGACTTGACAGTCCGATCACAGCCGAACGGCGACCCACCATGCACAATTCGGGGTGCCGGATCTCGTAGGTAGTCCCTTCCATAAGCGTGACCCGGAAAGGAACGAACGGACGGCGGCGGATCGCTGCAACGATTTCTTCCGGGGCCATAGCAAGACTCCTACCCTAAAGTATATAGCATGTCACCAGCCGAGGTATAGTCTCCTCGGTACGAACGATCCAAACCGATCGAGGAAACAGAAGGGATCTTGCTTTCTCCGTGTCCTCCGTGCCTCCGTGGTGATTTCTATTTCTCAACGGTGATATTCTCGTATCGCAGCGATTGCTTGATGAGGACCCCGCAGTTTTTCTGGAAAAACGCCACCGGCAGGAGTTGTGTTCTGGCGTGGATTTCGCTGCCGAGCTCCTCGGCAAGCTGGCGGACCGGCGTGCCCGAGCGGATGCGATCGCAAATCCGCTGGTGGTAGGCATCGGTGGCCGCCACGCAATCGCGGAAGTAGGCCGCCACGTCGTCTCGGCCGCGGATCGCCCCGTTGTGGCTGAGGCAGAGCACCTCGGCTTCAAGTCCAGCGAGTCGGCGTATGGAAGCGATGTATCTGCCGTAGTCGGTAAAATAGCACGGCCACCAGGCGTTCTCCTCCGGCAGGTAGTATCCGGTGGCGTCGGAGATGATCAAGATGCCGGCTTGCGGCTCGTGGAAGCTGAGGCTGCAATCGCTGTGGCCGGGCGTTTCGAGGACCGCGAAGGAAAGCCCGTCGACGGCGATCGCGTCGCCTTCTTTGAGCATGCGATCGACGGCGATCTGCTTTTCAGCCAGGGGTTCCGGGCGGTGCTCGTCGCGAATCGCGCCCGAGGCCAAGAGCGAGCCGGTCAGGGCCTGGTCGACGTCGCAGAAGGCCGCAATGGCTTTCTCCACGGCGAGGGTCTGGGCAGCGATCGCCGAGGCCAGCACGGCGACTCCGGGAAACAGGGATCGAAGCATGGGGACGGCCATCACGTGATCGGGATGGGCGTGGGTCACCACGAGTTGCTTCACGGAATCGCCCGAGATGGGCAGCCTTTGAAGCTGCTCGCGGAGCACTTTGCCCATCGCTCCGACGCCACCTTCAAAGACCGCGGCCTCTTGCCGCCCCTTCACGAGATACATCGGATACTGGTTGGTGCCCAGCATCCAAAGGTTATCGAGGATCGCGACCGGAGGATCTTTGATTAGCATGTGGATGCTCCTATTGGCTCCGTTTTCCGGGCCGTGGCAACTTCAGAGAGAAATCATTCTCACGCAAAGGCGCAAAGACGCAAAGGAA
>CAYTJV010000724.1:0-3618 GCA_964438165.1 uncultured Planctomycetaceae bacterium | reverse complement strand
TTTTCACCTCTTCCAGCTTGAAGTGCCGGATGATCGCTTCCACTTTCTTCATTGTCGCTTGTCTCCTTGATCCCGCGCCGGAGCGTGCCCAGGGCAACCCGGCAGGGCCCAAAGCCCCACGCGTTCACCATGCTACATTATCGGCGCTGTCAGATGAATATGTATCCCTCTTCGCCGTGCTGGCTGAAATCCAGGCCCTGGATCTCCTCCGACTCGGAGACGCGCAGTCCCATCACGGCGTCGAGCACCTTGAGGATCACGAAGGTGGCCACGACGGCCAAGACCCAGGTGACGACGACGGCGGCAATCTGGGCGGCCAACAGCGAGCCCCCTTCCAACAGGCCCAGCGGCTTGCCATTGTCGATGGCGAAGGTGGCCCCCGTGGCCCGGGTGGCGAAAATCCCGGTCAACAGCGCCCCCAGCGTGCCGCCCACCCCGTGTACGCCGAAGGCGTCCAGGGCGTCGTCGTAGCCGAATTTCGCCTTCAACGCGGTACACGACCAATAGCAGAGGGCACCGACCGCCACGCCCATCAACAATGCGGGCATGGGTGTGACGTATCCAGCCGCAGGGGTAATGCACACCAGCCCGGCGACCACTCCCGAGCAGGTTCCGAGGACGGAAGGCTTCCCTCGGGTGAGCCACTCCATGCCCGCCCAGGTCAAGCCTGCCGCGGCGGCGGCGAAATGGGTCGCGCAGAACGCGCTGGACGCCAGCCCACCGGCCCCCAGCGCGCTGCCCGCGTTGAACCCAAACCACCCGACCCAGAGCATCGTGGCGCCGATGGCGGTGTAGGTCAGGTTGTGGGGCGGCATGGGCTCGGTGCGGAACCCGATCCGTTTTCCGATCAACAAGGCACAGACCAGGGCCGAAACGCCGGAACTGATGTGAACCACGGTCCCGCCGGCGAAGTCCAACGCCCCTCCCAAGATCCCGTGCTTCGACCCGTAGGCCAGCAGCCCGCCGCCCCACACCCAGTGGGCCAGCGGGATGTAGACCAACGTCCCCCACAGGATCATGAACACCGCCATCGTGCTGAACTTCATCCGCTCGGCAAAGGCCCCGCAGATCAGCGCCGGGGTGATGATGAAGAACATGAGCTGGAAGAGCATGTGGGTCAGGGCTGGAAGGGTCGGCGCCCAGGGAGAGAGCGGGATGTCGGGCTTGCCGTTGGCCCAGGTTGCCCCGGCGTTATTCATAAACAGATAGTGCAGATTACCGATCCATTTGGTCGGATCGGCCGGGTCGCTCCCAAAGGCGAGCGTGTAGCCGTAGAGGGCCCAAATCACGGTCATCAGGGCCATCAGGAACACGCACTGCATCATCACGCTGAGCACGTTCTTCTTGCGGACCAAGCCGCAGTAGAATAGCGCCAGCCCGGGCCCCGTCATCATCAGCACTAGGGCCGAGCTGGTGAGCATCCAGGCGTTGTCGCCGGTATCGAGTTTCGGGGGTTCTGGGGTTGGAGCGGCGGCAGGAGCGGCCGGGGCCGGCTCCTTCTTCTCTTCGGCACCGAGGCTCACGGCGGGCAATGCCAACGCCAAGACGGCCAGCAACAGCAGGCTCGCCTTGGCGAGCACAAGAAAACGCGGCACAGACCCATGCGATCGCTTCATGCTCCACACCATCTCCGCTACGAATTCGGAAGGAATGTCTGCTAGGCACCCCGGGGGGGAATGACAAATTCTCCCGTAGGTGGGCGGGGTGCCTCAGCAGACGCGTTTCACAGGCATTGGGTCGCAGCAAGCAATCGCTGTGCCGGATCTCCAAACAGAACGTCCGACCGCGCGACACAACCTACACCACAGTAATGGGTTCGGATTCGGGCGCACGCCTCGCGGGATACGCCTTGATGCGGTTGAGACGATCCCTCGTGCCTAATAACAGCGCAAGCCGTGATTACCAAACAGGCACTTTCGGTGCTGCGAGGCATCGATCGAATCGCCCAAACGAAAACTAGTGTTCCTGCTCATGAGTAATGAATGAAGGAATCGAAGCCGTTCCCAGGAAGAACGGATTCGTCCTTGCCCCGGAGGGGCACTTGAGAATAGCCCAGCGATTCATCGCTGGGTCGTGGAAGCCATCAAACGCCGCAAGTCCCGGAGGGACGACTGAAATAAGAGTGGCCCTGCCATTCAACCGTCCCTCCGGGACTGCGAGAAGGTCCTCCCTTCCCATCCCAGCGATAAATCGCTGGGCAATTCTCAAACGTCCCTACGGGACGCGAAGGTTCTTGGGGCCTCCGCTTCCCAGCAATGAATGGCTGGGCTATTCTCAGACGTCCCTCCGGGACGTGCTGGTCCACAGAGGCAACGGAGAAAACCTGAGAAAAGGAAAGGATCTCGCCATGATGCGATTGGGTCGTCGTGAGTGGCTTCGTGGCTCGGGGGCCGCCGTGGCCTGCGCCGTGCTCGGGACCGGAGGCAAGGCTCCCGCGGCCCCGCGCGCCAAAATCGAGCCGCCCAGAGTGATCAGTTGGCAGCCGGACCTCTACCACGGCTGGCCCACGCTCGCCCGGCGTCGCAACGGGCAACTCCTTCTGGCCTGTTCCGGTGGGCGGGAGTCGCACGTCTGCCCGTTTGGACGCGTGGAGCTTATGCAATCCAACGACGGCGGGCGCACCTGGCTCTGGCCCCGCGTGCTGATGGACACGGCCATCGACGACCGGGACTCCGGCGTGGTGGAAACCGCCAAGGGCAGCATCCTCGTCACCACGTTCACCTCGCTGGCCTACGAGTCGATCCTCCAGAAGGCCGAGAAAAATCCCGCCTCGTTCGATAAGGACTCCTGGCCTCGGCCTCCCCAACGGCTCGAACGCTGGCGGGCCGCCCACAACCGCCTCACGGCCGACGAGCGCAAGTCGCAGCTCGGTGTGTGGATGCTCCGCTCGAATGACGGCGGCGTGAGCTGGTCGGCCCCCTACCGCTCGTTGGTCAACAGCCCGCACGGCCCCATCGCGTTGGCCGACGGCCGGCTGCTCTACGCCGGCAAGGCCCTTTGGGAAACGTCGCTCGACGCCCATCAGGCCCGCGTCGGAGTGTGCGAATCGGTGGATGACGGCGTCACCTGGCGATGGCTCGCGGAGCTGCCCATCCGGCCGGGCGACACCTCCGACCAGTACCACGAATTGCACGCCGTGGAAACGGCCGACGGCCGACTCGTCGTGCAGATCCGCAACCACAATCGGGCCAACGCCGGCGAGACCCTGCAAAGCGAATCCTCCGACGGCGGCAAGACCTGGAGCGTGCCGCACGCGATCGGCGTCTGGGGCCTGCCGTCCAACCTCCTGCGGCTCAAGGACGGCCGGCTCCTGATGACCTACGGCCACCGCCGCAACCC
This sequence comes from uncultured Planctomycetaceae bacterium, assembly GCA_964438165.1. Lineage (GTDB taxonomy): Bacteria > Planctomycetota > Planctomycetia > Pirellulales > Thermoguttaceae > CALFBP01. The sequence continues at coordinate 279 of CAYTJV010000724.1, read as the reverse complement.
GCTGGGCAACCAGGCCCGGCTCAGCCAGGACCACGGACGCACCTGGTCCGAGCCGATCATCGTCTCGGGCGACGGCGCCTCTTCGGACCTCGGCTATCCCTCGACCGTCCAGCTCGACGACGGCTCCCTGGTCACCGTGTGGTACGAGGCGATGAAAGAGTTCCCCCGGGCCGTCCTCCGCCAGGCACGTTGGATGCTGGAGGGATGAGGGAGAGGGGGATGAAAGATGAAGGATGAAGGATGAAGGATGAAGGATGAAGGATGAAGGATGAAGGATGA
>CAYTJV010000723.1:0-3618 GCA_964438165.1 uncultured Planctomycetaceae bacterium | reverse complement strand
TCATCGAGAAGGTGGCGCTGCCAGATCCGACGGACTTTGATGCGCCCGAAAAGCTCGACGCTTTCCTGGATGCGGTGCGTTGGGGAGCGTCCTCGACGGCCGATCTCAGGAACATTCAGTCGCCGTTCCGCAGCGGCATCGAGATCGAGGACTACCAGCTGGACCCCGTGGTCCGGGCGATCCAGATGCCTCGTGTCAACCTGCTGATCGCCGATGATGTGGGCTTGGGCAAGACCATCGAGGCGGGGATGGTCGGGCTGGAGCTTACCATTCGGCACCGCGCCCGGAAGATCCTCGTGGTCTGCCCCTCGGCCCTGCAGATCCAATGGCGCGACCAGATGCGGGACAAGTTTGGCCTCGAATTTCGCATCGTCGATTCGGAGCTGATGCGGGAGCTACGCCGACGGCGTGGGATTCACGTCAATCCGTGGTCGCATTTCCCCCGGCTGATAACCAGCATCGATTTCCTCAAACGGGAGCGGCCGCTCCGGCTGTTCCGCGAGACATTGCCCGCGCCGGGCGATCCAATCTACCCGCGCAAGTATGACCTGTTGGTCGTGGACGAGGCGCACAACTGCGCCCCGTCTGGCCGAGGCAAGTACGCCACGGATTCGTTGCGGACCCAGGCCCTGCGTGAGCTGGCTCCCCACTTTGAACACAAGCTATTCCTCACCGCGACGCCTCATAACGGCTACCGGGAGAGTTTCGCCGCGCTGCTCGAGTTGCTCGACAACCAGCGCTTCTCACGCGGCACCGAACCGGATCGCAAGCAGCTGGACGCCGTGATGGTGCGCCGCCTGAAGACCGATCCGACCTTCGCCAAGAAGTGGGACGGTACGCCCCGTTTCCCACCCCGCGTGCTGGAACCGATCGAGGTGCCGTACACAGACGAGGAGCGTGAGATCCACGCCACGCTGAAGGAGTACACGAAGCTTCGTAGTTCTCGGGCGGCCGACAACACCGAGAAGTTTGCCACGGAGTTCGTGCTCAAGACGCTGAAGAAGCGCATGTTCTCATGCCCAGCGGCGTTCCTGGCCACGCTGGAGCAGCACGAACGATCGTTGCAGACGGCGCGCAGGAAGGCGATCGCCAAGCCGTCGATGCGTATCCTGCAGACCGAGTTCGACCGCATGCAGGAGGAATACGCCGACGATGCCGAGTACGACGAGGCCACCTCAGACGCACTCGATTCGGCCACACGATTGTTCGCTGAACCGACGGAACAGGAGTTGGCACTCCTGAAGAAGATGAAGAAATGGGCTGAGCGCGCACGCGGGCAGCGTGACTCCAAGGCCCAACAGCTCGTGGCGTGGCTCAAACAGCACATCAAGCCGGGCGGGAAGTGGTCAACGGAACGGGTCATCATCTTCACGGAATATCGAGCCACGCAGGTGTGGTTGCAGGAGGTGCTGGCCACGGAGGGATTTTCCGGTGGCGACCGGCTGATGACCATGTACGGCGGCATGGATTCCGAGAAACGCGAAGCTGTGAAGGCGGCGTTTCAGACCGCACCCGATGTCAGTCCGGTGCGCATCCTGTTGGCGACCGACGCGGCGTCAGAAGGCTTGGACTTCCAGAACTTCTGCTCCCGATTGATCCACTATGAGATTCCCTGGAATCCCAACCGCATGGAGCAGCGCAACGGTCGCGTCGATCGGCATGGGCAGAAGGCGGACAAGGTGCTGATCTATCACTTTGTCGGGCAGGGTTACCGAGAGCGTGCCAGCCGCCAGTTCAGTGGTCAAGTCTCCGACATGGATGCTGATCTTGAGTTCCTGATGCGCGTGGCCCTGAAGATCGAAACGATCCGCGAGGATCTCGGCAAGGTGGGGCCGGTGATCGCGGAGCAGGTCGAGGAGGCGATGCTGGGGCGGCGGACGGCGCTGCAAACCGAAGACGCCGAGCGCGAGGCACAGCCGATCCGCCGGATGCTCAAGTTCGAGCGTGACCTCCAGAAGCAGGTGCAGGCCCTCATGGACCAGTACCGGGAGACACGACGGGAACTGCGGTTGTCCCCGGACAACGTGTTGAAGGTCGTCCAGGTGGCGCTGGCGCTGGCCGGGCAACCGGCACTGATACCGTCCAAGTCGGAGGACGGTCGACCCTGTTTCCACCTGCCAGCGCTGCGAGGTAGTTGGGCCGCCTGTGGCGAAGGGCTGCAGCATCCGCATACCATGGAAATTCGCCATATCACGTTTGACGAATCGGTAGCCAAAGGGCGGGACGATCTGGTCTTGGTGCACCTGAACCACCGGCTAGCCCAGATGTGCCTCCGGCTGCTGCGTGCCGAGGTGTGGGCGGAGAAAGGCAGGTCGAAGCTCCAGCGGGTCACGGCGCGCGTGGTTCCCAACGACGTTCTCGACGCCCCCGCTGTCATCGCTCACGCACGACTGGTGGTGATCGGCGGCGATGCCTATCGACTGCACGAGGAGATCATCTCGGCCGGTGGCGTGATCAAGGAAGGTCGTTGGGGCAGCCGCCTCAACGTGGGGCAGACAGAATCGGCGTTGGCGGCGGCGTCAGATGCAGAACCGTCGCCAGCGGTCAAGGAGAAGCTGCTGGGGCTGTACGCATCGCTCGCTTCCCCGCTGGCCGCGTCGTTGGAGGCCCGACTCAAAGATCGTGTCAGCGGCCTGGAAAAGCGGTTGGCCGAACGCGCCGAGAAGGAAGCCAGCGACATCGAGGCGATTCTCACGGAGCTGAAGAAGGCCATCGAGGCTGAACTGAACGAACCCCAGTACAGACAGCTGGAGCTCTTCAGCGACCCCGAGCGAGATCAGTTTGAGCGAAACAAGGATGCCATGCGAGCGCGGACGCGGGAGATCCCCGACGAGGTCAAAAGAGAAACATCAGCCATCCGGTCGAGGTTTGCCAACCCGCAGGCACGGATGTTTCCGGTGGCGGTGACCTTCCTAGTGCCTGCGCAGATGGCGTGAGGTTGAACGCTTCGCAAGGAAGTTATCGCTTTGGGGAAGACCAATGAACGACTTTGAGCAGATCAACGCCGAACCCATTCAACGCGTCCTGCGAACCGTTTCGTTCAATCGAGCCGCCGAACTCGACCTGCTGTGGGAAGAACTGTCACCCATCGTGGAAATTGACCGATCAACGGACATCAACCTATTCCGTGCGGTCCTCGGAACGCCCAACATCATCCGCATCGGGCTGCCGTGCACAATTAGATTGCAGGCACATGCCTATGCTGCGGGTGTTGTCATCTCCGCCTTCGGAACAGCCGGCCTTGCCACCATTGCCACGGCGAGCCGCGATGCCCCCCCGCGGCCCCCCGAACCACCGCCCACATTGGGCTTTGGGATCGACGCTCACAGATGGTTGAAAAGACGCGGTTACGACGTGAAACTTGAGGATGTTCTGCCGGGTGGAAGTAGTGAATTGCCGGACGAGGTGATGAACAGCCTCACTCACCAGCATCGGCTACTCGGTGAGGGACTATTTCGCTATGCCACGGCTTTCATACTTCTCCACGAACTTGGCCACCTGAAATTCCGCCATGATGAGTCAACCTACGCCAATGAGAAGCTCGTTGACCAGTTTGCTGCAGACTGGATGTCGGAGGCGGCTCGCTGCGCGACGGGGTCGAGCGACGCGCGATCAGCG
>CAYTJV010000722.1:0-3619 GCA_964438165.1 uncultured Planctomycetaceae bacterium | reverse complement strand
GCCATGGTCCGAAGGACGAATCAGCGTGCCCAAGGTCGGCCATTCGGTTGCGAGGGAGCGCGGCACGCGAGCCGTCAGCACGCCCAAGGCATTGTGTACGAAATGGAACACCATGCCGGGGAGAATGCTGCCGGTCCGCAGGGCCAGCCACCCCAAGAGCACGCCGATCAAGCAGGCGATGAGCGATTGCTGGAGCATCCCGTGACTGAGACCGAAGAAGATCGCACTCACGCAAACCGCCCGCCACGGCGAACCGGTGTTCCGCAGGCCGGTAAAGATGAATCCCCGGAAAGCGAGCTCTTCGCAGACGGCCGGCGCCGCGGCCACCACCAACACGATCTGCCACCACGGGGCGTGCGCGAACAGGGACTCCAGGGTCGAGAGGGCCGCCAGCATCTCCTCGCTAAGCGGATAGAGGTGCATGACGGCTTTCTGGAGCACGTGCGCCGCCGGGTGGAGCGCCACGGCCAGCAGCGCGGCGGCCGGCAAGGCGCCCCATCGCGGCCATCGCAGCAGCAGGGTTTGCCGCGGGCTGCGGGTCAGCATGACGGTCATCAAGAGCGCCGGCGTAACCACCACGACCAACTGCGTCACTGCGACCGTCACGGCAAACCGGGCGAAATCGCCCGGCGGGGACCAGCGCAAGCTCATGAAGAAATGAATCACCAGGATCACGACCCCGCAGAAGACGGCCCCGGCCGGGGTGGGCGTCGGCCCGCGATCCTCGAACAAGTGGTGCAGCCACAGCCGCACGTCGAGCCGTTCCCCCTCGCGGAACAAGACCGATTCGGAATTGAACTGCTCGACGGCCCAGCGGATCGCGAACAGGCAGGCCGCCAGGGTAATCGCCAGGACCGGCACGACGAACTGGAGGACCTGCCAGTAATTCCCTTCCAGCGCGGCGCGGAGCAAGAGCACAAGGCCGGTGACCGGGATGAGGCTGTTGCCCAGGGTCAGCTCGAGTCCGGCCGCCGCCGGGAGAATCGCCAGCGGGATGGTCACGACCATCAGCGGCATCAGGTAATACTGGCCCTCCTTGGTGCTCCGCGCAAACGCGGCCAAGGCGAGGCTCAGCGCGCTGAACAGGGCCGAGGCCGGAATCAGGGCCAGGCCGAGCCACACCGGGCTGAGCGCCGGCGGCGGACCGAACCCCGGCAGTTGGCTGAACATCAGCGGGCCGGTCGCCGCCACGCTCAATAAGTTCAGCGCCGCGGTCACGCTGCTGAAGAGCATGATCGTGACCAGTTTGCCCAGCACGATCTCGCTCCGCGCGGCGGGACTCGAGAGCAAGGTCTCCAGCGTGCCGCGCTCCTTCTCGCCGGCGCAGAGATCCACCGCCGGATAGAACGCCCCCACCAGGGCCCAGAGCATCAAGAGCACGGGCAGGATTTTCGACCACATGGCCGCCCCGCGATAGCCGGTTTCCAGGGCCAGATCGAGCGTGTCGAGGTCCACCGCGGTCATCGACCACTCCGGCAGACCGGCCGCAGCCAGCAGCGACTTGGCCACCTCGTCGCCCCAGCGCTCCAGCACGATCCGCAGCCGATCGCAGGCCAACTGCGACCGCTCCACGGCCGTGGTGTAAATGACCTGCGGCTTGGGCAGCTCCGGCGGCTTGCTCCCTTGCCGGACCGCCTCGCGGTAGGCGTCGAGCCGGCTGCCGAAGTCCGGCGGGAAGATCAAGGCCGCATCATAGGTCCCATCCTCGATCGCGGACCTCGCCTGCCCTTCCAACTCGACCCGGTCCTGCGTTTCGCGGGGAGCCACGTGCAGCTCCAACAGCCGCGTCTTGCCGGGCTGTCGGAACAGCCGCTCCGCAAAGCGATCGTTCTCCACCAGCGGCGGCTTGTCGGGCAGATGGCTCGCCCCCACGACGAGGATCCGCGTGGTCTTCTGCTGCACGAACTGCGACATCTCCAGGCCGATCATCCCCAAGAACGGATACGTCAGGATCGGCACGATGAAGATCATGAACAGCGTCCGCCGATCGCGCAACTGGTCGCGGATTTCCCGGGCGAGGATCAGTTTGACGTTCGACCAGTTCATGGCAGCCGATCGTGCTTGCAGGAGAGATCGAACGAGGCGGCATACGCCTCGTCGTGCTGGGAGATCAACTGGAAGAACAACTCTTCCAAGTCCCGCTCGTGGTGCCGGTCGCGAAGCTCATCGAGCGTCCCCTCGGCGAGAATCCGGCCGCGATGCAGAATGGCAATGCGATCGCAGAGCTTCTCCGCCTCGCGCATGATGTGCGTCGAGAAGAGCACGCACTTGCCCTGGTCGCGAAGCTCGGCCACGGTGCGCAGCAGTGCCCGGGCCACGAGCACGTCGAGCCCGGCGGTCGCCTCGTCGAAGATCAGCACCGGCGGATCGTGGACAATCGCCCGGGCCACGGAGACCTTCTGTTTCATCCCGGTCGACATCTTGGAGCCCAGCAGGTCGCGGATGTCGTTCATCTTCAGCCGCGAGAAGATCGCCCGCATGCGCTCGGCGAGGTCCTCTTTGGCGATCCCGTGCAGGCGGCCGAAATGCTCGACCATCTCCCAAGCCGTCATCCGGTCGTAGACGGCGGTATTGGCCGACATGAAACCGATCTGCCGGCGGACCTCCGAGGGCTGGCCCACGACGTCGAAACCGTTAATAGTCACCGTGCCGGAGGTGGGTCGCAGGAGCGTGCTGAGAATCCTCAGAGCGGTGGTCTTACCCGCCCCATTCGGGCCCAACAGCCCGTAGATCTGACCGGCCGCGGCGTCGAAGCTCACGTCGGCCAACGCCACGAGGCGGCCCTGGCGCAGGTCAGGATAGTGCTTGGTCAGTCCGCGGGCCTGAATCATCCTTGGAATGCGGCGATTCATCGCCGCTTTCTTTCTTGGCTTGAGGCGACTGGTTCCGCCAACGAAAAGCGGCGATGAATCGCCGCACTCCCTAGAGCTTACCTCATGCTATCCGGGATCGGCTGGTCTGGCGATGGCTCCGCCAATTGGTAGAAGACGTCCCGCCGCCGAGGCACATACCCCACTTCAAGTATGGAGCGACGGATCTCCTCATGGGTGGCATGAAACCGAGTCCCGGCAGCAGCGACCACGTTTTCCTCGATCATTAAGCTCCCCATGTCGTTGGCGCCGAAGCCGAGGGCCAGTTGGCCGATTTTGAGCCCCTGGGTGACCCAACTGGCTTGCAGATTCGGGAAATTGTCGAGGTACAGCCGGCTGACGGCCAGCGTCTTGAGATACTCGACCGCGCCGGCCTTGCGGAGGTCGGCCAGTGCGGTGTGGCCGGGTTGGAAGGTCCAGCATATAAAGGCGGTGAAGCCTCCGGTTTCGTCCTGGAGTTGGCGAAGCCGCTCAAGATGCTCGATCCGCTCGGCCAGGGTCTCGATGTGGCCGAACATCATGGTGGCCGATCCGCGCCCGCCCAGCCGGTGCCATTGGCGGCAGACCTCCAACCAGCCGTCGGCGCCGACCTTGCACGAGCTGACTGCCCGACGCACGCGGTCGACGAGAATCTCCGCCCCCCCTCCAGGCAGGCTTCCCAAGCCGGCCGCTTGAAGCCGCTCAAGCACAGTCGCCACCGGCAACCCGGACCGTTCGCTAAGCTGGTGGATTTCCGGCGGGCTGAAGCC
>CAYTJV010000721.1:0-3636 GCA_964438165.1 uncultured Planctomycetaceae bacterium | reverse complement strand
CCTGTGGTCACGTCGATCCACGAGCTCAAGGTCTTGCTGTAGTGGTAGAGCCGCAGCGCCTGCGGATCGACGACTGAGTTGGGGTCGTACGGCAAGGTTATCGTTACGGGCCCCGAGAACCCTACGCTTGCGGCTACGTCGTAGTAGACGCCGTTCAGTTGGAAGCCTGTTTGGGCCGCCGGCGGGGCGGTGCTGCTGGTGACGGTAACGCCCCCGCCGGTGAGTACCGTGGAGAACAACACCGTGACGGAGTTGACCGTGACCGGCACGTTGGCCCCGGCGGACACGGTGGCGATCGTGGCCGTGGAGCTGCGACCCGACTCGTGGCCGGCATTGTCCACGGCGGTGACGTAGTACCGCTTCTGGACACCGGGCGTGACGCCGGTGAGCTGGTGCGAGACGGCACTGGTACTACCCAGAAGGGCGGCGGAATCGCCGTCGTAGATGCGGTAGCCGGATATCCCGCTCACGCCGTCGCTCGCAGCCGACCAGGAAAGCGTTATCGCGGTGGACGAGTCGCCGGAGGCCGAGAGGAGGGTGGGCGCCGACGGCGCGGACATGTCCAGCTTTATCGACCTGGATCGGGTCGCCTCTTGGTTCTCGGAGAGATCGACGGAGTAGTAGTAGAGGGGGTTGTCGCCCTCGTAGGCGCCGAAGGGGTTGGTGTAGGTCTGCCACCAGCCGCTCCAAGTGGTCTCCCATTGGAGGTAGGTGACGCCCGCTTCGTTCGAGGCCAGGGTGATCGTGGGGACCGTGACGTACCAGCCGTTGTCCCCGTCGGGGAGGGCCGGGCTGAGGGTCGCGGTGGTGATGGGCGGCGTGACGTCAGCGGGGCCGATGGCGTAGGTGAGCGCGTAGGTGCCGTCGAAGGAGCCGCCGGTGAAGGCCGTCCGCAGGTAGTACGTGCCGCCGGAGCCCGCCGGGACCACATACTTGAACTTCTCGGGGTACGCGCTACCGGCCGACGTGGCCACCGGACTGCCCGAGAGGTCGGTGCTGCCCGGCGGATAGAGATACAGGTCGAAGTCGGTGTTCGGCTGCCCGGTCAAACTCGTCATGATCTGCTGGCCGTCGGCCAGGCTCACACTGAAGACATCGTTCTCGTCGAACCAGAACCGCAGGCCGTCGTTGATCGGCGAAGACGGCGCGGGCACGCCGGGTATGTCGTTGTCAGCGTCCATCACGCTGAAGGTTACGACGTAACTCCCGTGCCCCGATGCGGCGTTGACGCGCAGGTAGTACGTGCCGCCCGCGCCCGCGGAGGGCATGTAGCTGAGCTCCTTGGGATACGTTCCTCCGGTGGACGAGGCCACGGCACCGCCCGACCCGCCCGGGAGCAGAGCGGCATCGGTGGTGCCGGGCGGATAGAGGTAGAGGTCGAAATCGGTTCCACCAGGCGCGGTCATGCTCACCTTGATCCGCTGTCCCTCCCCCACCGGGACGCTGAAGATGTCGTTGCGGTCGGCGGCGCTGTCGAGCGACTCGCCGAAGGTGGTGGCGGAACTGGGGGGCGGCGCTGGGACCCAATGACCCCCGTCGATCCTGTTGTTGCCCACAAGCACTTCGTTCGCCAGGGTCACGCCCGTTATCCGGCCGGTGCCGAAGGAAGGATCCCAACCGGCGATCAGCCCCTTGTCGTCCACCAGCTTCGTTTCGATCACCTGCATCACCTGCTCGGCCGTGTACTCCGGGTTCCGGCTGAGGACCAGAGCCGCCAGGCCCGCGACCATGGGCGTGGCCATCGAGGTGCCGTTCAGGTAGTCGTAGTCCTGAGCGGCTCCTGCGCTGTTCAGAGCGACCGCATACGTGGGCATGGTGCTGTAGATGTTCTCGCCGGGAGCCGAGACGTCGACGGTGGCGTTCACATTGGAGAAACCGGCTCTGGTGTCGAGGTTCGTCGTTGCGGCGACACTCACAACGTGCGCATAACTCGCCGGGAAATTGAAGGTTGTGGCGTCTTCCGTGGGCAGGTGGTTTCCCGCGGCCGCGAAGAGCGCGGCTCCCTTGCTGTATGCGTAGTTCACGGCGGCCTGTTCCAGGCTTGAGTTCGTGCTGCCGCCGAAGCTCATGTTGATGACCTTCGCGCCGTTGTCCGCAGCGTAGTTGAGGGCCTCGATGATGTCGCTGCTCCGGAGCGAGCCGTTCGAACTCCCGGCCTTGATGGTCATGATGCGGGCGCCGTAGGACACCCCGGCGATACCCACGCCGTTGTCGATTTTGGCCCCGATGATGCCGCTCACGTGCGTGCCGTGGCCATTGTCGTCTTGCGGGTTGGCGTTGGCGTTGGTGGTGAAGAACCAGTCGTCGTCGGTGTCGACCGTCCAGGCCGTGCCGTTCCACCAATGCTGCATGCCGCCCCTGTACGGGTCCGCCCTGTAGTCGGCCAGGCTCGAGGCATTGCCGAAGATGGTGTAGTGATCGGTGGCGCTGACGGCCGACGTCCTGAACAAGATGTAATAGGTCTTGGCGCTCAAGGTGACGGGAGAACTCAGCGTCACGTTGACGACGCCGGCCGTCGCACCCACGTCGCCCGGGACTATGGTGGCCGTCGCAAGGTCCGAGCCGGTGAGGGCGTCGCGGACCGCTATCTCGATATTCGAGGTCGGCGTCCCCACCCGGCCCACGAACAGGCCCACCTGGGTGAGCGGCCGGCCGGTTCCCCAGATCGATTGACCTCTCCAGTTGGAGTTCGTCTCGCCGAGGGTCCACACGGCGTTGACGTGTGTTTGGGAGATGCCGGCCAAGTTGTAGCCGGTGACATCGTCCACGTAGCCGTTGGCGTCGTCGTCGAGGCCGTTGTCCGCAATCTCGCCGGGGTTTCGCCACAAGCTGTTCAGAAGATCGGGGTGGTTCTGATCGATGCCGCTATCGATGACCGCCACCGTCACCGGGTTGGAGTCGCCCCTCTCCGAGTTGAACCAGGCGACTTCCGCATCGATGTCGGCGTCCACCTGGCCGGTGATCCCCTTGATCGTCTGCCCGTTGTTGAACAATCCCCATTGGTTGGCGAAGAAGGGGTCGTTCGGCGTGGGTATCGCCGTCGCCTGCCGGATGTAGTTGGGCTCGGCGGACACGACATCGCTGCTGCTTCGGAGCTTCTTGACGGCCTGCTCCACCGTTGTGCCGGCCTTGAGTTGAAGAAGACGTACGTCCTTCCGGCCTTCTGGTCCGAGCTTGGCGAGCGCCTTGTTGACCCCCGCACCTGCCTCCAGTTGCGAGCGCTTGGCCGAGCCTACGCTCTCCTTGAACTTGACCAGCACCTGCCCAGGAACGTACTCCAGGGCGCCCTCCGGTGCGGCTGCCACCGGCTGGCTGTCCGGTTCAGCGGAGAAGGCGTAGTCCGAGCCGCCAAGCATGAGGAGACCGAAGACCGCGAGCAGTGCAATGGCGGCTCGAGCGAGAGTCTTCGCGGTCGATGCGACCGCCCCCCTCCGCCGGCTCGCACGAGAGGCCAGCAACTTCCTCATCGATACTCCTCTCGAGGCGATTCACAATCGCGACGCGGTCGTACTGGGAAGTGCCACGGGTGGCTCCCGAGCCGCCAGAACGGCAACGTGCGACGGCCTTCTCTCTTTGGAACCCCCCAACGGACAACCACAGTATGCGCCATTAGTGGCAAAGGATGCAAGCGCGGCG
>CAYTJV010000720.1:0-3643 GCA_964438165.1 uncultured Planctomycetaceae bacterium | reverse complement strand
CGGCGGTGCGGGCGAGGGTCACGTGGAACGGCGGCCCTGCCTCCAGGTCGAATCGATGGCGCGACAATTGCTCGGCGAGTTGGGCCAGGCGTGCGGCTTGCTCCGTCGGCGGACGCCATGCCAGGTCGGTCTCCTCCCACGACGCAGCCCCTTCGCCGGCCACCTCCTGCCACAATCGCCCTTCCCGTTCGACGAAGGTCGTGCGAAGCACCTCGTGGCGGGAAACCACGGTCCGAATCGCTTCCACCAGCGCGTCTACGTCCAGGGCCCCGACCAGCCGGAGCACCAGCGGCACAACGGCAAACGACGGGCCGGGCGAGAGCTGCTCCAACAGCCACAGCCGCTCCTGGGCAAACGAGAGGGGCTGGGGGCCGCTTCGGTTGGTGGGCGCGAGCAGCTCCAGCGCTGGCGATTGGGCAGCGCCCTTGGAGTCGCTTGCGGACGCTTCGCCACGGCACCGATCCACGGCCTGGGCCAGTTCGGCCAGGGTGGGATGCTCGAACAGTGCGCTCAAGGGCAACTCAATGTCCCACTCCACGCCGATCCGGCCCGCCAACTGCACGGCCCGCAGCGAATGCCCTCCCAGGGCGAAGAAGTTGTCGCTGCGCCGGCGGGCCTCGATGCCGAGGACGTCGGCCCAGATACGGACCAGCGTCTTCTCGGTGTCTGTCTGGGGCGGATCGCTCTCACTTCCTTCCGCGGCAAGGGCCTGCGTGCCCGCGCCTGCGTGCCACACGGCAAGCGCGGGGAACTGACCGCGAAGGAACAGGTCGCGGCATCGCGTGCGGCGGGTTTTGCCGCTGGAGGTCTTGGGAAGCGTGCCGGCTCGAATCAGAACCACAGCGCAGGGTGACAACTCGTGGTCTTCGGCAAGCTCGCTGCGGACGGCCCGGAGAACTTCGTCGATATTCCACCGCCTGGGGCGCAAGATCTCGTGGACCACCACCAGCCGCTCTTGCCCTTCGATTTCGACGGTGAAGGCCGCTCCGGCGTCGGGCTTCAGGGCCCGGTGGGCCCGTTGGACGGTTCTTTCGATGTCTTGCGGATAGTAGTTTCGTCCGCCGAGGATAATCAACTCTTTGAGCCGGCCCGTGATAAACAGCTCTCCCTCGTAGAGGAAGCCGAGATCGCCGGTGCGGAGGTAGCACGTGCCGGCCTCTCCGGCAATCTGCGCCCGGAAGACCGATTCGCTTTCCTCCGGCCGGTTCCAGTAGCCTGTGCCCACGCTGGGGCTGCGGAACCAGATTTCTCCCACGCGATCGGGCCCAAGGGCGCGGCGGGTCTTCGGATCGACGATCACAATCTCGCCATCGGGGATCGGTTGCCCGCAACCCACCAGGCGCCGCACGCCGTTGGGCAGCTCTCCCCGGCTATCGGCGGTTTCGATGCGATTGTCGAGCAGGGCCGCGGTGGCGAAGGCGCGGATCACCGGAGGCGCGTCGCGGCGCCCGCTGGAGACCGTGAGCACCGATTCGGCCATCCCGAAGCCTGGCAGGAAAGACTCGCGCCGGAACCCGTACGGAGCGAACTTCTCCGCAAAGCGATCCAAGGTTTCGGCGTGAACGGGCTCGGCGCCGCTGACGGCCCCAGTCCAGGAGCTCAGGTCCAGCCCTTCGCACTCGCTGGGGCGGATCTTCTGGACGCACAGCTCGTAGGCGAAGTTCGGCCCGCCGCTGGTCCGACCGCGGTAGTTCGACATCGCTCTGAGCCACCGCACGGGACGCTGGATGAAGGCCAGCGGCGACATCAACACGCTGCGCCGGCCGCTGTACAAGGGCAGGAAGATGCCGCCGATGAGCCCCATGTCGTGATAGGGAGGCAGCCAGCAGACCCCACCCACGCCGTCGGTGTCGATGCGGTGCATCGAGGCCAGGTTGTGCATGATATTGGCATGGGTGAGCATCACGCCCCGCGGCGACCCGGTAGAACCCGAGGTGTACTGGACCAAGGCGATCCGCTCGCCGCTGAAGGTCGTAGGCCGCCAATCGCGATCGCGACCCGCTTCAATCGACTCCAGGGCCAGCGACTGGAGGTCGGCGAGACTGGCAATTGGCCCTCGCGCGTAGGCGAGGATTTCTTCGGAGGTGAGCACGAACCGCGCCTGGGCATCCGCGAAGATGGCCTGGAGGCGCGGAAACGTGCGGTGCATGCGAAACGGATCGGGCGGATAGGCCGGCACCGCCAAGGCCCCCGCGTAAAAGCAGCCGAACACCGCCGCAACATAGTCCAGGCCCGGCGAAAACAACAGCAGCACGCGCTCGCCTTGCGCGTTGCGGGCCTGTAACTCCGCGGCGACGGCCCGGGCGCGACGGTCCAGCTCGCGATACGTGAGGTGCCCCCCCTCGTGTTCCCCCTCTATAAGGAAGGTGAAGATCAACTCATCGGGTTGCGTGCTGGCACGCCACCGGGCAACGTCGACCAACGTGACGAGCTCGTCGGGCGGTCCGGGGGGATCGTCCCGCGCGTCACGCGGCAGCGCAGAAATCCTTTGGCTAGCACGATTCATCTTGAGCGTCGGCTCACGCTACGGGGCTCACTCAGGGTGGCCCTCCTTGGCCGATGCAAAACTCCTAAACCTTGTCCGGAGAACACCTTTACACGATTCCATGCGACCTGGCACTTCTCCAAACCAGGTCATGGAACCTACGGGTGGTTGCTAATACGTCCGTAGTGTGCAGCTACGGAGGCAGGTTCTCACGCAAGCCAGTCTCCGAGGATCTGGTCTGTATCATGTATCCAAATCGGGAAATCTGGGAAAGGTATTCATAAAGGCATAGTATTTGACGGTTACTGAGGAAGTGAACGGTTACGCAGATCTTAACGGATAGGATGGCGATCTTCCAGAAGGCCGCGTTATCGTGAATAATGTCCAGTGAAATATGCGATGGTTGGGTCGGCATGCCACCCAAGAGATGAGAACCATGTTCCCTGGACGTTCTATCACGGCTGGTGAGGATGGCGGCGTGGGGCACGTTTCCAACGTGCCGGGCACGATGAAATCGTGCCCTACTTGTCGTTTTCGCGGTTCCAAGTGGGTGGCGTTGGCCTTTACGGCCGTAATCGGCCTGCTCCTGGGATGGCTTGGCCTGTTTCCAGGCCCCCCCGACTCCGCCGCAGTGGCCAAGGTCGAGAACGAGTCGATCAGCCTGCCGCGAATTCCGACCGGCACCGCGATTGCCGACCGCGCCCCCGCGGGCTGGACGCACCTCATTTTCAAGAGCCGTTCGGAATTGGCCAGCGGGGACCTCGACGCGGTGCCCGAGTGGTCGGCTGAGTTGACGCGGGTGCTGTTTACCGCGATGATCGCGCGGGTCCAGCCGGCACAAGCAGGAGGTGGGCCTCCATACCGGCTCGATAGGGTGGCGATCGGCCTGGGGACCCGGATCGGCGGAAAAGACGTGATCATTTCCAGCGACACCCAACAGGCCCTGGGCGCCAACCTGGGGCCAATCAAGCGGATCATTCTCAGCCGTGGGGAAGAACGGCTCAAAGGCGTCGTGAGCGTCGCGCGAACCGATACGATGATCGTCGTCGATGCGCCGCAGACCATGCTCGCCGAGGGGCGGCACAAGATCGTCGTCTTCCGGTACGTGCTGTTGGCACACCCCGGCGACGGCAGGCTGGCGACCTTGCTTTGGCGGAT
>CAYTJV010000719.1:0-3645 GCA_964438165.1 uncultured Planctomycetaceae bacterium | reverse complement strand
GGACTTCGGCCAGGAAGAGGGCGGCATTGGCGTCGGTTGCGGATTGAAGTTGGGCCGGAGGAGACCGTAGTGGATCACGTATGCCTCCGCGCGTTCCCTGGGGCCGGGGACCCAAAAAATGCAGGTCGGAGCCAACCGGCGGGCTTTGTCGAAATCGGCGAGGGCCTCTTTGCGGCGCCCCAATGCCGCGTGAAGCCTCGCCCGGATAGCGCAAGCATCTGCTTCGCAGGATGGGTTTGATGCACCCTGGTTCAACTTGACTGTCTTGTCGGCCAACTCCCACGCGATGGCGTAACGCTGCGAGGGCTCCTTGGCCATCGCCTTGAGCACGATCGTCTCCAAGTCGCGGGGGATCGCCGGGGTGACGCTTCGCGGCGGCGGCGGGTCTTCTTCCACCAGCCGCCGGATAAGCCCTTTGCGGTCATCGCCCCCGAAGGCCGGTTGCAGGGTGAGCAGCTCGTACAGCGTCACGCCCAGCGAGTAGATGTCCGTCCGGTGGTCCATCTCGCGGCGATTGCCGAGGGCCTGCTCCGGGCTCATGTAGCGGAGCATTCCCAGGATGTCGCCGCTCATCGTCAAGGCCGGGCCGCCCTGGGTCATGTGATGACTCGATCATGATTCGCTCTCCCCACCTTCGTAGCCCAGCAGTTCCCGTAGCCTTTCCAACGCCCGCAAGTGGCGCATCCGAATCGTCCCCTCCCGCATGTGAAGCACGGCAGCGATCTCTCGGCAAGATGACGCACGTGGAGATGCCTCAATTGCTCCCAGGTGATCTGGCGGAGCCAGGGATAAATCGGCAACGGGCGATCTCGCAGATACTTTGGCAGCCGTTTGGTAATCTCCACAAGTGCCTCCTGGACGACGTCCGAGGGGTCCAGCCGGGCGGCCAGCCGCGGATCGAGTCGGACGACCACCATCTGCCGCAACCGTCCCCGATACCTGGCCAAGAGTTGCTGCGTTGCGGCCGCGTCTCCTACGGCGGCAAGCCGAATCAGCTCCTCCGGCTGCCCATCGTCAACTTCCAGCGCGAGGTCGAGGCGGCCGCCCAGCTCAGCCACCCGAACATCGTCACCGCCCACGACGCCGACGAGGCGGGCGGCGTGCATTACCTGGTAATGGAATACGTCGAGGGGAAGGACCTCGGGGTGCTGGTCCGAGATCAGGGACCGCTCCCGGTGGGCAAGGCGGTGGACTACATCTTGCAGGCCGTCAGGGGGCTGGAGTTCGCCCACAACAAGTCATCCATCGCGACATCAAACCCTCCAACCTGCTGCTGGACAAGGCAGGCGCGGTCAAGGTTCTCGACATGGGCCTGGCGCGGTTTCAGCAGGAGGCGGGAGGCTACGACACGACCGCGGCGGCCGGCTTGACGCTGAGCGGCCAGGTGATGGGCACGATCGACTACATGTCGTCGGAGCAGGCCATGGACACGCACCGCGCCGACGAGCGGAGCGACGTCTACAGCCTTGGGTGTACGCTGTTCTATCTGCTGATGGGCCGAGCCTTGTATCCCGAGGAGACGATAACGAAGAAGATCATGGCCCACCGGGAGGAACCGGTGCCGTCGCTGTGCGCGTTGCGCCGGGACGTGCCGAAGGACCTCGACGCGGTGTTCCAAAAGATGGTGGCCAAGCAAGCCAAGGACCGCTCGGAAAGCAATCGGACACTGCGTCGAACCCAGGCGTTTTTCGCGGCGCCCGTAACCCGACCCAGTTCCCCAGCCGCCCGCTTGGCCCGCTGGGCTACCTCAAGACAGTATTCCCGGAGGTTTTCAAACTGGTCGTTCGCCATAGATTAACTCTTTTGCAGATAAGCACTTAAGCAGCTCCGTCGCACGCCGGGCTTCCGTGTACGGTGGCGCCAGGGAAGTATCTCCAACTTGGGCCTCGGAGTCAACGGAGATTATACGCCGAGCCGCCTGCGCTGGCGCCACACAAATCCTTGCCTTCACATGGCTTATGAGTCCCGCGCGCCTCAGGAGCCGAGGGCCGTTCGTAGTCCCGCCTTCAGGCGGAAATGCCGCCTGAAGGCGGGACTACGAACGCGCTCTTTCACGCGGCATACATATGGAACGGAACGATCCCGAAAGAAGGCGCCATTTGGAGCCCTCCCAAGAGTGGTTCATTGTCTACCAGCAAGTTTTTCCTGGTCGGAGATTGACATGCTCTCCGAAAACGCTAATATATTAAGTGTGTACTTACAAACCAGGAGGCGGTTCTCGTGCCTCGCCCTAGCCAGATCGACCAGCAACGCAAGCGGCTGCTGCCCATCGTCTGCGAGGTGTTCAGCGAGTTGGGATACCATCGGACGACCACCGCGGAATTGGCCAAGCGGTGCGGGGTGCGGGAAAACATTCTTTACCGCTTGTGGCGGGACAAGAAAGCCATGTTCCTTGCCGCGATCGACGACATCTTTCAAAGTCGTGCCGAACGGTGGGAGGAGATTCTGGCGGAGCGACCGACGATGGAGCCGGCCGCCGACGCGATGGTCGCCTACGAGGCTAAGCACCAGGGAGAGTTTGGGTTCTACCGGGTGGTGTTTACGGCGCTGGCTGAGACGGACGATCCCGATATCCGCGAAGCCATCACGGGCATGTACCGGCGGTTTCACCAGCGCCTCCGGAAGCTGATTGATACCCACCGGGAGGGAGACAAGAGACCGTCTGGCCTTTCTGCCGACGCAACGGGTTGGGCCCTAATCGGCCTGGCGACCGTTTCCAACATCATCCGCGAGTTGGACCTGTTGCAGCCCCGGCAACGCGAGCAGATGTTCGCTGCGACTGCCAAATTCCTGGTCCAAGGGGGCTCGCGGTAGTTGTTTTTTTGCCGTTTATGTAAGTGGACACTTAACTTAGTGGAGGGAGACTTGTATGAACTGCGAATTCACTCGTCGACGTTTCTTTGGGAAGTGGAGGGAGACTTGTATGAACTGCGAATTCACTCGTCGACGTTTCCTTGGGAATGCGATTGCCGCATCCTGCGCAGTGTCCGAAACTGCTGCCGTCTCGGCACAGGGCTTGCCCAAGGCCGGAAAAACCATGGACATCCACGTTCACTTGTTTGGCACGGGCGACGCCGGCTCGGGCTGTCGCCTTTCCAAGGCAACTTCGGAAGGACAGCTTTTCAAGTATCTGGCCGCAAGACTGCGGCTCCGCGAGCGAGCCAAGACCGCCGACGAGGGATATGTCCTGGCTCTGGCAGATCAGGTCGAGAAGTCAGGGCTGGATAAGGCCGTCATCCTCGCCCAGGATGCGGTCTACGACCACCGCGGCAAGCCTGACTGGGACAAGACTCATTTCTACATCCCGAATGATTATCTACTTCAGGTGGTAGCCCGCTACCCGGGGCGGATGATCCCCTGTGTCTCGATCAACCCCCAGCGTGCCGATGCCATCGCTGAACTGGACCGCTGTGCGGCAAGAGGCGTCAGGGTCTTGAAAATCCATCCCCCGACCCAGGGCGTTGACATTGCGGAAAGGAAGCACACCGAGTTTTTCCGCCGCTGCGCGGATTTGAAGATGATCGTCATGGTCCACACGGGTCACGAGCACAGCGCACCTGTCGTGAATATCGGACTTGCCAATCCCCGAAAACTGGAGTTGGCCTTGGATCAGGGCTGCACGGTGGTCGCCTGCCACTGCGGGAC
>CAYTJV010000718.1:0-3664 GCA_964438165.1 uncultured Planctomycetaceae bacterium | reverse complement strand
TTACCCCGAATTCTGGCGAATTCGGCTACGCGCACACTGCGCCGCATTGCACCCAGTCCCCGAATAATCCGGGCTGGTGTCTGTCTCATGGTGCGAATAACGGCGCATGACAAGATAGGTAATTGAGGAGTAATCGGTCGTTCGCTTCGACTTTTCCTATAAAGTCGAATACTCCGAATTGTCAAAGTCTGCGGATTACGCTGCCGATATCAGGTTTGCCGATAACTCCGAGTTTTCTGTCTGCCGGAATGCCGGTGCGCCCGCTCCTTTCGGGCGGTGTTAGCTCCTGGCAGACGCCCACGAGAACCGGTCGAAGCGGAGCCTGCAAAGGATCGAAAAACCCATGAGACGGCAGTTCTCCTCCCTGGCGGTGGTTTTAGTTGCGGCAATCCTCGCTGCAGCGGGGTGCAGCCCCCAACAGCCGTTCTATTTCAGCCCGCCCAAGGGTGGCGACCATTACGTCGGAGTGGCTCAACAGATCGACTACCCGGACCTGGAGACGGCCAGTCTGGACGAAGTCAACGGGGCCAAGGCCCCGCTCACGCTCGATAATCCCAAGCCGGAGAACTATTGGGACTTAGGGCTCGAGGAAACCATCCATATCGCGCTGGCGAATGGCACGGTAATACGCAGCCTGGGGCAGGCAGGTACTCTATCGGGTGGTGTCGAGCTGAACCCTACTGGCCTAACGGGCACTCCGTCCAGCCTGCTCGCGTCCCCGCAGTCTGCGGCGTCGATCTACCTACCCGCCCAGGCCGAAACCGACCCGCGCTTCGGCATGGAGGGGGCCTTGGCGGCATTCGACTCCCAGTTCTCCAGCAGCATCTTCTGGGAAAAGAACATTGTGCCGCAAAACACGGCGGGGCTGGTGTCGACCTTCCGTCCGCCGATTTTCAAACAGGACGTGGGCAATTTCACGACGGAAATCGCCAAGACGGCGGCCACCGGCGACCAGTTCGCTGTTCGTCATAACATACGCTACAACCTCGACAATACGCCTGCGTTCCCCACCCTGGGCGCCACCAAGCGCTGGCCGAACGATTGGACTGCCGATGTGCAGGCCGAGTTCCGGCATCCGTTCCTGCAAGGGGCTGGCGTGGGCTTCAACCGCATCGCCGGTCCGGGGGCGATCGCCGGGCAAGCCAACGGCGTGATGATCGCCCGCCTCCGCACCGACCAAAGCCTGGCCGACTTCGAGGCCGCCGTGCGGAACCTGACCGGCGACGTCGAGAAGGCCTACTGGTACCTGTACTACGCGTATCGGCGTCTGGATTCAGTGGTCGCCGGGCGGGACGCCGCCCTGCAAACCTGGCGCCAATCCAAGGCCCGTTTCGACGTCGGCGGCAAAGGCGGCGGCGCCCAAGAGGAGGCCCAGGCCCGCGAGAACTTCTTGCTGTTCGAGACCACCGTGGAACAGGCCCAGAGCAATCTCTATAAGACGGAGAACGCCCTGCGGTACATGATGGGGTTGACGCACACCGACGGCCGCTTGATTCGACCGGCCGACGAGCCGACCAAGGCCAAGGTGGAGTTCGACTGGTACGACGCCCATGCCGAGGCCCTCACGCGGTCCGTCGAGCTCCGCAGACAGAAATGGGTCATCAAGCAGCGGGAACTGGAACTGATTGCGGCGAAGAACTACCTCTTGCCCCGCTTGGATGCCGTGGGGCGGTATAGCTTCGCCGGGATCGGCGACATGCTGGTCGATCCCAGCCGGAGCCTCGATTTCCGCGATCCAGCCGGGAGTCCCCCCGATTTGACCCTGGTTCCCCAGAGCGCGTACGGGTCGATGACGACGGGAGATTTCCCCTCCTGGCACCTTGGCCTCGAATTCCGTATGCCGATCGGCTTTCGCCGCGAGATGGCGGGCGTGCGGTTTGCCCAATTGAACTTGACTCGCGAGCGTAAAGTGCTCCAGGAACAGGAGTTGGAGCTTTCCCACCAGTTGGCCGACGCGTTCCGTGACCTGTCGCAGAACTATCTGCTGAGCCAGAAGAGTTACAACCGCTGGCTCGCCGCGCGCCGCGAGGTGCAGGCCGTGCAAGCGGCCTACGACGTCGGCACTACCACTTTGGACCAAGTGCTCGATGCCCAGCGCCGCCAGGCGGAAGCAGAGAACGAATACTACCGCAATCTGGTGCAGTACAACCTCTCGATCACCTTGGTACACTTCCGAAAAGGGTCGCTCTTGGAATACGACGGCATTTACCTGGCCGAAGGTCCGTGGCCGGCCAAGGCGTACTTCGACGCCCGCCGCCGTGCCCGCCATCGCGACGCCTCGCACTACATCGACTACGGCTTCACCCAGCCACGCGTCCTCAGCCAGGGCCCCTATGAGCAGGGGGCAGGGCAGATGGCGGCCGAGGGCGATCTGCCGGATGAAGCCCCGCTGCCGGTGGGCCAGCCGGGAGCGATGGGCATGGAGGAGATCGAGCCGCTTAGGCCGTTGCCGATGAAGCAGGCGCCGGCGTCCGGCGGCAAGCCGGCGCTGGACGAGCACCCGCCCTACGCCCCACAGCCGGGAGCCGGCGGGCAACCGAGGCGGGTTGCCCCTACGGCGCGAATGCGGCACAATAGTGGCTCAGCGGACAAAGCTTTCGATCTCGCCGCAATGAACTTGCACGAGCTGGGAGGTGCGACGGCCCAGGCCTCGGCCGAAATGCCGCGCCTGACCCCCGCGGTGACTCCGGCAAGTCACCAGCAGGTTGACTCGAGTTCTGCAAAGGCGGGGGCGACGGCGTCGTCCGCGACGTGGAAATCGACGATCCGCTTAGGCACGAGCAAGGAACCTTCCGCCAGCCCGTCGCCAGCCCCGAGCGATTCCTCCGCGTCAGGGTGGAAGAGCGTGCAACACCGAAGCGCTCGCTGACATCATGTTCTTCTCCATCGACGGCGGCGACGGCACGGGCAAGAGCACTCAAATCGGGCTATTCTGCGAGTGGCTGCGAAGCCGCGGGCTCGATGTGGTCTCCTGCCGCGATCCGGGGAGCACGCGTCTGGGCGAAGCGGTGCGGGAAATCGTGCTTCACGGCCACGATCTACGGATCGATCGTCGTAGCGAGATGCTGCTCTACATGGCCGCCCGGGCCCAACTGACCGAAGAGGTGATTCGCCCCGCACTGGCGGCGGGCAAGATCGTGGTCTCCGACCGGTATCTCTTGGCCAACGTGGTTTATCAGGGATACGCGGGTGGGCTCGACGTGCCGGCGCTTTGGGAAGTGGGCCTGATCGCCACCGCCGGGTTGCTGCCCGATCTGACCATCGTGTTGGACCTCCCCGCGGAAAAGGCCGCCATGCGGCTGGCGCGGGCCTTGGATCGCATGGAACAGCAGGGCGATGCCTTCCACCGGCGCGTGCGGCAGGGTTTCTTGGACGAGGCGGCGCGGCAACTGGAGCGGATCGTGATCGTCAGTGCCGATGCCCCGATCGAACAAGTCCAGCAATCCATTCGGCAGGTCGCGGCGGGTTGGCTTGGGAAATGAACAATGGAAAACGGGCAATGAACCATGCAGAATGTGCGAGCGTCCCCCGGCATCAGGACAAGAAAATGAAAGGACAGGAATATGCGGGCGAATAGGCGACAAAATCCTTTTCTTGTCCCCTCATCTTGCTGTCCTTTCTGACATTTTGGCGGGTATGTGTTGTGTATTGCCCCATTCCGCTT
>CAYTJV010000717.1:0-3681 GCA_964438165.1 uncultured Planctomycetaceae bacterium | reverse complement strand
CCGGCTTGGGCGCCTGGGCATCGGGAACCGGGTGGCCGGGCGTCCCGGCCAGCACGTGGCGATAACCCTGGCTGTCGATCGTAATGCTGGGCGTATTGTGGCCATCGTTCGCCGGCGCGCCGTGGCCCACCAGGGCCGGCGTGCCCTGGGTCTTCGTGTCGCGGTCATAGGTGGCCACGTAGGTGGGCACGCCGGGAACTTTGGTCTCGGGGTCGGTCGCCTCTCCCCAAACCACGTGGACCTTCGCGCCCCGCGAGACAACCCCGGACGGAGCGCCCGAGTGCATCGACATCCCGATGCACTGCTTGGAGATCAGGATCGGATCGCCGAAGGAAATCTGTCCGGCGCTTTTCTTCGGCAAGTGCAGTTCCAGGTCGTTGATCCTTCGCCAGATCCGCTTGGGGTCGGAGGCGGTGTGGGTGTAGCTCAGGATGGGCGGCGGGCCGTCGTGTATGTTGTGGCCCGAGAACTGCTCGAAATCCAAGGCCCGGGAGCGGCCCTCCTGTCCCGGGATGCGATACGCGGTGAACGTCTTCCCGCCGTCGCGGGAGTGCAACAGCGCGGCCCGCCGGCCCGCCGCGGCCAGCAGATACACGTCGCCGTCGCGATCGAAGGCGATCTTGTTGGAGGCCATGCCCAGGGCCTTGGGCTCCAGCGCCGAAGATGAAGACTTGACAACCCCGGCGAGCTCGGCCGCGGCCCACTTCCCGTCGCGCCACGTCTCGATGCCCCGTGCGGTCCTTACCCACGGCCGGTTCTCCATGTCGAAATACATCTGGCTCTCGACCGGGCAGTCGGGCAGGTAGCCGAACTGCTCGTTCTCATGGCGGTACGGCGCGAGCACCAGGGGCATTTTCAAAAGCGACGCGGCCGGCGCGACGCCGGCCTTCACCGTGAGCGTGGAGTACGTCGAGAAATCCGGGTGCTCGACCGGCGTGGCGCGCAGATGGCAAACCCGCGCCTGCCCCTCCTCCGGGACCGTGTAGCGCAGCAGCACGTCCTGGCTCTGCTTCGCGCCCAGCACGACGCGCTCGGTGGACGCGCGGGCTGGCCAAGGACTCTCCGGGAATTCGATCGCCAGCTTGATCGTTTTCGCCCGGTCGGAATTGTTGTGCACCCGAAAGACTGCTTCCCCCTCCGTCCCGGCCCGACCATAGACAAGCCTGCTGTAGGGAGCCAGAATCCAGCGATACTCGTGGAAAGGAAACCACGATGCCGCGTCGGGCGTCCAGAGCGAGAGGTCTGGGTAGCGATCCTCACGATCCCAGCGGGTGACTCCGTCGATATGAACGGTGGCTTGCTGGGCCGGCAAGTGCAGCCGCCATGGACTCAAACCGCGACTGGGGTCCGCGGGAAAGCTGACAGACGCCCGTGCGCCGGCCTCCACGCGCAGGGTCTGAACCGGCGTGTTGCGGCTATCATAGACGGTCAGAGCATCGGCGCCGGCCGGCAGGTCCGCGACCTCCATGCGGAATGCCGCGGACCGAGGCAGAAAGCACACGTCGCCCGGACGATCGGGCTTCAACAACACGATCGGTTCCTGGTGCCTTTCATCGCGGTGTCCGCGGGACGTTTCAATCAGGTAGCGGGGGCAATTGGTTCGGAATCCCCAGATGATCGCCTCGCCATACCGGTCTTGCGACACGGTGATGTTGAGGCCGTAGACTCCCTTGCGCGAAACTCGCGTCGAGAGCCGTGCTGTGCGAGGCGGCCCGGGATCGCTTGCCGGGGGCATGGCGTCGTCGGGAATAGTCACGTCCTGGAGCACGCGGCGGTCGGGCCCCACCAGGATCGCGCGCAACTCGGTGCGCCTTTTCCTCCGGTTCCGGTCGCGTTTCTCCACGTCGACGATCAGTTCCCCCGGCTCAGCCAGGAAATAGACCCCGCCGCAGCCGCCGATGCCCAACTGGGTCGACGCTCCTTCGGTCCTGATAGGAGTGGCCGATCGCCTCTCGCCGCTGTCCGGCGATGCGGCCACACCGAATGACGCCAGGAGAACAAGAAGAACGCACGTCCCACTCATAGTCCGATCTCCGTGTCTGCGGACGTTCTTGGTTCCCAAACTGCAAACGGACATCATGTTACCCGGCCATCGGAGCCGGCGAGGTCACTTCGTCGCCCCCTCGACAATCGCGATTTCCTCCGCGGTCAGGCCGTACAGGTCATACACCAGCCGGTCAATTTCCGCGTCCGTCGCGTCAATCTGACGCTGGATAACGTCCTTCTGCGCGGCCGACTGCGCGGCGGATAGTTGTCGGTGCAAGGTCAGCATGGAATCGACCAAGATGAGCAGTTGACGATGAACAACGATGTCCTTTGGCTTCTCGAAGTCAATGACGCGAATGGGAAGCAACGACAGGAATTGCCGGTTTGCTGACCGCCAGCCACCGCGAAAGGGGGCGCTTACTTGTGGGAAGTACCATCGCATCAACCGACAGTTCAGCAACGCTAGCAAGTACTTGAGGCCTTGCGGCCAAAACGGTTCCTTGATGGTTACGCCGCCTACATCGACGTTGTCCAGGAAATGGCTTCCCTCACGGTCAAACGCGGCGTGAAGATGCTCGACCAGTCTGGGCACGCAGAGTTTGACCAGTGATTGGCGGGCCATGTTCTTCAGATAGATGTACCCGTGCCAGTCCGGCCCTTTCATCCGGCCCTTCTCCCGACCTTCCAGCCGCTCCTTGTTTTCAAGAAGGTAGGCCGCCGTCTTGGGCAAGTCGCGTTGAATCGTCTTGAAGTCAATTAGCGAGGCCCGTTCATTCTCGACGGCGTAGGGGAATACGATGTACTGGCGGTTGGCCAGATGGCCGTATCGGCTAACGTCCGTTCCGCTCACAAGGGGATAGAGAAGGTTCTTCTCGAAGGTCCAGTCCCGGGCCAGCGCCTTGGATCTCAAGCGGCAGGTCCGGTGTGTTTCGGCAACGAAATCCATGATGTAGACGTCATCGGCGCTTGTTTGAAGGCCGACAAAAACATCTGCTACCTCGCCGAGCTTCACGGGCATCTTTGCCAGTCGTTGGAACAGGGGAGCGCCGCGGCCCGCAGCGAAATTCCACTCCGACGCGGTCATTTCTCCGGCCTTCGTGACGCCTTTGGTTCCTGCCCCCCTCGTGCGCCAAGCCGCCAGGTTATCGACCTTGACAAAGCGAGTCCCTCTCACGGGGGGATTGCTCAGGAAAAGCAGGCAGGTATAGGTCGTTGCCCCCTCGAAAACCTGTTGGTCGCCGAAATGAACGACATGGAAAAGATGCCTCCCTTGGGCGATGATCGCCCGCAATGGCCGGCCATATTGTGAGTTGAAAAACTTGTGCGGGCAGATGAAGCCGAGTTGGCCTTTGGCATTCAGCAGCTTCAAGCCTTGCTCGAGGAAGACAACGTAGATGTCATAATTGCCCGTGCTGCTTGCGCGGAACAGCTCCTTGTAGACTTCGACCTCCAAGGGCGCCCAGTCCTTCATCGTTTGAATGCGAACATACGGCGGGTTGCCGATGATGCAGTCGAAGCCGCCGGCCTTCATGGCGCCGGGGAAGCCTTGCTTCCAGTCGAACGGGTTCACCCGCTTCATTTCCTCGCGGTCGGGAATCAGCTTGCCGGTGAAGTAGTCCGGCCCAATCAGCGAATTGCCGCACTTGATGTTGTCGGCCAGGTTCGGCAGCGCGCGGTCGCGAAAAAGCCGCTGTT
>CAYTJV010000716.1:0-3688 GCA_964438165.1 uncultured Planctomycetaceae bacterium | reverse complement strand
TCCCTTCGCTTCCCTGCCGGTTCGTGGTCTCTTGCAGGCGCCATTGGTCCGGCCGGGTGGTTTGCGCGGCGTCGATGGCGATGGAGTACCGGGTGCTCATTTCGTTCACCGAGGCCGTCCGGTGGCGAATCCACTGGCGCCAACAATCCATCGGCTCTCGCACCAGCAGCTTCACTTCGGCCATCTCGAACGGCGTCGTGTGGCGGTGCCGCATCAGATAGCGAATGAGCGTGCGGTCGTCGGAGACCGATCGGGTCCCCTGGGCGTAGCTCACTCGGGCGGCCTGCACTACCGAGGCGTCGTCGCCCATCACGTCGACCAGGGATACGAACCCGTCGTCCAGCACGGGAAACTTCTTCCAGCGCAACTCCTCGGCGACTCTGGCATTGCTAAGCATGGCAGAATTCTATCATTCTATCCCGCTCGCGGCTGAGAAGAGCCGTTCGTAGTACCGCCGTTCGTAGTACCGCCTTTAGGCGGCGTCTTTGGGAGCCAACCGGCTAAAGCCGGGACTACGAACCGCAGCACAAACTGCGGGGTCGCGGCGAAGCGCATCGAGCACGATCTCCAGTTGCTCTTGCGGTCCCAAGGCCAAGTCGATCAGCAGCAATTTACGTCCTTTGACTTCGCAGCCGCCGCCCCCGCTGCCGCCGAGCCACTCGTGACGGACCTGGTATCCGGCCTGCTCCGCCAGGCCGAGCGCGGCCTGAAGGGCCTCTACCGTGTGCATCCCAGCTTCTCCAGATTACCGGCTTCCCTGCTTGGTTCTAAGCGGTGCGGATTATATCGCCTTGGGTTTCAGTTGCCGAGCCCTCTTCGACGATACGGTCAGGGGAGACTAACTTCTTTGGTCGCCTAGAGTTAAGACGCGAGTACCCGGCAAACGAGCGAACTCATTGCCGTTGGGAAAGCGTGGCGAGTGGGGCATTCCGAGTAGACTCTAGGAAGCGACAAGTTCAACCACGCAAACGGCACAACGGCGATGAGCGGCACCCCGGACGGCGCGACGTTGCAGGAGCAAGTCCAGATGCTCAAGCAGCAACTCGCTCAGGCGCAAAAGCTTACGGCTCTCGGCGAACTCGTCGGCACGACCACCCACGAGTTCAACAACGTGCTGATGACGATCCTCAATTACGCCAAGATCGGGATGCGCCATAAGGACGACGCCAACCGCGACAAGTGCTTCGACAAGATCCTCATCGCCGCCAACCGGGCGGCGAAGATCACCAACAGCATCCTGGGGCTGGCTCGCAATCGCTCCGGGGGCCAGGAACCGACCGATCTGGCCCAGCTCCTTGAAGACACCCTTGTGCTCCTAGAGAGGGAGCTGAACAAGTACCGGATCGCGGTGGACAAACGCCTGCAGCCCGTTCCCCCCGCCATGGTCAATGGGAACCAAATCCAGCAGGTGCTGCTCAATCTGCTGATCAATGCCCGCCAGGCCATGCCCAACGGCGGGCGGGTGGTGATCAAGCTCCTGCACGAACCCGAAAGCGACATGATCGATCTGGTGGTCCGCGACTACGGCTCTGGGATCCCTGCCGAGGCGTTGCCGCACATCTTCGATCCCTTCTTTACCACCAAGAAAGGGCCCGACGCGAGCGGGAAAGGCGGCACCGGGCTGGGACTGGCCACGTGCAAGGACATCATCGAGGCGCATCGCGGGCGGATCCGGGTCGAGAGCACGGTCGGCAAAGGGACCGCGTTCACGCTGAAGTTGCCCATCGCCCGAGTGCCGGCCCCGCACGGCGCTTCGCCGCCAGTGCCCGTCACCATGCCGCAAACGACCCCCGGCCAACCATCGGTCGGCGCCACGTGATGTCTATTTGATCTCAGCGTTGTGGTGCGGGCGGCCCGCCTGCACCGAGAATGCAGGCGAGCCGCCTGCACCACAAAAATACGAGGGCTCACCACGTGCGGGTCCAATAGAGCGAGAAGCCTTCGTCGCTCACCACCGGGGTGATCTGCCAGTCGGACTTGGATTGCTCGTTCCAATCGACCGCGTTGGCCGAAAGGTACGCGACCCACCATCCCAGCACCACTTGGGAGAGGTAGTGCTTGTCCTGGATGATCCTCGTCCAACCGGGCACCACCGAGGCGACGTAGAGGGCCGATTTGAGCGGCACATTGTCGGTCATCATGGCCGCGTTCATGAAACTGATGCCCCCGATGAAGGCATGCCCGCTGGCCGAGTTCGCGTCGTAGAAAGGCACCCACCTCGACCCGTTCGTGTGCTCCTCGGGCCGGGTCGCGCCCAAGGCCCGCTGGAGAACTAGAATGACCGGACCGCCGACGATGAAGCTTCGCAACGACCGGTCGCCCCACTCTCCCACGGTGCGCACCGTGGGGCTCGACTCCCATGCCTGGCCAGCGCCCGCGCATACCGCATAGAACGGGAGAAAGTACTTCCCGTTGCCGAACTCCCGCACGACGTAGGCAAATTTCCTCGCATTGTGGGTGGCAACGTGCTCGTCGTGCCAAGCCTGAAAGTTCTCGTCGATCGACTTTTCGCCGATCGTCGTGTTGGCAAACACGGCGGCCAGGCCGATTCCGCTGGCCAGTGCGAGAAGTTCAGGGGGCGAATAGAATCGGCGGTAATCCTGAATGCCGTGATCCAAGAGACGATGGAACTCTTCGCCCCACCTTGCCCGCCAGTTGCCGGCCAGCGGGTCCGGCTCGCCAGACTCGCCCAAGCTCTCCACAATCCCGGGCGAGACGGGCATGCTAGCGCCGCCGATCTCGTGTCCGAAAGGGTCGTTGTCTTGAGGACCTCCGGGCCCCGAAGGCATGTTCCACGCAGAGTAGGGTTCGGACGCGTCGGGCACGGCGCCCGGCATGGGAGTGCTCCCACCGCCCGGCAGACTCGCTGGCGATATCGTGTAGCCGGAGAGCCCCTCGGAAACCACGAGGCGATATGCCGTTCGCTGTCCCGATACGCCGGAGACCTTGTCGGGAGCGGACGCACATCGCATGGGCGGTGACGGACTGCTGGGCTGAGTTCCGGAACCCGGCGGCTGGCACGACGGGCCGCTGGGCTGCGATGCGGGTACCGCGGGAGGAATCGGCGACAGGCCCTGCACGCCCAAACGCTCCTGCAGGTGGGCCAGGATCCGCTGCTCCAAGGCCCGATCCCGGCCCAGCCGGATCCAGCCCTTGTTGACCTCTTGTTCGCCGATCGGGCTCACGACCCGGGTCAGGGAGCCCTCGGTGCGGAAGGTCGCGGCCCCGGCCGAGACGTGCGCGGGCCGCTTCACGTCTTCCAACTCCTTGAAGACCGCCACGTCGACCAGGAAGCCGCCCTCGGAAGGAATCACCCGCACATGCGCCTCGCGGCGGATCGACTGGAGCGTGCTTTCCACCTTCTCGTAGCGGTCGGCCGAGTCGTGGCTCCACGGTTCCAGGACCGTGGAGCCGACCTCCGGAAAGGTGTCCAGGCGGCCTTCGGTCAATGTGTCGCCGATCATACGGACCGGTTCCTCGCTCTCGATCCGGAAGTAGTCGTCGACGACGTCGGCGAGGCCTTCCCAGAGTGCCGACGAATCACGCACGGGCATCAGCAGCGGATTGTCAGCGTAGAGAGGAACGGGCGGGCCCAGGGGATTGGCCAGCGGGCGCACGCCCAAGCATCCCGAGACCGCCCCAACTAGCAATCCAGCCAGCACCAACCAGCGCATCGGCACCCTATGCG
>CAYTJV010000715.1:0-3689 GCA_964438165.1 uncultured Planctomycetaceae bacterium | reverse complement strand
TAACATCTGGCACGCGATTCCCGTCCAGCCGCGCCCTGTGCCGCCGCAGCAACCCGATCGCGTGGCCTGGCCCGGGACGGGCAAGGATCGCAAGCCCGCCCAGCTTGGCGTTTTCTACAGTGCCGACGTGTATCAAGGGGTGCCCGACTTGCCGCGGGGAAGCGTGAAATGGCTCCGCGTTTGGCAGATGGACCACAAGACGTATACCACTTGGGGCAAAACCTACCGCCACTCGGGCCCGCCGGTTTCCATTGTCCAGGAGGAAGGCGTGAAGCGGATCCTCTCGGTGGTGCCGGTCGAGTCCGATGGGTCGGTGTATTTCAAAGTGCCGCCCGGCCGGTCGCTCCACTTCCAATTGCTCGACGATCAGTTCCGCTGCCTCCAAACCATGCGGAGCTTCACCGGCGTGCTGCCGGGCGAGCAGCGCGGGTGCGTGGGCTGCCACGAGATGCACAGCACCGCCCCGCCGCGGCGCGAAGGGCTCGCCCTGCGTCGCCCGGCGACCCCGCTTTCGCCGCCGCCTTGGGGCACCGAGAGCGTCAGCTACGAGCGGTTCGCCCAGCCGGTGTTGGACCGCTATTGCGTGAAGTGCCATCAGGGCCCAGCCCCCAACTCCGCCGAACCCGACCTCAGACTGCGGGCCGGAATCAGCGTGTTCAAGGAGCCCTATCTGACCCTGGTGGGCGATGCGGGCTGGGGCAATCCGATCGCCAAGAAAGGCCAACCGGGCTACGGCATCGCCGCCGCAATCCCGGTCGAGTCGATGGACCCGACGATGAACGACCCCAAGGCCTACGCCACGCTGCGGCCCATGCAGTACCTCTCGTACAAGAGCCGGCTCGTGGAGCTTGCCTCCAGCGGCAAGCACTACAACGTGAAGGCGGATCCCGTGAGCCTGCACCGGCTGATCGCCTGGGTCGACGCCTGCGCCCCCTTCATGGGCGAGCCCGAAGTCCGCGCCCTGGGGGACCCGGATTTCGAGGGCATCGAAGAACTCCCCATTCGCCCCCGCGTCGCCACCGCCCCGGTCATCGAGCGTCCGTGAGTCGGTTTTCTCACCACGGAGGCACGGAGGACACGGAGGGGGGGGGATGTAGGGCGGACGGAGCGAAGCGACGCCCGCCGAACGTCCCGGCAGATCCGGCGGGCCTCACTGCGTTCGGTCCGCCCTACTCGACTGATTTCGAGCAAGCAAAATCGCGAAAATACCCACCCGAATTAGCGAGCGGCCTTGCGTCCACGCGAAAAGTACCGTAGCGTACTGAGGTATCGGGACGTTTACCCTCCTCGCTTTTCCTTCCTATTGCGTCAGATTAATACATCGACAGATGGGACGCTATTTCCTTAAAGGGAGTAACTGCATGCTGGTTACGGAACGGGAACGACTTCGAGAGGAATTGATTGCGCTGGCCGACCGGTTCGGCCGCGAGCGGTCGGCCCTGCTGCCGATCTTGGAGGAGGTGCAGCGACGGAACTTTTGCATTTCCGGGTACTGCATGCAGGTCATCGCGGACCTCTTGGACATCCATCCGGTCGAGGTCAACAGCGTGGTGTCGTTCTATAGTTTCCTGGATGAGGAGGCGCTGGGGCAGTTCGTGATCCGACTGTGCCGGACGATCACCTGCGACATGGCCGGCAAGGGCCAGGTCGCCCGACAGTTGGAAAACGACCTGGGAATCCGCTTCGGCGAAACCACGCCCGACGGAAAGTTCTCGCTCCGCTGGGCCAACTGCCTGGGGATGTGCGACCAGGGGCCGGCCATGCTCGTCAACGAGCGGGTCTTCACGCGGGTGACGCCGGAGAAAGTCCACGGGATCCTTCAGGAGTGCCGGCAGACGTTCGGCGTCCATGCCTTCGCCGACGGAAGGGAGCACCGCTGATGAGCACCACGACCAGGACCGGAGAGTTGACCTTCTCGCGGGTCGAGCCCCGGGCCGGCTTGGCAGCCGCTTTGGGCCGAGACGCCGCGGACGTGCTGGCCGAGCTCAGCCGCTCGGGTCTGCGAGGCCGAGGAGGCGCCGGTTTTCCCACCAGCGTCAAGTGGAAGCTGGCCGCCGAGACCGAAGCCGAGAAGAAATACGTCATCTGCAATGCCGATGAAGGCGAGCCCGGCACGTTCAAAGACCGGGTGATCCTCGCCGATTACGCCGACCTGGTCTTCGAGGGGATGACCATCGGCGCGAGGGTCATCGGGGCCTGCTATGGGATCGTTTACCTCCGCTCCGAATACACGTATCTGCGCCCCCACCTGGAGGAAGTGCTCCGGAGGCGCCGCCAGCAGAACCTCTTGGGAATGGACATCGGCGGCTGTGTGGGGTTCGACTTCGACATTGAGATCCACATGGGCGCGGGGGCGTACGTCTGCGGCGAAGAGACGGCCCTGATCGAGTCGCTCGAAGGGCACCGCGGCGAGCCCCGCAACCGCCCTCCCTTCCCGATCGACACAGGCTATCTGGGCTGGCCCACGATCGTCAACAACGTGGAGACCTTTGCCTGGGTCGTGTGCGTGCTGGCGTGGGGGGCCGATTGGTTTCGCAGCCACGGCACCGACAAATCGTCGGGATTTAAGCTGTTCAGCGTCTCCGGCGACTGTGCCCGGCCGGGCGTTTACGAGTTCCCCATGGGGATCACCGTGGCCCAACTGTTGAGCGAGGTGGGGGGCGAAGGGGCGAAGGCGGTGCAAGTGGGCGGGGCGTCGGGCCAGTGCGTGCCGGCCGAGCATTTCGACCGCACCATCGCCTTTGAGGACATCCCCACCGGCGGTTCGATCATCGTCTTCGGCCCGAAGCGCGACATGCTCGACGTGGCCGAAAACTTCCTGGAATTCTTCGTCGACGAATCGTGCGGCCAATGCACGCCGTGCCGTGAAGGCGTGCCGAAGATCTTGGAGGGCGTGGCCATGCTCAAGCAGGGCAAGTGCTCCATGCCGTATCTCAAAGAGCTGTGCTTGCTGGGTGAGACCCTCCAGTTGTCCTCCAAGTGCGGCCTGGGCCAGTCGGCTCCCAATGCGCTGCTTTCGATTGCGGACCATTTTCAGGACGAAATCCTCGGCCGTGCCAATGCAGTTGGTAAGTAAAGGAAGTGACATGAAAGAAGACATGCCCGGCGGGCCCGCAACTCCCCGCGCCCCCAAGAGCCAGATGCTCCGCACCGAAGAGGCCATCGCCCACGCCAAGGCGATCGGAAGGCAGATCGAGCTGACGATCGACGGAAGCCCGCTCCAGGTCCCGCTGGGGACCACGATCCTCGAAGCGGCCCGGCAGCTCGCGATCCGCATCCCCACGCTCTGCTATCACGAGGACTTGTGCCTGGCCGGGGTGTGCCGGATCTGCGTGGTGGAGATCGAGGGGCAGCGGACCCTCCAGGCCGCGTGCAGCTACCCGATCACCGTGCCGATCCACGTCCGCACCCACTCGCCCAAAGTCCGCCGCGCGCGGCGACACATTCTGGACCTGATGTTGGCCAGCCACTACGGCGAGTGCTACACCTGCGGCCGCAACAACAGTTGCGAGCTCCAGGCATTGGCCAAGGAGTACGGCGTCGACTTCTTCCGCTTCGGGCGCATGACCGCGCCGCGTTACGCGATCGACCGCTCCAGCCACGCCTTGGTGCGCGACAACAACAAGTGTGTGCTCTGCCGCCGCTGCATCCGCACCTGCATCGACATCCAGGAAGTCGGCGTGCTCGAG
>CAYTJV010000714.1:0-3711 GCA_964438165.1 uncultured Planctomycetaceae bacterium | reverse complement strand
TTCGGCCGCTCGGCGGGACTCGCCAATGCGGCCATTTCCGCAAGGTCGTTGGCCATCACCTCCGCCGTGTCCGCCGAGCCGCGCTCGCACAACCGCAGCCAGGCATCCGACACTCGCCATTTCGGCGACTGGCGGTCCCGGCGGCTCAGCAGGATGGCAAAATATTGATCGGGTTCGTAGGAATCCTTCCCGACGGCGACGTTCCACGCGCTTCGGACCAGACTCTTCTCGGACCACCGGAAGAAAACGGCATGCTTCTCCTTCGGGTCCACAATGATGAACTTCCGCTGTCGCGAGAGGTACCCAATCGCGGCAACCCAGTGATCAAAGTCCCTGGAAAGCAGGATTACGGGATTCCCTTCGCGAAGGTGCAATCGCAACCGCCGGGCGAATTCCCTGCCGCGGCTGCGGTCGTCGAAGAGGACGAACTCCGACCGCACGCCGCAAGCCCGGGCTGCACGCCGCAGCCCCCGTTCGTCCACCCCGTGGGTGAAAATGCTGACGGGTTTTCCGGCAGCCGCGGCCAACTGGCGTTGGGTGGCCGAGATGCCGAGGATGAAAAGGCAAGCCGAAAGGCTGCACGGCCCACAATGGCTTGGGAGCTGGAGCTCGCAAAGCGGAGCAAATATCTGTTTTCTTCGAGCCTTCATACCGACCGGATCGCCGATTGCCAGAAATCCTCGCGACACACTCCAGCCTGCCAGCGTGGGTCGGGGATGTCAATGGCCCGACCGCTCCCGTCGGATTATTCGCGGCTGAGGATAGGAGCCATCTATAAGTCGTATATTAGCAAAGACTTAGAGATTTCTCTGGATGATTGGGCTACCCTCGCATTTCGTTGCGTCGCACCCCTCAGTGGACAATCCGGGGCATGAAGAATACACATCATAGAGTAGATACAACCCACCATTTGGAGTTGGTGCCGGCACGCATTCTCTGCCAAGAACGTTGGCACGAAGCGGAGGTCTGGGCCCGGCGTTGATCGGCTGGCGGAATCGCCATTTCAAGATGCCGTGCCGGTGCAATGGCTTGACGCAAGCCTCCCAGTACGCGTTCACGAACAACCTCTCGCAGGCGTGGAGGCTGGCCGAACGCCTGAATCAAAAAAGGTGACAGTCACCAAATATGGTAAATATAGGCAGACGGCGCAGAACATCCGCCGCAGGTGCGGTCCGTCGCGGCAACGAGCATCTTGACGATTCTTCCTATCTGCTCCAGATTTGGTGTCTGTCACCTTCTTGCCCCTTACTTCTCGCCCGGCTGGAGCATCTTCGGGCGTTTGACTTGCTTGGGCAGGGCGACCCAGTCGGGCGGGCCGGTCAGGCCGGCGGTGCTGATGTCGAAGGGCTTGAAGCCGATCTTCGTCGCGGGCGAGTCGGGCTGGAGGCGGAAGTCACACTTCGCGGCATCGACGAACTTGGGGTCGGCAATCACGCTGTGTACGTCCTGCCCTTTGGCCTGCCACTTTTCCAGCGAGAATCCGCCGGGGAAAGCGACCGGTTTGCCCGCGGCGTTCCAGTACAGATTGTAATCCAACGAGAACTTGCCTTTCGACCAGTTGCCGCCCAGCAGGTCCGCTTGGGTGTAGTAGACGATGTTCCGTTCGAAGGTGAACGAGCGGTGTTCTTCTTCCCGGCTGCGGATCACCTGGCCCCGGGTGGCGGAATGGGCGAGGATGTTATTGCGCACGATGTTCTCTCGCCCGTAGTGCTGGTGGAAGCAGCCGTCCTTGACGCGGTAGACGACGTTGTTCTCCAGCACCATGTCGGTGCTTCCCTCGTCGGTATAAAGACCCCAGCCGCCGTAGGAATAGGCGAGCACGTCATGGATCAGATTGTAAGCCTCGCGGGTGCCGGGCGAGATGCCCAGGCTGTAGATCCCGCCCAAGTCGCTCAGTTGGCCCCAGCCGAGGTGATGGATGTGGTTGTGCTCGATCAGGTTGTGGTGCGCCGAGCTGGGGGCGTATCCCCAACTCCAGCCGACCGACACGCCGGTGTAGAGGAAGTCGCAGATCTCGTTGTGCTGGATCCTGTTGTGCGACGTCTTGCCGATCCAGACTCCGATGCCCGCGTGGTAGACCTTGCCGCCGTCGTGGATGAAGCAGTTGAAGACCTCGTTCCGCTCGGTCTGCCGCTCGGGCTCCTTGGGCAGATCGGTCTCGCCGAGGCGGACCCCGCCCGCGCCAAGATCGTGGAGATGGCACTGCACAGCCCGGTTGTCCTTGGAACCGCGCTCGAACCAGAGGGCGTATCCGCCGGTGTGGGCGATCTCGCACCGGTCGACGACGCAGTTTCGGGCCCCGAGGAAATGCACGGCCGCCGTCTTCAGGCCCGCGGCCGCCTGACCGTCAACCGGCTCCGCTTTGGGCATGGTCCACCCGGTGTGATGAAAGGCCAATCCGTCGAAGCGCAGATGTGTAACCGTCTTGCCCGTGGCGGGATTGCCCTCCAGTCGCAGCAACTCCTCGGATAAAGGCATGACCGCTTCGGCCTTGGTCATGTCCTCGCCCGGCCGCGCGTAGTAGGTGAGCACCCCGGTCTTCGGATCGAGGTAGAACTCGCCCGGGGCGTCGAGTCCTTCTCGCACGTTCTCGACGTAGTAGCGCTGGTTCTTCTCCCAATAGCCCATGGGCCAGCCGCTCGGGGCGGTGAACTCGACGAGGTGTTCCGTCGTGTCGAGCGACTTGATGCGGTGCCGCGAGGTGGTCCAGGAGTGGTAGACCACCACGACCGCTTCGTCGAGGTTCGCCCAGGGCTTCAAGTCCTCGCCTTGATATAGGAGCGAAGTCTTTGTCTCGGGGTTCTTGCGGGCAGCTTTGCGGTCCTTGAGCGGAATGCCCGGTCCGACGGCTCGGAAGGTCCCTTCGTTGGGGAATCGAGCCGGCGTGCATCGTCGGCCGTTGACGAACAACTGTCGGAAATAGGCGCGACCGTCGCGGACTTCGGGCACGGCCGTGCTCCAAAGTGGGCCTTCCGCCTTCTTCCAGCCGGCAATCGACACGCCGCCGCTCAGGATCGGTTTCTCGCCAGGCCAGGCCGCGTAGGTGATTGGGGCGGCCTGCGTGCCCGAGTCTTGGGCCTCGAAAATCACGGGTTGCATCACGCGATACGTGCCGCCGCGAACCAGGACACGAACCGGCTTCTGCAGCGGCCCACCAGCCTTGAGCCGACGCACGGCGTTTCGCGCACCCTCCAGGGTCGCCAGCGGGCCGTCGCTGCGGTCGGCCTTCGGGGCGGCCAGCTTGCCCGACCAAGCGTCGTTGCCATCGGGCGCGACGTAGAAATCGGCCGCCGGAGGCCCCGCTTGGGCCGGATTCGCCGATAGCGGCACCCAACAAATCGCAACGATCAGCCCGATCGCCGGGAAACGGAGAATCGACATCGTTTGCTCCTTGCGCATGGAATTGTCGAACAGTTCCTCCCCACGCCGAACCCAACGTACCGGAGCGGAATGTGGGGAGCAAGCCTGGGCAAGCGTGCGACGTCAGAATAAAATGGCGGGCAAGTCGAGACGGTAGCAACAAGACCGGGTTTCGAGACATCCCAAGGAACAAGCGAATCACGAAAACTCGAAAGGGCGAAAAACCGAAAGAGCGAACAGGGGGTGACGGGCGAGCATTCATCACCGCCTGTGTTTTTCGCGTCTTCGTCCTTTCGGCAGGGCGATTGCACCATGTTGCATGTGATGCGGGGGTTTGCGTTGATCCAGAAA
>CAYTJV010000713.1:0-3712 GCA_964438165.1 uncultured Planctomycetaceae bacterium | reverse complement strand
GCCCTGAGTAAAGAATCTTCGGACGGGGGTTCGACTCCCCCCGCCTCCACCAACGCAAAGCAGTCGAACCGGCGACCGAGGCCGTCAGGCCTCGGTCGCCCTCCTTGGTGTCCGGTTCGATCTCCAATAACGCCAGAGTCTGCAGTTGCGACCTCGCCCGAAGGTACGGCCGTCCCACGTCCGGCTTGACCGGTTCCAGGATATTTTCATGTTGCGGGCCGCACTCTTTTCAGAGCGCCGTGGTCAACCTCTCCCACAGCGCCCGCTCCCGTTGATGCGGATCGTTGGCCAGGACCTGCTCTTCCGGCGTCAGCTCTGCGAGAAATCTAAAGCCTCTGACGCAATCGGAGGTAATCCTGTCACGGTCGATATTTATCGTCCGGCGCAGCAGCTGGCGGAGGTCATCCCAGTCGAAGGCGCGGCCGTCCTCGAACTTCTGCAGCAGGCGCGCCGGATCGAAACCATCGCGGGCCTGCCAGAGCTTGAGGACGACCAGGCGGCGGACGAGCGCCTGGTCGAGCGGCCGCGTGGCGAACATGCCGAGATCGTAGACGTCCCGGGCTTTGTTGCGCTGATAGCAGGCGCGGATTTTTTCCGCAAGAATTTCCGTCAGCGCCAGGCAGGTGATTTCAGCGGGGACGAACGGCAGAAACCTGAAATAGCCCTGCTCGATATGCGGCAGACGCACCGTCGGCAACGTCGGTGTTTCGCGCCGGCTGATCTGCAGATTCACCTCGCCCGCGCCGCTTTGATTCCAGTCATGTGCATAGGTCGGATTGACGCCCCAGGACAGCGTGTCCTCCGTTTCGTAATAGCCTTCGTCCGGAATTGTAAACTGAATCCCGTGGAAGGGTTGCGCGAACGCCTCCATCATGGCGAGGATGATGTCCTCATGATTGTGGTCTTCAGTGCCGGTGAAATCGAGATCAGTTGAAAACCGTCCTTGGTTGCCCACAAACATCTTGCGCAGGCAGGAGCCGCCTTTAAAGGCAAGCCGGTCGAGAAGGCCACGCTCGGAGAGAACCTGCAACAGAAACGTCAGCACCACTTCCTTCTCCGCGATCATGATGTCGTGCAGGCCGGATTCGACGGCGTAGCGCTGGACCTGGGGCTGCGTGAGCATAGCTACGCACCCTTCCTGACGGTTTTCCGTTGTCCGAGGCCGGCGCTGCCGTGCAACTCTTCGCGCGAAACATTCACGAACAGACGCCATGTCTCGTCATAACCGATCGCGCCCGGCACAGCGTGTCCGGGAGCGGCGCCGAGCCAGGTTTTGCGGCTCCGCGCCGCCAGCACGAGCAGACGTTCGCGCACGGCGGGCGGAATATCAGCCTTGACGTGGTCGACCAGCCAGCCGAAACGGCGCACCAGCGCACCGGCGCCGATCCGTCCGAGGTAATCAGCGGCCTTGTTCCAGTCGAAGCGGCGACTCGCGGTGGCAAGAATGGTGGCGGCCTCCCCCACGCCTCCGGCGAGCGGCGGGTGATCGATACAGTCGATGGCCGTCTTTTCGCGGTCGGAGATCATCACCTTGTAGCCGAGCACATCGACCGGCTCGAATCCGAAGAACTTGCTCTCCGCCTGATTGACGATCCGGACCTGCGATTCTCCGACGGCGCGCGCACGCGGGCGCTGCGGCGTGACAACAAAGATCACGTTGCGGTGCTGCGTCGTCAGCCCATAATGCGCGGCGGCGGTGCCGAAGCCGAAGTAGTACCGGCTGGTGATGCGGCTGGCGAGGGCCAGGAGATTGCTGTCGCCCAAGGCGTCCGGCCCCTGCTCTGGCGGGATGAGGAGATACTCTCCCCAGGTCGCCCGTTCGAACCAGCCCTTGCGGCGCAGCGATTCAATGACATGGTCGGCCGCCTTGGGGGTTACGCCGAGCAGTTCGACGATTTCCGCTCGCGTCGTCTCCCGTCGGCCGCGCTCGCTGAGCGCAAGCACGACTCGACTTTCCTGGGGCGATAGAGACCGGGTTGTGAAAGCCATGTCATTCTCCGCATCAAAACCCCCTGAGAGAGGGGGTTTTGATGAACATCATAGCAAGGTTCATCCATCTCGTAAACTGCTTTGTGTAACAAAACCTCCCGAATTGGGGGGTTTTGTTACATAGTATTGCAGACACCGGCTCCCAAAATTAGCTTATTCCGGATAAAAAAAAGCCGCGAGCCGTAGCCCGCGGCAAGCGCTTGAGCCGGAGCCCAAGCGGGATGAACTGAGAGACATATAGCAATTCCCGCCGATGAAAGTCAATCGGGAAAAATCCTGCCCGATAGCCCTTCGCCCGCAAACGTCCCAAGTACTTCGCCAACCTCCATGAGCAGGTGAAGAAATGGATTATCGTTGGCATGAGCCAGAAGAAACAACCGCGTCGCTACGCTCCGGCTGGCTGGTCAGTTTGCACCGGAACCGCTGGTCAGTTTGAAACGGAATCGCTGGTCAAGTTCACCGGAATACGCACCTGACCCAAGGATACCCTTACTTCCTTCAGGAATGGGGATACCAAGCCTGGAATCAGGCCACAGCCTCGCCAATTACCCTTCAGGTGGTTAAAGTGGCTACGGAGACGGTCATTCGCCGTCTGTCCGTGCCAAGTTGATCAGCAAGGGAATGATCTACAGTCCTTCCCACGGCAACATGGACTTTACCGTCCCGTTGTTCGACGAGTTCATGCTTCGGGCGATTCCGGAGTTTGAACCTCGCGCATGAGGGAGAACTTGACCTTACCGACCGGAAGGAGCTTGTATTGCTATTATCGATATGTCACTATATCGAAAATAGAGCCCGACGGTATTTTCATCCCGGGATGCGGGGAGGAAACGAATGGCGGGAAAGAGAGATCGGGTGCCCGGGAAAAAGGTGCGATGCCCCGGCGGGTATCTGGCCTTCGTGCCGCATCCTTTGCCTCCCGAATTGAATTGGACGCCGAAACTGGTCACCGCCTTGTCGGATGCGGATCGCCTGATCGGCCGGTTGGCCGGTGAAGGAGGAAAACTCTCCAATCCCCACCTGCTGATGCGTCCTTTCGTGGCCCGCGAGGCTGTCCTGTCGAGCCGCATCGAGGGCACCCAGGCGACGCTGGGAGAGTTGCTTGCCGACGCGGCGGGCGCCTCCGTCGAGCGAAGCCCGCACGACCTGCGGGAGGTGGCCAATTATGTGGTTGCCCTGGAACACGGTCTTCGCCGGCTCGAAAAACTGCCCCTGTCCCTTCGGTTGATCCGGGAAATGCACGGGAAGCTGATGGCCGGGGTGCGAGGGAATGTCGCAACGCCGGGAGAATTCCGTCGCTCACAGAACTGGATCGGACAGGCCGGCAGCACTCCCGCCACGGCGACGTACATCCCGCCTCCGCCGGCGGAAATGACGGCATGCCTGGGCGACCTCGAGCGGTTTCTGCACGAAACGGTTCTGCCGCCGCTCGTCCAGGTTGCGCTGGCTCATTACCAGTTCGAGGCGATCCACCCGTTTTTGGACGGGAACGGAAGAGTGGGGCGTCTGCTGGTCACGCTCTTCCTGGTGGAGAGGAAGATTCTGCCGACGCCGTTGTTGTACCTGAGCGCGTTTTTCGAGGCGACCCGCCGAGAGTATTACGAGGGGCTTCAGGGCGTCACCGAGCGCGGCGAGTGGGAGCGGTGGCTGACCTACTTCCTGAACGGCGTGGCGCGGCAATCGGAGGACGCTCTCGGGAGGGCCGAACGGATCAATCGTCAAT
>CAYTJV010000712.1:0-3712 GCA_964438165.1 uncultured Planctomycetaceae bacterium | reverse complement strand
TCACCTTGTCACCTTGTCACCTTGTCACCTTGTCACCTTGTCACCTTGTCACCTTAGGCCCCCAGTTCGCTGCGGAGCCGTTGCAGGTCGTCCTCGGTTCGACGCAGCGCGGTTGTCAGCTCGTCGAGGTCGGCGCGAAGCTGGGCCACTTGCGATCGCAATTCGTCGACTTCCTGCTGAAGTTCTGCGCCGGACGTGGAGCTGTCTTCGTCGAAGCGAGTCGACGGCCGCACCGCACTCGCGCCGGCGGAGGGCGAGACAGCCGCGTCGGCGCCTCCGGCGTCGGCCGCCAGCGCCGCCACGGAGCCGGGGGCATACTGGGCCCGCAGGCTCTCCATTTCCCGGGCCGTGTAGAGCGTATGGCTGACCACGCGGCCGCGTCCCTCGGGCGTCAGCCAGACCACCAACCCCTTTGACTCCAACAGGTTGAGGATCGAACGCAGCGCGGCCAGGTCGGCGATCGGCTCCATGCGCGCGGCGTGGGTGCGAAGCTCGCCTTCCGTCTGGGCGCCGCGGAGCAGCAGTTCGGCCATCACGGCGAGCTCGACCTTGTCGACGCCCAGCCACTCATAAAGGTAATGGCGGTACTTCGCCACTCGCCCGTATCCTTGTACCAGGCCCACGGCCCCCAAGATGCGGAGCCGCTCGAGCGATTCTTCCGCGTCCTCGGGCTGAAGGTCCATCAGTGGGTGGCGATTGCTCTTCTGATTGGCCGCGCTGCAGACGGCGTTGAGCGACATGGGGTACGCGCTGGACACCGTCTTGGCCTTTTCGACCAACACACCGGCAATGCGGCGGTCGATGGGGCCAATCGGCTGCCACCGCGGAGCTTGCTGCGGCGGGGCGGGCGAAGGGGATTCGTCGGTCATGTTCGGGTTCGGGGTTCAGGGTTCGGAGAATATCAAATTGAAAATTGCAAATATCAAATATCAAATTGAGACGCTGATTCGCATTGGTACAAGAAGGCTTTGCACTCGTGCTTTTCAATTTGATATTTGCAATTTTCAATTTTCAATTTGCAATTCCCTCCAGGTCCTGAACCCTGAACCCTCTCTAACGGTCAAGCCCCGCCAGCACGCTCTCGGCGGCGGCATCGAAGGGGAACTGGGCGTAGGAAGCGATCTGACGCCGCTTGATCCGCAGCCTCGCTTTGGCGGCCTCGTCGGCCGATTCAATCTCCGCGTCGATCTGCTTGAGCTTGGCCCGGGTCTCGTCGCGCCCCTGCTCGTAGAGCTTGAGCGCCGCTTCGCCAAGTGCCCCGACGGCAGCGTCGAGTCTGGCGAGGGTCTGCGACAGGGTGCTACGCTTTTCATCGACTGAGCCGGCGAATTCTCGGAGCTGCCCGATCCACGGGACGATCGCCTGGAATTCCGCGGGACGGGGCTCTTGCGAAGTCTTCGTCTTGATCTTGCTCGCCAGTTCCAGCAGTCCCTCAACCCCGGACGGGTACTTTTCCGCGGCGAACCGCAGCCACGCCAGGGCCTCCGACGGCAGGGCCAGGTTCGGCTGTTCCATTTTGAGGCTCTCGAAGTGCTTCGTTGCGTCGGCCTTCTGACGCGATTTCAACAGCACCAGGCCGAAGAGCAGCTTGGGCTCGATTTCCTTGCCGGCTGCCGCCTGGGCGGCATCGTACAGGTTGCGCGCGGCCGCCACGTCGATCTCGTTCTGCCGGACCAGGACGGCCAGGCCCTGGATCGCCTTCTTGGCATCCGCTGAGAGACGCGGGGGCCGGTTATCGGGCAGGAAGAGCTGCGGGCTCTGTTTCTGCTTGATTGTGCCGCCCAGCGAGTCCATCGTGTCGGTCAGGAAACTGTATAGCTCCGTGGTCTCCAGGCGATTGTCGCGGTTCTTGTCGGCCTGGCCTGCCAAGCCTTCCGACAGTGCCCAGGCGAACAGGCCGTGCTGTTGGGCGGGCAAGCCGTGGCCTCGCTGCCCCGCCGCGCAACTGGCGATCCCCGTCACGGTTCGCAGCGCGGCCTGACCGGGCGGGGCCTTGAGCGACTCGAACATCTCCGCCGTCGAGGGCTCCTTCGCGGTCGCGGCGCTCGTGCCTGCGTTGCAGGCGTCCAAGAGCAGGATCTTCTCTTTGGCTCGGCACTCCTCCATCGCGTCGATCAGCCACTGGAGACTCACGCCCGTGGCCGCCATCTGGGCCCTGTTGAATTCCTTGGGGGCAAGGTAAACCGTCTTGTCGGCATCTTGCAGGGCGTGGCCGGCGAAGTAGACCAGGAGCTTGTGGTCAGGCTGGATCCGCTCCAGCAGGCCGCTGATGCCCTGTTTCAAGCGGGCCTGGTTCGCATCGGTCAGGAGGAGGGCCTGGTTCGGCGGCACGTGGTAGCGCTTCACCAGGGTCTCGTGCAGCAGCGTGACATCGGCCGCGGCGTAATCGAGCTTGCCCAGCGAGGCGTCGTCGTAGCTCTGGATTCCTATGAGGATTGCCCAGCGGGTCGGGTCGACGGCTCGCCGGGCAGCGACGGTGAGGGCCCGAGGGTTGGCCGCGTCGGGGGAATCGTGCGTAATGTCAACGCTGTCGCCAGCGCGGAGGTCGCCCAGCGGAACGGTCTCGCCGCCCAGCGTGATCTTGGTGGTAGGGTCGACAACGTAGGTGGTCGCCTTGTTCTGGCCTTCGAGGGTAATTTCCAGCGATTTCGGCTGTACCGATTGGATGACTCCCGCCTGACCAAGAATCCGGTAGGCGTCGACGCGCACGACCTGGCGGTCGTGGGTCACGGTGGCCTTGTCGCCGGGCTTAAGATCGGCGGGCGTGAGAGCCCGTTGGTCGAGCACAGTGCGGTCGTTCACCGTCACCGTACACTTGGGTCCAAGGGGCAAGGTGATGAGTTTGGCATCGCTTGCTTCGCCTTCTGCGAGGGTGATCCCGCCTTTCTTGACGTCCACCCCGCGAAGGATCCCCTTGAGGGTCATCTCCCGCTGGACTTCCAAGGCGGTCGCGTATCGCCCTCCTTCTTCGGCCAGATGCGCCACTTGATCGACGCGATCGCCGGGCTTCAGGTCGGCCAGTTTGACCGGCTCGCCCTTGATTCTCTCTTGCCCGTTGAAGACGATCTTTACCGTCGCCGGAACCCGGATGCCCTGTTCGGCCGGGCCTTTCTCGGTGTCGTAAGACAAGGTGAATCTACCGGAATCGGGCTCGACGGCCTTGATGCGGCCCTGTTGGGTTTCGGGCCGGGTGGCATGGACCATGGCGATCTTGCGCCCCTGGGCATCGCGGTGGACTTCGATCTCGACCTGGTCGCCGACCTTCAGGTCGCGGAAGCCCGCCTCCTTCTTGTTGATATAGAACTTGTCGTGCGGTTTGAAGGCGGGCTGCTCGCGGTTGCCGTCGGGGATCGTTTCGATGGCAATGCTCGCCTCGGAGGGATAGATGTTTCGGACGATCCCTTGCAGCGGCTGGGCGTCCTTGGGATCCACCGGCGGCTTCGGTTTGCTCGGCAGGAGGATCACCACGGACAGCAGCACCGAACAGACCAACGCCGCGATGGCGCCGACCCGCATCAAACGCTTTTTTTTCGGGATCTCGTCTTCGCGCTTCGCGTCCTGTTCCCCCCGCCCGGCCGCGTGCTGCCCGCTCCGCAGATCGCGCAACACGTCGTGGGCCGATTGGTAGCGGCGCGATTGGTCCTTGGTGACCATTCGCTCGATGACCCGGCCCAGATCGGTGGGGACCCCTTCGAGCACGCGGGCGACCTCG
>CAYTJV010000711.1:0-3754 GCA_964438165.1 uncultured Planctomycetaceae bacterium | reverse complement strand
ATTCAAGCTCTGACCCCAGAATTCCCCCCAGAATTCCCCCAGAATTCCCCCTTGCGCCCGAAATCCCCTGACCCCAGCCGAGCGAGATCTTTCAGGAGGGCGGGATCTTTTTTTCGACGCGCGGACGTCCGCCACCGGGGAGTCGCACGCGGTCGGTCGGGCGACCCTGGAGATCCTGGTCCAGTTCATCGCGACCGATGCGAATCGTTTCGGGGTGCAGTCCCGTAATTTCGGCAACCTGCTGGATGCCGCCATGCCCACG
The DNA here is from genome assembly GCA_964438165.1 of uncultured Planctomycetaceae bacterium. Classification (GTDB taxonomy): domain Bacteria; phylum Planctomycetota; class Planctomycetia; order Pirellulales; family Thermoguttaceae; genus CALFBP01. Next base: position 3,492 of record CAYTJV010000711.1, on the reverse strand, counting down.
TCGTCGGGCCTCGCGTCCGGCGACCCAGCGCCGTTGTTGTTCGTCCAGACGGCTGAGAATCAGATTGAGGTAGCGATGGTCCTCCTTCTCCGGATGATCGCCAGCCCGACATGCCGCACACGCACACTGGCGAACCGCACATTCCATTGCCATCATCGGCCTCCTTCCTTGGTGGGGCCGGAAGATTACCATATTCGCTCAAATCGCGGAATAGTTCTTGGACAGGTTCTAAGCATCCATTAGCATGTCGAGGCCGGCGAGAGCCAATCATCGAGCGAGGCAAAGACTCCCCGGGCCGAGGCGGCGCTTGTCCGCCGCGGGGCGAGCGAGAAGGCGGCGTCGGCGGCTGCCGCAGTCAGCGACGGGATGTTCACCGCGAACGTTCCCAAGCTGCCCGAGGGCACGCTGTTGCCGGCGGTGTCCTTGACCTGACCGGGCTGGATCGTGACCGTGTACGTGCCGTTGTCGGATGCGTCCCGCGACGCGCCCGGCGGCGTGATCCGATAGGTCGCCTTTTGCGGCGTCCCGTTGGTGCTCAGGTTCACGCCCACAAAGGTCGCCGGCTGGCTGAAGCCGTTCGGCCCGGTCACCAGGATGTCCAAACTGTCGAGCGTCTCGACGTTCACCGCGAGGTTGTCGGAATAGGTGACGGTGAAGCGGTAGCTCTTGGCCCCGGCCTCGGCGACACTGGCGGCCGCCAACGCGGCGGAGGGAGGAGTGGCGTGTACGACGAACCTCCCCAATCTTCTCGCCGCCACGGAATTCCCGCTGGTGTCCTTGGCCTGCTTTCCCAGCATCGTTACGGTGTAAACGCCGGTCGCCGCCGCAGTCCACGCCCCGCCCGGCGGCGTGATCCGGTACGTGGCCGTCCGCGGCGTCCCGTTGAAGGTGACGTCCACATGATCGAAGGCCGCCAGTTGGCTGAAGCCTCTGGGCCCGGTGACCCGAATGTCCTTGCCGTCCAGCGTCGACACGTTCACTTCGACGTTGTCGGTGTAGGTCACGGTGAAGGCGTAGCTTGTGCCGCCAAGGGTTGTCACGTTGGGGGCGCTCAGCGCGGCCTTGGGCGCGATTTTGTCGGCCGCGGCTTTCACGGTGAACGTGCCGAGCTTGCCGGCGGGCACGGGATTGCCGAGGGTATCGGCGACCTGGTTGGCCTGCACCGCCACGGTGTACGTGCCGTTGTAGGCCGCGGTCCACTTTCCGCGCGGCGGCGTAATGCCGTACGTGGCCTTTCGCAGCGATCCGGGGGCGGCAGCGTCGACGCTCACCAAGCGAGCCGCTTGGCTGAAGTTCTTGGGGCCGGTCACCACGACGTTTCCCGCGCCGAGCGTCGCCGTGTCCACCGCGAAATTATCCGCGTAAGTGACAGTGAAGAAGTAGCTTGTGCCGCCGCCGATGGTGATCTTGCGAAGCGGGACGACCGACGCGGTCGGCGCGGTGGTGTCCACCGTGAAAGCGCCGAGGGGGCCCGCCGCGACCGCGTTGCCGGCTGTATCCTTCACCTGGCCGGGCTGCATGGAGACGGTGAACGTGCCGTTCGGGGCCGTGCTCCAACCGCCGGCCGGTGTGATCCGGTAGGTGGCCGTCCGCCTGGTTGGGTCGGCGCCGGCGTCCACCTCGTCCAGCGTCACCACGGGGGTGAAGCCGCCCGGCCCGGTGACGAGGATGTTCCCATTGCCCAGCGTCGAGGCGTTCACTGGGCTGTAGCTGTCGGTGTACGTCACGGAAAGAGTGTAAGGGTCGCCGCTGTTGGCGATCGCCACGTTGGAAGGGGACGTCAATGAGGCGATCGGCGGCGTCGTGTCGTTAAACTGGATCAAGCGGAGATCCTGTGTATTGCTGTACACCGCGGAACCGTAGCTGCCGACGACCGTGGTCATGACCTGCACGAGGTCGTTGGCGTTCAACTTCATGTTGGCCTCCACGCTAACGGAGGCCTGCCAGGTCTGCGAATTGGCACCGAAGGAGACGAAGCGGTAGTCCGCGGGAACACCGTTCACGTAGAGATAAGCCAGCACTTCCGTCGCAAAACTTGGATCGGTGTTCTGCACCGTCACCGCGCCGCTGATGTGATAATTGCCCGATGCGGCCACGTTGGTTTGCAGACCAGGAACAACGAGCGGCGCATTCCTCGACAACGCACTGGTGGGCTGAGTCTCCAACGTGGTGAAAGTCACGGCCGGGCCCGAGCCCGGAAAATCGTTGAATTGGATCAAGCGTAGATCCTGTAAATTGGTGTATGCCGCGGAACCGTAGCTGCCGACGACCGTGGTCATGACCTGCACGAGGTCGTTGGCGTTCAACTTCATGTTGGCCTCCACGCTAACGGAGGCCTGCCAGGTCTGCGAATTGGCACCGAAGGAGACGAAGCGGTAGTCCGCGGGAACACCGTTCACGTAGAGATAAGCCAGCACTTCCGTCGCAAAACTTGGATCGGTGTTCTGCACCGTCACCGCGCCGCTGATGTGATAATTGCCCGATGCGGCCACGTTGGTTTGCAGTCCAGGAACAACGAGCGGCGCATTGTTGGACAACGCACCGGTCGGCTGAGTTTCCAGGTTGGTAAAGGTCACCGGTGAACTGCTCAACAACGTTCTAGCTTCCAAGTATTCCAGCCTCGGAACCAATCTTGAACGGATCACGGACGCCGCCTTGCTTCGGCAAGGGCACGCCGTGAAACATTTCCTCAAGCGCTCGCGCCACGTGGTCTTCATAGGTGCTCTCCTCAAACTGGCTGACAGGAAGTTTGATTTCTCGTTCCCATTCACGGGGTCCGTATCTTTTGTCGCGGCCACCGGGACCCCACGACGGTAGCCCGACAATACGGAGTCTGGTTGCCCGGCGGGGCCGTGTCAAGCGCCCCCCAAGAATTTGCCAGAATTCTTGCCTTTGATAGGTGTCTGGTTGGTCTTGATCGGGCGGCCAGGGAGGCGTATCTTTCCGGCTTATGAAGCTGCCGGAAGCGACCCATTGTCCAAGTGATAGGAAATTGGTTTCGTCCAACAGCACTGAGTTTAACCAGGGAGAACTGGTCAATCAAGGGGGTCAGGAGGGGAGGGCGGCCATCGGCGCTGTCAGATAATGCCCGCTATCCGGGCATCGTCAGAATCGAATATCCTCTGCATCCGCTCTTCGGTCAAGAGGTGCGAGCAGTCCAGCTCGATGCCAAAGGACGGAAGGATCAACTGCTCGTCGAAAGCGTTGATGATCGGTGTTGCTTGCCCGCCTGGATGACCGATCCGGCACGCTGTGCGCTGCTCACCTTTGGATGGCAATCGTTCGCCTCTTGTCAGGCGTTGCGTCAACTCGAGGAACTCTTGTCGTCGCTTGATCGGTGAACTTTGCCACCCATACTTGCTCCTGAAGTTGGCAGCCGTCAATGAATAACTGTCCAGTTTTGCGGCTTTTGGAGCCTGTCTTTACGAGCGTTCTATGAGTGATAGGAAATTGCATTTCCTCCCACAGCACTGAGTGTACCACGACGGACTG
>CAYTJV010000710.1:0-3756 GCA_964438165.1 uncultured Planctomycetaceae bacterium | reverse complement strand
CCACGTGCGCGGGGCGTTCACCGGGGCGATCGACAATCGCACCGGCCGCTTCGAGGCCGCCCACACCGGCACCGTCTTCCTCGACGAAATCAACTCCACCACGCCCAAGCTCCAGGTGAAGCTCTTGCGCGTGCTCCAGGAGCACGAGTTCGAGCGGGTCGGCGACACGCAGACCATCCGCGTCGATACCCGCGTCATTGCCGCCAGCAACCGCGACCTGCTCGAAGAGATCCAATGCGGCCGGTTCCGCGAGGATCTCTATTACCGCCTCAACGTGATTACCATCTACCTGCCGCCGATCCGCGAGCGCCGCGAGGACATCCCCGAGCTGGTCGGCCACTTCCTGCGAATCTACAACGAAGAGAACAACCGCAACGTGCCCCACGTCGAACACGCTGCCATGGAGGCTCTTCAAAGGTACGATTGGCCGGGGAACGTGCGCGAGCTTCAGAACTACATCGAGCGGGCCGTGGTGCTGGCGCCCGGCGACGAGATCACGCTCGACCTCTTGCCCGACTGCGTCGTGGGTCGCAAGGGCCCCAGGTTCCACCGTCCCACCGCCGACATGGAGACGCTCGTCTCCAAGCTCGTCGAGCAAGGCGTCGATTCCGCCGGGTCGGAGGAAGGAAACCTCCACGGGAAGATCGTCAACCGGGTGGAGCGGGAGCTGATCGTCCAGGTCATGGCCGCCTGCGACAACGTCCAAGTGAAAGCCGCCGCGAAGCTCGGCATCAACCGCAACACGCTGCACAAGAAGTTGGAGGAATACGGTTTGGACAAATAGTCGCGAAGAGACAAGTACCATACGAGGATCCAGTATATCGAAGGGAATCCCGCCAAGAAGGGACTTCCGCCGCAGCGTTGGCCGTTCGTCAAACCCTTCGACGGCTGGCCGTTTTCCAAGAAAGCTCGCCCATGAAACTGCTCGTTTCTTTCTTCCTTACCCTCGCCGCCGCATCCGGCCCGCCGGTCCGCTTGATCGAATCCTTCGAGGGCAAGAGCCCGTTCCAGGGCGGTACGGTGGTTGCCGAGCACGCCACCGACGGCAGCAAGGCCCTGCGGATCGACAAGGGCTACGCGGTAACGGACGCGGCGCAGAACTGGACCGGCTACGACTACGTCAAGGCCGACGTCCACACCGACGCCCAAAAACCGCTGGAACTCTACTTCGAGGTCCGCGACACGGCTACCCGCGACTACTGGACTCGCGTGAACTACACCACCATCGTCCCGCCGGGCTCCAGCACGCTCGTTGTTCCCACCGCGCTTTACGTGGGCGAGAAGTCGCGGCCCGGCCGGCCGCTGATCTTAAGCGGTATTACGCGGATGGTCTTCTCCGTCGGCGACAAGCCCGAGGCCCCGCTGTTCATCGACAACGTCCGCCTGGAGCGTGACACCCAGACGGCCAAAGTGCTGTTTGACGGCCTGTGGGCCTTCGACCTTGGGACCGCCACCAGCCCGGTGATGGAAGGCTTCACCCCGCTGGACGTGAGCAAGACGTACACCAAGGGACGCGGCTACGGCTGGAAGAATGCCCGTTTCTGGCGGAGCTTCGACGCCCTCCAGCCCGATCCGCTTTACCAGGATTTCATTTGCGTCGAGCAGGGCGGCTTGGCCATCGACGTGCCCAACGGGAGCTACCATGTTTTTGTGAACATGGACTCGCCCTCCGGCTTCTGGGGCGAGTATCAGCGCTACCGGCAGCGGGCCTTGATTCTCGAAGGCGTCGAGCACGTCGACGCCATGGATTTTGCTTCGTTCAAGAAACGCTACTACCGCTTCTGGGATTCGGAAGACTTGCCTGCCGACAACAGCTTCGACAAGTACCAGGTAGCCTATTTCGGCGAGAAACAGTACGACGTCGACGTCCGCGACGGCCAGCTCAATATCGACTTCCGCGGCGAGAACTGGGGCTGCTCGGTTTCGGCGATCATCGTCTACCCGAACGCGAAGGCGGCCGAGGGGCAGCGTTTCCTCGACTTCGTCAAGGCCCGGCGGCGATTCCATTTCGACAACTACTTCAAGCGCGTCCTGCACGCGCCGCCCGCGCTCGGCGCGGGTCAACCCGCGATCGGCGAGCGTCCCTCCGCGCTCGGCGAGGGTCTCCCGACCCCGCCGGATGCGCCCACCGAGCACGAGCGCTCCCGCGGCTTCATCGTCTTTTCTCGCGACCTGATGAGCGACGTCTACTACAACGACCGGCCGCTGGCCGGCGAGCGAGTCGAGAAGCTCCAAGGCTCGGCCTTTGCCGGCGAGTATGGGCCGGTGACCGTCGCCGTGCTGCCGCTGGAGGATCTTGGAACGGTCAAGGTCACGGCGGGAAATCTGCGAGGGCCCGGCGGTGGACAGATTCCGGCCTCGACAATCGACATCGGCTACGTTCAATATCGTCTCTCGCGGGTAACGATGGAAGGAACCGTTTACACCATCGCCCCGCGACTGGTCGTGCCGCGCAATTCGGTGGCTTCCTCCAAGGGCATCACCCGGCGGTTCTGGCTCACGGTGAAGGTTCCCGCCGACGCCCCCAGCGGACTTTACCGCGGCACGGTCACCATCGCCACGGAGCGGGGTCAAACGCTTGTGGTTTCGCTGGAATTCACCGTACACAAGGGCACGCTCGACCCGGTCGACATTCCCGCCGGGCCGTGGGGCTATACGATCGACATTCCTTGGGAGGGCGACGAGGCGGCCGCGTGGAACCGCACCATGGCGATGAAGTCGCTGCGAAGGATTCGCGAGTACGGCTTCACCACGGCCAGCGGCCTGCCGGTCATCACCTATCGGGGCTTCAAGGACGGCGTGCCGCAGATCGACTTCTCGGTCGGCGACGCCCAAATGAAGATGTTCCGCGAGACCGGATTCACGATGCCCGTGATCAGCTACTGCGCCCTGGGCGGGCTGAACACGTATTTCAAGGACGAGGGCGCCATGCGGACCGCCGGGTTCAGCGACTACGGCGAATTTATCCGCGCCCTGTTCACACCCGTGCAGAAACATGCCGACCAGGCAGGCTGGCTGCCGGCCTACTGGAACATCGGCGACGAGCCGATCGGCGACGACCTGGTTCACAGCGCCGAGAATGCGGAGGCCTATCGCAAGGCGTTTCCCAAGGGGCCGCCCTACTTCACTGCGGCCAGCTCCTTTCAGGGCTCGAACCGAAACGACCCGCACTTCCGGCTCTCCAAGGCCCTCCATGTGGCCGATTGGAACGGGCACGACGAGCCGTCGGTGCGGCTGTTGCACGAGGCGGGCGGCGACTGGGCCTTCTACAACGGCGGCAACCGCTGGACCTACGGGGTCTACATGGTCAAGGCGGCCAAGCAGTTCGGCATGAAGTTCCGGCTCTCGTGGCACTGGAACGTGGTGGCGGGCGATCCGTACTACGCGCTGGATTGCCGCGAAGACGACTATGCCTGGTGCAACTCCAGTCCCGACGGAGAGCTCATCCCCTCCGTCCACTTCGAGCAGCTCCGCGAGGGGCTCGGCGACTACCGCCGCATGATCACGCTGGCACGTCTGGCCAAAGAGCATACCGACACGCCCGCGGCCCGGGAGGCAAGAAAGCTGCTGTCTGACATCCTCGGCGCATTCAAGCTCGGCGACCGCGAGCTGAAGGGCGCAGAGAGCTTCGCCGGCCTCCGCGCCAAGCTCGATGCGGCAATCGATAAGCTGCAGTGAATCTTTACAGACGGAATGAATACGGAATAGTGAATACGGAATACGGAATGAAGAATGAATTGGGCCGGCCGTCTCGGT
>CAYTJV010000709.1:0-3778 GCA_964438165.1 uncultured Planctomycetaceae bacterium | reverse complement strand
CATTTTCAAGATTGCGGTGGCCATTCAGCTACCAACGCTAGCTTGAAAGACCTGGAGTCGAGAGCCTATCACCCCTCAGCTCTCGACTCACGGCTCTTGGCTCTCGACTCTTGACTCTTGACTCTGGACCCTCGACTCTCAACTCACAGCCACCGGCGCCGCGCCCAGCTTGGCCTCCAACACGGGCCTGGCGGCCACGATCTCCTTGCCGAAGCCGAGCCGGTCGGGATCCAGGCCGAATGCCACCCCCACCATCTGCGTGAAAAACACGATCGGCACCTGGAAGGCCGTCTTGAAGAAGGCGTTGACGCGGCTCTGGTACGCGTCCATGTTCAACTGGCACATGGGGCACATGCAGAGGATCAGGTCGGCCTTCGACTCGACGGCGCTGGCCAACAAGCGGCGAATCAGCTCAAACGCCTGGGGCTCGCTGATCTGGGTCATGTGGCCGCCGCAGCAGTGCGCTTTGACCGGATAGTCGACCACCTCGGCCCCCAGCCAAGTGAAGAGCCTGTCGAGCTTCATCGGGTACTCGGTGCTGTCGCCTTCCGAGAGGGGTCGCGCCACCTGGCAGCCGTAGTACGGCGCGACGCGCAGGCCCGTCAGCGGGCGGACCACCTTGTCGCGGACCGCGGCCTCGCCGATGTCGTCGTGGATCACGTCCAGCAGGTGCCGCACCCAGACGCGGCCGGCCCGATAGCTCAAGCCGCCCGCCGCCAGGCACTCGTTGACCTTCGCGCCCATCGCGGCGTCGTTTTCCATCAGCCGGTCGGTCTTCTTCAAGTTCAAGTAGCAGGCGGCGCAGGGGGCGATCAACTGGTCCAGCTCCGGATCCACCAGGGCGAGGTTCCGCGCGATCACCGCGCATGCCGTCAGCTCGTCCTGCGTGAAGTACTCGGTGGCGCCGCAGCAATTCCAGTCGTCGAGCTCCTCGAGCTCCATCGCAAGCTCTTCGGCCACCGCCCGAACCGACACGTCGTAGGCGGCGCTGTTGACTTCCAACGAACATCCGGGAAAGTACGCGTACTTCACGAGCTGCCTCCCAACTGGCGGGCCTTGTGGATAATAGCTTGGAGTTGTTCGATCCCTTTGATCTTCTTGGGCACGAGCGACATCCGGCCGCGGGTGAACATGGAGAGCCCCAGCGGGCCCATCTTCAAGAGGGCCAGCGGCTTGTTGAACAAATAGAAACGGCTCGCCAGGCCGAGCTCGAAGCTCCGCCCGTACCGGTCCAACAGGTCGGTGAACGTCTTGGCCAGGGCCGGGGCGTCGGTGTCTTTGGCCAGGCCGTCGCGGATCGCCAGCCGCTTCAGGCAGTACATGATCTCGGTGATGGGAATCTTCTGCGGGCACCGCGTGGTGCAAAAGTAACACGACACGCAACACCACATCGTGTTGGCCGTGAGCACCTTCTCCCGCTCGTTGGCGCTGATGAGCGCGAAAATCGTCCGCGGCGTGTACTGCATGTCAGGCCCGCTGGGACACGAGCCGCCGCAGCTCCCGCACTGAAGACAATGAACGATTCGCTCGCCGCCGGGCGTGTGCTCGATCACTTCCTGAAGGAATGACGAGCCCCGCGTGGGTTTCGCTTGCTGGATCATGAGTGCCTTGTCTCCCCTTGTAGGACGGCCTTTCCAGGCCGCTCCGGACGGCCTGGAAAGGCCGTCCTACTGCCTCATTTCCCGTACGATGTGCTCTGCCAGCGCGGAGGTAGTCCGCGGATCGAGACCCTCCAACCCGCCCAGCGCGTCGGGCTGGACCCCCAGCCGCACGATCCTGCCAGCGGCTTTGGCAGGCAAGGCTGCGAACTCGGGCCTGGCATCCCGGGCCAAACCGCCCGGCAGCAAACCGCTGTCTTGGGCTGACAGTACGATCAGGCGATCGTACGCCTCCGCCGCCTTTGCCACGCCCGCCGGATGAAGGTTCGCTTCGTGCGCGGTCACCACAACCGGCAACGATCGCTCCAGCAACCGCTGAACGATCTGCGAGCCCAAGCCCTCGTTGCGGCGCAGCAGCCCGGGCGAGCTGAAAAGCTGCACTTTGTGGCCGTTTCGGTTGGTCGTCGCGATGCCGCCGATCGGTTCGGCGTCTCCCTTGGGCCGTTCCGTTTTCGGCAGATGGCGCTGCGGACTGCGCAGCGCAGCCTCCAGGACATTGGCCATCTCATTGTCGGCCAGCGGTTCCACGGCATAGTAGAAGATCCGCTGTTTCCGGTACGCCGTTTCCGCCACGGGATCGGAACCGGCGACGACGATCACCTTCATCGACGGCGCCATGGTGTTGATTTGCGCCACCCAGTCGGGCCCGTGGTCGCCCAGCGCGCGCCCGTCCAATAGCAGCACCTGGCAGTCCCGATCGCGGACCGCCGCGACCAATTCCTCGCGCCGCGTCACCTCAAGAACCTGGCAGCCCAGCGCCGCCAGCCTGCGACGCTGCCGCCCGGCGACCGCCTCGGGCGCGCTGAGAAGGATCACCCCGCGAGGCCTCCATTGGGAGGCCTCCTCCTCGAATGGGGTTGGGCAGATGCACGCAATCCAACCCCGCCCACAAGGCTCATTCACTAACAGCGAGGGCTCGCCCGCCAAAACCTCGTTGACGCCGACCACGGTCCCGGAAACTGGGGAGGGAATGGCGATGGCCGGCTGCCCCTCAATCGAGACGCCTGCCGAAGCTGCCCCCTCATAGGCCCAATACTCGGCGCCCGGCCGGTTATCGGCGAGCGAGACGCCTGCAAAAGGAAGCCCCTGGTAGACCGCTTCGCCGATCCGCGGGAAGCGAATCGCCTTCACGGCGGCTTCTCGCACCCCGGCGAGCACGGCGCCCACGCACGCGGACCCGTCGCTTGCCAACCGAAGCCATGACTCATCCCAGAAAAGCGTTTCTCCCCCCGGCGCGGGTTCGGCAAAGGCTTTAGAGCCTAGCCGGAAAACTTCCGAAGTCTCGAAGACTTCGGAAGTTTGGATCTCCGCGCCCGTCGCCGTCGTCGCCGGAGGCAGACGAAGCACTCGCTGTACCGCCCGAGTCACTTCTTCCACGGTGAAAGGCTTGGTAATGTAGTCCACCACCCCGAGGCGGATGCCGGCCGCAGCGCTGGCTACGCCAGGATAGCCGGTCATGATGAGCACCGGAACATGCGGGTTGGTCTCCCGAAGTGCTTCGAGGAACTGAAGGCCGTCCATCTTCGGCATGACGACGTCAAGAAGGATTGCCCTGTAGTCCTTCTCCCGGGCCCGTTTCAAGCCGTCACCGGGGTCGGTGCTCACGTCGACCGCGAACCCCTCGGGGGAGAAGATACGTCGGCACGCCTCGCCGATGACTTCCTCGTCATCCACTACCAGGAGTGGTGGATTGTCGGACATGACTTCGCCCCCCGACTGTTCGTGCGAGACCGTCTGCGTGGATTGCCTGCAAACGGGAAGTGGACCGGATGCACGATCTATGCCAATGGACGATGCCTCGGAGGCAACTGCGATACTGAAGGCGGCGTATCTCGACGCAAGCCGTTCTCCCCGCATACCTTACAACGGAGTTGAATATTTAGGGGGCGGTTGCATCGGCACTTGGCGAATTGTCAAATTTACCCAGAGTGTATGTTCGTAAATGACATACAGTGTATTATAAATAAATACGTCCGGGAGGTGGGTGCTCAGAGGTTGTGAGTCTTTCGTTCTGGGGCGCGCCATGAAGGAGCGCGGCGAAACCGACCCGCCCGCCGCCAACCGAGGCCGGAGTTAACGCGACAACGCTAGGTTCACCACGGAGGCACGGAGGACACGGA
>CAYTJV010000708.1:0-3794 GCA_964438165.1 uncultured Planctomycetaceae bacterium | reverse complement strand
GCCCATCGAATAAGGACTTACGACCGAAAAGTCGGGACTGCTGTTGAAGACGGGTCTCAGTATGCCGTTCGCGAATGACGTTTTCTGGGCAGTCATGCAGACGGGCGAAGTGTTCGCCCATGCCTGGGGCGGTCCCGGCACGGGAAAGACACGCACCATCGAAGCGTTCAACCGAGCGCTGGGCCGCCAGATGTACACCCTGATCGGCTCCATCCGGGAGCCCGCAGACATTGCGGGTTATCCCTACCCGACGCAGTGCGTAGCGGTCAAAGATCCTCGCACAGGCAAGGAGATCAGCGTCTACATGGCGTTGATCCCGCCCAAGTGGGCCCTGGACTGCTGGGACGGCCAATTGTGGACAATCTTCATCGACGAAACCACGACGAACTCCCCGCCGGTGCAGGCAGCGTTCATGGGCGTGATGACCGATCGGCGTGTGGGCGATCTTCCGCTGCCGGACAGCACTTGGCTGTACGGTGCAGGGAATCCGCCCGACAGTGCGTGCAACGGACACGACCTTGAAGGTCCGATGTCCAACCGCATGGCGCATTTCAACTGGGACGAGGACTTGGATGGCTGGGGTGACTGGCTGACGTCCGGGGATGGCAGTTTGCCTCCGAAGTTCACGCCGCTACCGGCCGGCTGGCGAGACCGGCTCTTGACCAACAGGTTCAAGGCAAGGGCGTTCTCGAAGGTGCGTCCATCCCTGATGCAAAAAGAGCCGCAAGAGCGGGCGCAGAAGGGTATGGCATGGCCCTCGAAGCGGACCTGGACGATGGCGATGACCTGCCTCACGGCTGTTGAAGCCATTCGAGGCGACGAGGGAATGCGATACCAAGCCGTCTCCGCCTGTGTCGGCGACGACGCGGCGCATGAGTTCTCCAAGTGGGAGAAGACCCTGGACCTGCCCGACCCGGAGAAGGTCTTGGCCGACGTGATTGCCGCCACGAAGGCCGGGTGCGCGGTCAACGGCGAAGTCCCGATCCTGGAACGAGCGGACCAGACGTTGGCCTTCGTCGGGGCCTTATGCGACCGAGTGCTCCATCACGACTTCGGCCGGGAGCGGTGGGAGGCTGGCTTGATCGTGCTGGATGCACAATGGGAGTGTTGGAAAGAGGTGGTCCTGATCGGCGGCAAACCCATGTCGGACTGCTGGAAGGCTGGATGGCAGATGCCGTCGCGTTTCAGGACGGAAGCGCTGCCGCTGATCCGCCGGGCAGGAATGCCAGAAGGGGTGAAGTCATGAGACGTGCGCCAAAGATCCCGGATAAGATCACCGTAGGCCGACTGCGGACCCGAGAGAAATTTCCATATTTCACGGCCATGCTCATGAGCTTATTTCCGGTTGAGTCGCCGGGCCTGGGCACGGTCGCTGTGGATCGATTCGGACGACTCTATTGGGACCCAGACTTCCTGGCGAAGACCTCGGATGCGGACATGGTTCCCGTGCTCTTGCACGAGACGCTGCATCTCTACCTCCGCCATCACCAGCGCCTGCTGGAGGCCCTCGAAGACCCGTTCCTGGCCAAATGCGCGGAGCTCGGAAAGGAGTGCGCGGTCAACACGATCATCACCCAAAGCGGACTGACCTGCGGAAAGGACTGGGTGACGCCTGAACGGTTTGGTCTGCCGCCAGGGCTGGTGACGGAGCAGTATTACCACCGGCTGCAAGAGATTCTCAAGCGGGACGGCCAGCAACAACCGAAGGGAGGAAAAGGCAGTGAACAAGGCGCAGGTCCGGGACGTAATCAAGCAGGAGGTGGACAAGGTGGCCGCGAGAACGACGGAGATTCTGCAACACCTTCGCCCCAGGATCATGGACATCAACAGCAGACTGGAGGCCCAAGAAAGAGCGATACGGAGGACTCGCGCGGACCTGACCGTTCTCAAGGCCAAGGTGGCAGCGCCCACGACGGCCGCCAGCGCCCGTGGGAAGAAGGCCCGCCGCCCGACCGCAGCCAAACGCCGATCCCAGGTCAAGACCAAGCTCCCCCGGGCTACGATCCAGGTGAACTCGAAGTCCTGATCGAGCACGCCAGTCAGCAGATCGAGGAGCACGAGCGGCAGAAGGGCCGCGGCTCTGTTCCTGGCTCTCTCTCCCGCTACGCCAAGGGCATCCTGCATCCCACGGTGTCGCCGGTCACACGGTTATCGTCGATGCTCCGGCACTCGCTATCCACCAGCCCAGGTTTTGGACTGTTCACCTACCGTAAACCGTCACGGCGACAACCGCCGGGCGGAGCGATCCTGCCAAGGCATCAGCGGCCGGTCCCCGACCTGCTCTTCATCGGCGATACTTCCGGCTCTATGCACCAGCGGGACTTGGCCCTGGTACTGGGAACCGTCGCCGACGTGGCGCGCAGCCTGTGCATCCGGCTGGAAGTTTGGACTGGGGATACCCACGTCGCCAGCGTCCAGAAAGTCCTCCGGCCGGAAGAAATTCACTTGGTCGGTGGCGGGGGCATCGACATGAGGGCTATGATTCTGGCTGCGATGGAGCGCCGGCCCCGGCCGCCGGAGGTAATCCTTGTGGCGACTGACGGACTCACGCCGTGGCCCCAGAAGCCGGTGGAGGCGAAGGTTATGGCCTGCCTGACGCGGAAGTCCCGGGCGCACCGCGTGCCGGCGTGGATTCAGACCGTGGTGTTGCGTCCAGAGGATGAGGACTAGCCCATGCTGGAATACATGCCTCTCTCGCCGAAGATCCGCAAGCGGGTCCATCCCGATATGGTGGTAGTCTACGATTTCGGGAAGGGCTGCGTCCCCGCGATATCGCACCGCGACTTCCTGCTGTTCTGCGGCGTGACCGACCAGACCATGCAGAAGGTGGACGCAGAGCGGAAGCAAAACGGGTTGCCGCCAGCGTTTGACGACAAGGGGATGGAGTTGAGGCCATTGGGATAAACGAGCCGGCCCGGGAAGGGTGATGCTCCCGACGCTTCAAGGGCCTTGTGGCGTCCCTGCTTCTTCCGCTGGCGCCGTCGCAGCCCGAGGTCTCGACGGACGCTGGCTCTTGAATCGCTACGACTTCAAGACCGTCCATATGCGATGGACCTTCTGCTCGTGTGCTGATCCAAGGCGTCGTGGCGTGGGAGAAGGCCGCTGGATCGCCCAGCGGGCTGCTGATCACGCCTATGCCGCCAGACCCGGGGGAGAACGGCAGGCAAGGCGAACCGAAACCGCGATTTCACGCAGTGACAACGAGCGGGCACGACCGCGGCTGCCTGCGGCCCAGCGGGGCGGAGGCATTCCCCCCAATAGGTTTCAGGAAAACCTTGACAAAGGGGGGCGTCGTGGTCAAAGTAGGCGATGCCGGCGCTGATGCGCTGGGCAAAAAACAGCCGGCGACCACGTGGGCGTTCTTGCGCGGCGTTTGAAGCACCGGCAACCTGTACCGTCAGATCTTCTTGGGAGGATCGGTCATGAAGCGCGCGGTTGTTCTCGGGCGACGGTCTTTACTCGCTTGCTTGACTTCACACAAACGGCGGCACCGCACGAGCGTCGACCACGGTTGCGTATACAGCCGCCGCTTGGCGAGCGAGTGGTTGGAGGGTCGCTGGTTGTTGTCCGGCAGCACTGAAGCATGGTTAGCACGAGCTGAGTTCGGCACTGCCGCCTATGTCTCGGGGACCGACCCCGCCGTCAACTTCACGCCGGACAACGAAGGGATCTACGTAGCGAGCTTGACAGTCAGCGACGATCTCGGCATCGTGGGAACGGACCGCAAGTCGATCCCGGCGACGCCGGTGGGGGACACGCCGCAGGTGGCCAGCGTCACGACCCTTGAAGACACG
>CAYTJV010000707.1:0-3796 GCA_964438165.1 uncultured Planctomycetaceae bacterium | reverse complement strand
AGGACGAAAAGGTAGTCTTCGAGGTTGCCGAAGACCCAATCCTCCATCGGCTCGCCGGGCGGCATGGTGCCCGAATCCAAAATGCCCTCCAGCGCGCCGTCGACCACCGCGGCGTACCACGTGGTCTCCTCGTGCCCGGTCGATTCGAGATACCCGGGAACAAAAGGAATGTAGGTGCCGTCGTTCAATCGCACCGGCTCGCGCCGGCTGGCGGCCCGGCGCAATCCGCGGAGGATGCAGGCGCGATAGTCGTCGGCCACGGCCCGGAACTCGGGCGCGCGGGGATGGCCGATCCGCTCCAGCAGCCGGGTCAGCTCGTGGAAGCCCATCCAGTTGATGCAGTCGCTGAAGGTGCTGGTGCCGGCCGACCCGTCGGTCACTCGGCCGGGAGGGAACCAGCCGTAGTTGTCCGGACGCGTGCCGTCAGCGTTGGTGCGCATGGTGAGGCGGCGCTGGGAGGCGGTCCACTCGAGGCTGGCAATCAAGGCCGGCAGCTTCTCCTTGAGCCACGGCATGTCGTCGGAAAACAGGAAATACCGTGCCGCGGCCCATTGCATCCAGCCGTGGAAATTGATCCACAATAAGGCGGTATAGCGGGGCGGGGCGTTGAAAAAGCCCTTCCACGTGGTGTAGGTCTTGGCATCGGACGCCTGAGAGCCCTGCCAGTGAAAGGCGGCCTCCAGGTATTGCCGGGCCTCGGCGAAGTGGCCGCGGCGGGCCAGACCCTCAATCCCGTACGCGGTCGCGTGCAGCCACACCGCGTCGTACACAATGGGACTCGTCTTCAAGACGTAATCGCCCTGCACGTCCAGGTCGCCGCAAACCAGCGTGCGCGGCAGGAGAGTCTTGTAGAGATTGTTGACCATAGGATCGGGCGTATCGATGGCAGTGCCCGCGGCCAGACGGCGATTCCAATACTTCTTCGTCCGCGACATCGCCTCCGGGAAACCCGTCGCCAGGGCCCGCAGGACGAGGGCCTTATCGACGGCAATGTACGGAATCACCAGATCGACATGCTGCCCTTCGGGCTCGAGCTTGATCAGCACCTCCGCATCGCTGGTTGCGGTCACACTCGCCTTCGCCGAGGCGAACCCGAGCACGGTGCGCTGGCCGGCCGCCAAGCACGACGGCTCGATTTTCACCCCGGCGAGCCCTGCAAGCGGTTTGCGCGGGCCGCCCCAGTGATCCGGCCGGACCTTCAGCCACAGCGGCACACCGGACTTCCCTTCGCGCACTAGCCGCACGTGCGCCGCCAATGGCTCGTTGCCCGTGTGGACTTCTTCGCCGGCAAGTGGATAGGCAAACGCGGTGGCCCGAACCGTCGCGTCATCGACCTTCCATTGCGTCTCGACGATAATGTGATAGCCATCCTCGATTTTCTGCGTGACGGAAGGATCGCCGTGCTCTTTGAACTGCGGTCTCTCGCCCACGCCGAACTGGACCGCAAAATGCTCGGCCGGCGGATGGCCCGTGCCGTTGCCGGAGCCGGAGCTGACGCCAATCACTCCACTGGAGAGCACGTAAAACTCCTGGCAGACGTTCGGCCAGCCGAGGAACATGCGGCTGTGTTTGGGATCCTCGACCCGCTTGAGAAAGTACGAATAATCGACCTCCGGCATCGCGGCGATCGACTCCGAGACCCGCGGCGCCGGCGGGCGCTGAAGCGCGTAGGCAAACTCAAAGGCCCGATCGTCCTGTCGCGGTCGGGTCTCGTCGTAACCGGTCAGCGCGTAGTATTCCTCGCTGGTCGAGCGGAAAGGCTTCTTTCGTGCCGCCTCGACTTGGGCCGCCAAAGCGTCGATCTCCGTGCGCTTTGAGGCGAGATCGCCGCCCTGGCAGGCGAAGATCCCCAGCTCCTTCAGCCATACGAAAGGCTCGCGGCGGAGCAACTCGGCCGAGAGCGTCAGCCCGTAGTCGTGCGCTAGCTCGATGCGAAACTTTCCGTCGCCAGACGTTAGGAAGGTGCTCCCGTCGCTTGCGTCGAGAACCGGAAGCGGTTTCCGGGCCACGCGCACCTGCACGCCGTGCGGCATGTCGCCACACGACTTAGGCGGCGATACCTCGACGACGTCGCCGGAGGCCGGGACGACTTTCACCGATTCCAACCACGGGCGTCGGGGAGTCGGGGCCTCCCACTGAACCGTGAAGCGGTCCCAACGCTTCTCGCCCGGCCCAGCCAGGTCCGAATCGCGAAGCGGCGTGAGCCGGATCAAATCAACGCAGGCGACGCCGCCCTCAGCAGCCTTCAACCGGAGTCTCACGCCCTGCGGATTGCGCACGACGCCGAGGTCTTGCCATGGGCCACGCCCGAAATCCGGGCTCTTCCCGGCCAGTGCCAACGTCTTCACCTTTCCGCCGGGGAGTTCGATTTCCAGCGGGACGGTCTCGGCTCGGCTGGGACCGCGATTCACGTCGGCCGACACGTGCCACGGGCCCGTGGCCGGCAGAGTCCACTCGATCATCGCGTCGCGCTGGTCCGGCTTGAGGAATGCCAGCCCGCAGCCGATCTCGCCCGAGTGCGTGCGGCCATAGTCCTTGAGATTGATCATGGGCTTGCCGACCCAAGTGGCGTCGTTGCCCACGTCGTCGAGATACAGATACGGCGAGAAGACCACGCTTTCCAGCGTGGTGACCGTGCCCGGCACGCTATCGGAGCGGACGATTTCAACAACGTCTTCTCCCTTCCTGAAACGGACCGGCCGGGCGGTGAGGCGAAACAGCCCCGACGTACACAGCCCTTGGTACTGGGGCATGTCGTCGCGGTCGTAATCGTCGGGGACCAACCCATTGGCCAGCCGACTCTGGTCGAGCCGCTTCGTCAAGCCGCCGACGCGCACGACCACGTCCTTCGCTCCGCGCGGATGACGCACCCAGGTCACATAGACGTGATACGAGCCTTCCGGCGCAGCCACGCGAATCGCAGCCGCTCCGGGCGGGCTCCCCGCGGTAGCCAAGAGATATCGGCCGCCCAGGGCGTAAGGACTTTGGCCTGTCGTGAACGCCGGCGGATACGCCATGCTGGAACTGCCCGCCACCACGACAATGTCGGCACCCGGTTGAACTGGCCCGAGAAGCGACGCAACAAGAAGGGGGAACATAACGGCCTCCTCTCATCGAGTTCGCGGCATTATGAGAGCGTGGCCAGTCGCGGTCAACCCAGCGTGCGAACCAGTGGTGCGGTGTGGCACTGCTGTCACCCTCGTTCCCACGCTCCGCGTGGGAACGCACGCCAAGCCGCTCCGCGGCGCGGGCCAACACGGACGCAGAGCGTCCCTGCGGACGTTCCCACGCAGAGAGCTTGTGAAAGAATTGGTATTTGAGCGTTTGCTGAAATCGAACATGTTAGGGCGTTTTCGTTGAACGGAGATCCTCTCGCCTCGAATATCAGGGAAACGCCATGAATCGGCCGGAGGCTAGCACGGAGGCAGCGGCGCCGCGCGTGAATGCGGCCGACCGCTCGCAGGTCGATCCCAACCCAAAGCAGCAAGTGGTCGGGAATGTCGCCGCGATGCGGGCGGAGGGCTTGGTGGACATGGCAGCCGTGGGGCAGGATGGAATGCGGGTACGCGCCTCCGCCGGCAGCAAGTCGTTCAAGAAGAAGGAGACTCTGGAGCAACTGCTGCAAGAGGCCGAAGCGCAATGGGACCGGCTGCAAGAGGAGCCGTCGCGGCAGAGCCCGGCCGAAGCCTCGGCAGGTGACCTGGTTCACAACTTGTTTCGCATGGTGGCACTGCGCGCCGATGATCGAGTGGTATTCCTTCGCATGGCGGAAGACCGGGGGCTTGAGCCTTGCGAC
>CAYTJV010000706.1:0-3808 GCA_964438165.1 uncultured Planctomycetaceae bacterium | reverse complement strand
CCACGAGCCCTGCCGGGAACGCGATCCACAGGCTGGGTACCAAGGCAACAAGGATTCTCGAAATGCGCGGGGTCTTCATGACCGACTCTACCTCCGTGAGTGCCGCGGGCCAGCCCCGAGGGCGAACGTTGCGCCGTGGCGACGATAAGCGAAAGCTCGGCAACGCGCGGCTCGCTATTCTACCCTGCCACCCTCTGCGGGAGCAATTCCAGCTTACGCTCGTGCGCACTCCCCAAAGGACGGGACACAACACCAATTTCGCGGTGGAATTCAACGCAGACTATGCAAACGTCGTAATTTGTTGAATTACATATTGTGTCCCCAGAATGGAATGCCCCCAGAATGGAATGCCCCCCAAAGCTGTCGGAAGTGATTTAAGGTTCATGTGTAGGTATTTTTTCATCCAGACACGAAGGGGGTAAACAGCCCATGCAAGGAATCGACGATATGACCAGCAAGCAGACCGAGACCAACGGAAACGGCAACGAAGACCTGGTCCTCGCCGTGTACACCAGTCGCCAGCCCGACTTCGAGGCCCCGCCGGGAATCACGAAACACGCCAACGACACCATGTACGTCGGCCACTTCCAGAACCAGTGCGGGGAGCACTACGTGGTCTCCATCGACCGGCAGAGCAAAAGCGGCTGGCTCGCCGGCCATGAGACTGCTTGGGAGCGGTTGGAAATCAGGGACGGGCGGCTCTCGGCAGACTTCGCCCTCGACCCCGACGAGGCGCAATGGCTGCGAGCGTGTTGGCGGGCTGCCACCGGGCAAGAGTTGGAACTGCCGGAAACCGACCTCATGCGGGCCTGGGAAATCAGTCACGCTCTCCAGGGCAAGCTTTCCGAGCTACGAGAAGCTGCGGTTGAGGTTTGACCCGGCCGACCCTGCCTCAATCGCAGACCATGGTGCCGAGCCCTACACGTGAGTGGTGCGGACCGGCGGGGTACGACCATCGTCCAGCCGGGAAGTCCGCAATGTCATTCCGCCGATGGCCGCCTTGTGAACGCAATGGACCGAGTGTGAACGGTTTGCGTAAAATCAAGGCGCTTCGTGCCCCACGCCGATAGCCCATCTTTCCAAAGTGCGAGTGCAACCCGATGATTGCGGCAGAGCACAACGAGGGACGGGTGTGTACGGTCTGCTGGACCTTGCTCCCCAGCAGTCAATTCCACCGCCGGAAGCGAGGCGGGGCCTTGTTGAGGGGGGAGTGTCGGAACTGTCATGCCCGGCAGGAACGGGAGAGGCGGGCTATGCGGAAGGACAAGCGGCTCTTGAAGCTCTTCCGGACGGCTGCGGACTGGAAAAGGGACAGCAGAGCGGTTCTGCGGCTTGTCGCCGTTGCGCTACGCGGATTCGGTGGTCCGGCCGGGCTTGCGGACGCCTGGGTGGGGCACGTCCGTTCTGCGAGACCAGGAACCCGAACGGCGCTTCTGGGGTGTGAGGGACTGTACCGTCTGTGGACGATTGCGGCTAGCGGGAATCGCAAGGAACACGGGGAGTTGCCAAACCCGGGCCGACAGGCACAATGAAAGCGGGAAGGCCGGCCGCCGATTGCAACGGCACCGGCCAAGGGGCTCGGGCCGGCTCGGGGCGTTATTCGCCTTTCTCCCCGACCGGCTCGGGCCGACCCGCACAACGAAAGGCGAAATCATGGGTGCTTCTTCTTCATCGCCGGATGCCTTCGCACCGCCGGTTTGGCGGTTGCTTACGTTCTTCGAGAGTGCCGGTTCCGGTGGCGTTCTGTGGCAGGACGTGCCGGCTCCGCTGCGGGACGGCAAGGCTCTTGCCGAGTGCCTCAAGTTCAAGCTGGCCGGGGCAACCTTCGGGGAGAGACCTCGGTACGTCAATGGACAACGCATCCCGCCCGTGTTCTCGGACCCTAATGCTCTGCTCAAGTTGCGTTGCACGGCGTATGGGCTTCGGATGCTTGCCCAACGACAACGGGAAGCGATTGCCGCCGCAGGTGCCGCGCACGCCGGCTCCGCTGCGCCACCAGCCGACAAGACGGAGGGAGGCGAAAGGAAGGGCGGGGCCGGCTCGACACCGGGGCAACCGGCCGACTCTTCCGGGACCCAAAGAAAGACTATCTTTTGTCAACTGAAACCGGCCGTGCGGAAAGCCTATCTGGCCAACCAGTATGCCGAGACAATGAACGGCCGAAGGCTGGGAGACCGGGAATCGCATAACTGGCTGAAGGAGAACGGCATCGACCCCGAGAATGGCGACCTTGGCGAGTTGACGGATTACGAACCCACCGACTCTCTTAACACCTTCCGGCGGTATCTCGGCACGGCTCGTAACGCTCTTGACGAGAACGAGTACACCCCGCGCGGCGAGCGAACGCATGGGGGTAGCATCGCTCGGGGAAACGCTATCGAGTATCAGAAGGGCGACGAGGAATAACGGGTCGAGAATGAGGCTGACGCCATCGACGGAGCAACGGTCAGGGAAGGTGGCGGTACACGTCGCCGCGACTGCCGATTCGCACTACAAGCACCAGCAGAGCGGCTTCTTGAATCTGGTAGATAACCCGATAATCGCCGATACGGATTCGGTAAAGGGAAAGCCGGCCCTCCAAGGCCCTTGCGCCCCGCGGCCGAGGGTTGTCGGCCAATCGGTCGATTTTCCGGGCGATGCGCCGACGATTTGGCTGGGGAATTTTGGCCAACGCATCCGCCGCCGAAGGCTTGACCTCGATTCGGTAGGCCACTTTGCACCTATCGCGTTTTGAGGCCCAACCGTTTCTTCACCTCTGCCCAAGGGATATTCCCCTTTTCCTTGAGGGCCTTCTTGGCGGCAGCCACGTCGAAACGGTCTTCCATCGCCTCAAGCATGGCCGCGTCTTCGACCGGCACCAGAACCGCCACCGGCTTGCCGTGCCGACGAATGCTAATCCGCTGGCCGGTGTAGGCAACCGTGTTCATCGCATCCGAAATGCCTTGCCGGAGTTGACTGGCTTCCAGGGTTTTCATGGCGGATTCCAAAGTTTGTACAAGTTATCCAATTTGTACAATTATCGGTCGGACCGCCGGGGGAGTCAAGGCGAAACCGGACCAAACCGGATTTTTCCCAGAAATCCGGTCTGAGGCGTCATTTCTGCAAGTGCAAGTCGGCTCATGGTTTGCGGCGTTCTGTTTCTTGGACGCCAACGGTCCGGTTCGGTCCGGTCTGTGGTCTCCGTGTGGCGCGCCGTGACTGGCGTAGGTGACGCCGGACGACCGCCCGACCGATACGGAGTGACCGGACATGACTACCGCTACTCAGGTGCCGGAGGCGACCTCTAGCCGCCGGCTGGGCGACGTGCGGACCGTCGCCGGGATGCCCGCTTGTTCTCCCCGCCACGTCTACCGATTGGCCGATGCTGACCGGATGCCCCGACCCTTGCGGCTCGGGAGCCTGGTGCGATGGGACCTCGACGCCATCGACCAGTGGATTCGCGCCGGCTGCCCCTCAGCGCGAAGGGCCGACCAATGACCGCAAGAACATGCGACCAGACCGAAGGTGACCGCCGCAAGGCCGAAGCGCTTACCCTGTTGGAAGCGCAACGCGAAGTCTATGTTCGGCGTGGTCGGCGGGCCCTGTTGGAAGCGTTGCTCCGCTCGGGGACGGCAAGCGCCGACGACGTTCGCGCCGCTGTGGAACTGCCGGTCGGGATGGACCCGCGCTGCCTTGGGTCGGTCCCCGGTCGGCTTGCCTTTGGGCGTATCATCGGCCCCGCTGGGTTTGTTCGCTCGACACGGCCCGAACGTCATGCTTCTTGGCTTCAGGTCTGGCAACTGCTGGACCGGGAGGCCCTCACGTCGCA
>CAYTJV010000705.1:0-3809 GCA_964438165.1 uncultured Planctomycetaceae bacterium | reverse complement strand
GTGGGGCTAGGGATGTGGTCCGGGACTTGGTGTTCCGATATCGGAATGTGCGGCGACGGATCGCGCTTTAGGCCCTGCTCGTCACGCTAGGGGCACAGTGAGGGTACGCAGGGTCGGTGTCGCCGGATGGGATTCTCGAAGCCCGCCGCTTCGTGGCGGGGGCGTTTGAGGGCGTGCCGCCCAACACGGCCGTGCAGCCCGGATTGGAGGTCGTGGCCAACTACGATGCGATCCAGAAGAACAACCGTTTCGGCAAGCCGCTCAAGCTGGCGGGCAAAGCGTACTCCCGCGGCATTTTTTGCCACGCCCCGAGCAAGATCGTGGTGCGGCTGCCCGCTCCCGGCAAGACGTTTCAGGCCAAGGTGGGCCTGGACACGAACGAGCAGACTTCCGGCGGCCGCGGCAGCGTGGTCTTCAGCGTTGTCGTCGGCGGGAAGGAAGCGTTCCGTTCCGCCGTGCTCAAGGAAGGGATGCCTCCGGTGCCGGTGAGCGTGGACCTCGGCGGGGCCACGGAGTTTGTGCTCCAGGTCGGCGACGGCGGCGACGGGTTCTCGTGCGATCAGGCCGACTGGGCCGACGCCCGCATCGCCCAGGCCGACGGCCGGAGCATCTGGCTCGACGAGTTGCCGACGCCCCTTGGGCCGACCGTGGTGGAACCCGGCAAGCCGTTCTTCTCGTTCACCTATGGAGGGCAGCCGTCGTCGCAGTTGCTCAAGGGCTGGAAGGTCGCGCGGGCCTCGAAGAAGCTCGACGACGCGCGAACGGAGCGGACGATCGTCTGCACCGATCCCAAGACCGGCCTTGTGGTGCGCTGCGTGGGGATCGAGTACCGCGATTTTCCCACGGTGGAATGGACGCTCTACTTCAAAAATAGCGGCGCCACGGCAACGCCTATCCTGGAGAATATCCAGGCCCTGGACCTGCGGTTCGTCCGGGGCCACTACGGCGAGTTCCTTCTGCACCATGCGGTGGGCAGCCCTTGCGCGGTCAACGACTACCAGCCCCTCGCCGACGAATTGCTCCCCAAGACGGAGAAGAGGATCGGCGCGGCCGGCGGACGGCCGACCAACTCCGACATGTCGTACTTCAACCTGGAGGTGCCCACCGGGTCGGGCGTGATCGTCGCCGTGGGCTGGCCGGGCCAATGGTCGTCGCTCTGGACGAGAGATGCCGACACCGGATTGCACCTTCGCGCCGGCCAGGAGTTGACCCATCTAAAACTCCTCCCGGGCGAGGAGATCCGCTCGCCCCTCATCGTGATCCAGTTCTGGACCACCGATTGGCTGCACGGCCAGAACGTTTGGCGGCGCTGGATGCTCGCTCACAACGTGCCCAGACCCGGCGGGAAGCTCCCCGAGCCCGAGCTGTTCGGCTGCAGCTCGCACCTCTATGGCGAGATGGTCGAGGCCAACGAAGAGAACCAGAAGATGTGCATCGACCGCTATCTGGCCGAGGGAATCAAGATCGGCCACTGGTGGATGGACGCCGGCTGGTATCCGTGCGACGGGGTCGGCTGGCCCAAGACCGGCACCTGGGAAGTGGATCGGAAACGATTTCCCCGCGGACTGCGGGTGATCAGCGACTACGCTCACGCGAAAGGCATCAAGACCATCGTCTGGTTCGAGCCGGAGCGGGTCCACCCCGATACCTGGCTCACCAAGAACCATCCCGAGTGGGTCCTCGGCGGCGCAGGCGGCGGGCTGCTGAACCTCGGCAATCCGCAGACCCGCAAATGGCTCACCGAGCACGTCGACAAGCTCATGACGGAGGAAGGAATCGATCTGTACCGTCAGGATTTCAACATGGACCCGCTCACGCATTGGCGCGGCGCCGATCCGCCGGACCGCCAGGGAATCACCGAGATCCGTCATGTGGAGGGCTACCTGGCCTACTGGGATGAGCTGCTGAAGCGGCATCCGGGGATGTTCATCGACACCTGCGCCTCCGGCGGGCGGCGGAACGATCTCGAAACGCTCCGCCGGGCGATCCCGCTTTGGAGGACCGATTGGCGGTGTGAGCCGATCGGGACCCAGTGCTGCACCTATGGCATTTCGCTCTGGATTCCGCTCTCGGGCACGGGGGCCGCCGACGTGGATCCCTACCTTTTCCGCAGCAACATGGTGCCGTTCACCAACTGTCTGTTCGACGTTCGCATCAAGACGCTCGACTACAATCTGCTTCGCCGCCTGACCGCCCAGTGGCGCGCGATCGCCGACGGCTACTTCGGCGATTTCTACCCGCTCACGGAGTACAGCACCACCAAGGACTCCTGGATGGCGTGGCAGTTCGATCGCCCGGACACAGGGCAAGGGTTCGTGCAGGCTTTCCGCCGCGAGAAGTGCATTTTCGAGGTCGGCCGGCTGCGCCTGCACGGCCTGGACCCGGTCGCGCAGTACGAGGTGTACGATCTCGACACCGACAAACCGCAGCAGATATCCGGCCGCGATCTCACGGCCAAGGGGCTCCTGGTGTCGATCCCGGAGCAGCCCGGCGCCGTGGTCATCACGTATAGGAAGATCAAGTAGCGCAATTGCGATGTCAGAAACCTTCTTTCGGGCAACGTGGACGTGCATCTTTTTTTCCTGCTGGGCGGGCCACGCTCCTGCCGCAGACAACGTGCTGCCTGAGGGCAATGCGCCGACGCCGATCGTCAGCCGCCACTTTCCCGACCGCGTCCACGAGTTCGTTTGGCGGAATTGGAGCGCCGTCGCGCCTTCCAAGCTGGCGAAGATCCTGGGCGCTTCGGTGGAAGAGGTCACGGCGCTGGCCGAGTCGATGGGATTGCCCCCTGCCGTCGCGATTCCGCCGGAGATGAAGACGCGAGGTTACATCACCCTGATCCGGCGCAATTGGCATCTGGTGCCTTACGGCCAATTGCTGGAGCTTGTGGAGATGACGCCCCAGCGACTGGCCTTCGCCCTGCGCGAGGATGACTTCTTGTGGGTCAAGCTGGGCCGATTGAAACCGAAGTGCGAGCCGCTCCGCTACCGTGCGCCCGACGAAGCGGCGCGGCGCCGCGGGGCGGAGATTCGTCGCGTCGTCGAGGCGGATTTCGGCGAGGAGATTCGCCGCCCGGCCCAGCCGCGTTTCGACTTCGTTCGGCAGCTCAGCAGCCCGTTGCCTTCCTTCTCTCCCCCCAAGCCCGGGCAAGATTTGCCTGTTTCCCTGCGTTTTGTCTATTCCTACCTGGCCCTGTATGGCGATCCGCTGTCCAACCCTAAATTGGATCCCTATCCGGACGGATTTCTCGAGCGGCTCTCCGCCGTCGGCGTCAACGGCGTCTGGCTGCACGTGGTCTTGCGCGATTTGGCGCCTGGGGGGGCAGCATTTCCCG
Organism: uncultured Planctomycetaceae bacterium; assembly: GCA_964438165.1. GTDB lineage: Bacteria > Planctomycetota > Planctomycetia > Pirellulales > Thermoguttaceae > CALFBP01. The sequence continues at coordinate 475 of CAYTJV010000705.1, read as the reverse complement.
AGCTTGGCGCCGATCACGAGCGGCGTTTGGTCAACCTTCGGGGTTTCGTCCAACGAGCCAAGAAATACGGCGTTGGCGTGTATCTCTACATGAATGAGCCGCGGGCGATGCCCGCCTCTTTCTTCAAGAACCGCCCCGACATGGGCGGCGTCCGGGAAGAGGAGTTCACAGCCCTTTGCACTTCGCATCCGGCGGTGCGCCAATGGATGGCGGACGCGCTGGCGCACGTGTTTCGGCAGGTGCCCGACTTGGGCGGCGTCTACGCGATCACGGCGTCGGAGAACCTGACCAACTGCGCTTCTCACGGCGACTGGCGATCCTGCGAGCGCTGCAAGGGACGCAGCGACGCGGACATTCTCGCTGAGGTCGTTGCCGTGATCGAGGCGGGCGTTCACCGCGGAAACCCCAAGGCCAATGTCATCGTGTCGGACTGGGGCTGGAGGGGCCACGGCGATGCGCCGGACATCATCGCGCG
>CAYTJV010000704.1:0-3814 GCA_964438165.1 uncultured Planctomycetaceae bacterium | reverse complement strand
GATGCAAGTATGTCGAAATGTGGGTAATACTGAGCGCAGAGCGTGGGAACGAGGAGAGTCTTGACATCGCCGTTGGCGGACGTTACACAAGACGAATTGTTTCTGAGCGCGACCGGCGGGTATCGCCTTGATCCACCCGCCTGTCGTTTTCCAAGCGTAGGAGGAGCATCATGAGTCGATCCACCGGCGGCAATGAGCATCGTTCCTTCCCCGTTTCGCGTCGCAGTTTCCTGGGCAGGTCGGCGGGCGCGGCGGCTGGGGCGGCGGCCGTAGGCGGGCTGGCTCGGATGGTCCATGCGGCCGGCGAGGAGACGCTTGGGATGCTCGGCCCCCGGCCATGCCGGCAAACGGTGCGTACCCGTGCGCCGTGCCGGGGGTGACGAAGGTGCTGTGATAACCGCCATGAGAACCGTCGATTGGACACAGAACATGCAGTACCCGAAGTCTTGGTCGAATTCTTCATGCGTGGCGGCGACTATCGGCCTCGTTGCTTCGTTAATCGCGATGGTCCCATCGGCGTGGGCGGTGGAGTTTCCCGGCCCGGGCCCCGGCGAAGCCAAGGCCACGCTCGACGGCACGCGCCTGGTTATGGAGAACGCCATCCTTTCCGCCACCTGGGAAGTGACCGAAGGAGGCGTCATTCTCGTCGAATTCACCGACAAGATCGCTAAGACCACGCTGCCGGGCAAGAAGGGCTCGCTCTTCGTCCCGGCCAAGGACGCGAAGACGGCAAGACCGACAAGCCTCCGCGCAAGCGGCAAAGCGACCCTCGATCGGCTCCGGCCCAACGTCCTGGCGGTCCGGGCCGCGGATCGCTCTGCCGGATGGCGGGCCACCGTGCCCATGGCGTTGGGCGATTCGGCGGCCCAGGTCCAATGGCAAATCACGCTCCGCGACCAGGCGAATACCATCCGCCAGGAGGCCGTGGTGAAAGCGGAACGCCAGCCTTTCGAGCCGCAAGTGCTGACACTGGTCCATCTCGAAGCGGCCGGGGCCGAGCCTTGTGGCGAAGTTGACGGCTCGCCCGTGGTGAGTGGGAACGTCTTTGCAGCCTGCGAGCATCCCATGGCGACGAATCGGGCGGTGGGCCGCGAAATCGTCTGTTCGGTGGGGACGTTCCGGCGGCTCCAGCCCGGCGAGTCGTGTGCGCGGAGCTGCGTGCTCGGGGTCGTCCCCGCGGGGCAATTGCGCCGCGGATTCCTGTATTATTTGGAGCGCGATCGCCCGCGCCCGTATCAGCCGTTCCTGCACTACAACTCGTGGTACGACATCGCCTGGGGCGACCGGAAGATGAACGAGGGGCAATGCCTGGCGGTGATCGACCTGTTCGGCCGCGAGTTGATCCAGAAGCGCGGCGTGAAGCTCGACTCGCTGGTGTTCGACGACGGCTGGGACGACAACCGCTCGCTGTGGCGGTTCCATCCCGGCTTCCCTCGCGGGTTCACGCCGCTCGGGGAGGCCGCCGCCCGGTATGGCACGTCGATCGGCGTTTGGCTCTCGCCTTGGGGCGGCTACGGTCCGGCAAAGGAAGAGCGGATACGCTATGGGAAGACCCAGGGATTCGAGATGAACCAGAACGGTTTCTCGCTCGCCGGACCCCAATACTACGCCCGTTTTCGCGAGGTCTGCGCGGAAATGGTCGAGAAGTACGGGGTGAACTACTTCAAGTACGATGGCATTGCCCACGGACTGATGTCGAAGGGGGCGGGATCACAGTACGCCGCCGACGTCGACGGCCTGCTGCGCCTGATCGGCGATTTGCGCGGGCTGCGGCCCAACCTGTTCGTCAACGTGACCACCGGCACCTGGCCCTCCCCGTTCTGGCTCCTCTGGGGCGATTCGGTCTGGCGCAACGGCGACGACATGGGCTTCTTCGGCGCCGGCTCGAAGCGCCAGCAGTGGATCACCTATCGCGACATGTACACCTACCGAGGCGTGGTCCGCCGCGCGCCGTTGTATCCGGTCAGTTCATTGATGAACCAGGGGATCTGCCATGCCCGGCTCGGCCGTGCCAACCTCGCGCCGGACCTGAAGGACATGGCCGACGAGATCTACTCGTTCTTCGGCTCCGGCACGCAGCTTCAGGAGCTCTACATGACGCCGCAAATGCTCACCGCGCCGATGTGGGACCTGCTGGCCCAAGGGGCGCTTTGGTCGCGCAAGAACGCCGACGTGCTGGCCGACGTCCACTGGATCGGCGGCGACCCCGGCGAAGGCCAAGTCTACGGTTACGCGGCCTGGTCGCCCCGGCTCGGCATCCTCACGCTCCGCAACCCCGCGACTGCTGCGGCGTCGTTCCCGCTGGAGATCGGTCAGGCCTTCGAGCTGCCCCCCTCGGCGCCCAAGCAGTACCGGCTCACGCGCCTCTGGAAAAGCGGGGAGGGATCGCCGCCGATTACTGCCCGTGCCGGAACAGCGGAGACGCTCACCCTGGCGCCATTTGAAGTGGCCGTGTTCGAAGCGGTTCCGATGCGCTAAGGTGCTTGCTTCCTGTCCGTTCCTCGTACATACTGGACGGCACGCCGTCCCGGAAGAAACGGGCCGTAAGGGGGGGCGCATGGCAACAGGCCGCGAGATGGCCGTTCGTTGAATTCCTAACAAGACCTCCGTTCTGAAGGAAAGGGTCCTTTGATGATGAACGCTCAAGCCAAGAATACCAAAGCCGTCGCCTCGCGCCGCGAGTTCCTCAAACGCTCCGGCGCCGCGGTGGCCGGCACCGCGCTGGCCAGTGCCATCACGGCCCGCGGGTATGCGGCCGAGGACAACACGATCAAGATCGCCCTGGTCGGCTGCGGGGGACGCGGCACCGGGGCCGCCGCCCAGGCGATGAGCACCAAGGGCCCGACAAAGCTGGTGGCCATGGCCGATTTCTTCGACAACCGGCTGAAGTCGAGCCTCCAGGCCCTCTCCGGCCAGCACTCCAAACAGGTCGAGGTGCCACCGGACCGCCAGTTCGTGGGCCTCGACGGCTACAAGAAAGCCATCGACTGCCTGGGCAAGGGCGACGTCGTCCTCCTGGCCACGCCACCGGCCTTCCGGCCGATCCACCTCGAATACGCAGTTCAGAAGGGCGTGAACGTCTTCATGGAGAAGTCGTTCGCCGTCGACGGCCCCGGCATTCGCCGCGTGCTCAAGGCGGGCGAGGAGGCCGCCAAGAAGAACCTCAAGATCGCCGGCGGCCTGATGAGCCGCCACTACAAGCCGCTGGAAGAGGCGGTCTGCCGGCTGCACGAGGGCCTCATCGGCGAGATCATCACCTGCTGGGCCTACCGGGTCCACGGGCCCGTGGGCTTCACGCCCAAGTCGCCGGGCATGAGCGACCTGGGCCACCAGATCCGCAACTACAGCAACTACACCTGGGTCAACGGCAGCTTCATCCTCGACTGGCTGATCCACAATCTCGACGTGTGTTGCTGGTGCAAGGACGCCTGGCCTGTGTCGGCCCAGGGCCAAGGCGGGCGCCCGATGACCTTCCTCAGCGAGGCACTGTCCTTCATCTTCACCGGCGAGAACTGGGCCGGCCCGGCGGGTCTGACCGTCCGGATCCTCGAGCACCTGCAGTACACCGCGGTCGCCGTCTTCTTCTCGGCGCTGGTGGCCATCCCGATCGGCATGGTCATCGGGCACACCGGCCGCGGCACGTTCCTGGTCGTGACCGGTGTCAACGCACTGCGCGCGCTGCCGACGCTGGGCGTGCTGCTGCTCGGCGTCCTGCTGTGGGGTCTCGGCCTCGTCCCGCCGACCGTCGCGCTCATGCTGCTCGGCATCCCGCCGCTGCTGGCCGGCCCGTACCCGGGCATCGCCAACGTCCACC
>CAYTJV010000703.1:0-3818 GCA_964438165.1 uncultured Planctomycetaceae bacterium | reverse complement strand
CAGGCCGGCGCTATCCACCAGCGGCACATTCTCCAGGTCCAGCACGGCCCGCGGCTGGCCGCGCCCGCAGCACTCCTCCAGCAATTGCCGCACGCGGGGCACGAAGTCGGCGCTGAGCGGATCGTCCCCGCCCACCACGTCGACCGCGCCTTGTTTAGTTCGCTCGAACATCCCTTATCCCTCATCCCTTATCTCTCATCTAGCCCATCGGCAGCGTCACTGTAAACCGTGTTCCCTTGTTCAATTCGCTCTGGACGCTCAGTTTCCCGCCGTGCAGCCGGATCACTTCCTGGACCAGCGACAGGCCCAGCCCGCTCCCCGTCTCCTTCTGGACCCGCGGATCGGAGCTGCGGAAGAACTTGTCGAAGACCTTGGGCAGTTCTTCGGCGGAGATGCCGAACCCGGTGTCCTCGACGTCGATTTGCAGTACGTCCTGCTTGACCTGGACTTTGAAATGGACCTGGCCCCCTTCGGGCGTATACTTGGCCGCGTTGCCCAGCAGGTTGACCAGTGTGGCGGCGATCTTGTCCTTGTCCAACCGCAGCTTGGGCAGCTTCTCCGGCAGCGACGAGTGCAGCGTGATGTGCTTCTTGGCCATCTGCGGGCGGACTTTGGCGAGCGCTTCGTGGAGCATGCGATCGACGTCGGTCTCTTGCCGGGCCAGCGAGAGGGCACCCACTTCCATGCTGCTGATGCTCAGCAAATCGTCGATCAACCGCGCCAACCGCGTGGCCTCGGCGTTGATCGTGTTGCAGAACTCCTTCTGCTTGTCGACGTCGAGCATCTCGCTGAGCGCCAGTGTCTCGGCGTAGGCCTTGATGTTCGCCAGCGGAGTGCGGAGCTCGTGCGTGGCCGAATTGACGAACTGGTTGCGCATCTGCTCGGCCAGCTTCTGCTGCGTGATGTCGCGGATCGACCAGATGTGCCCCGCGCCCAGACTGCCCTTGGCGCCGCGGAGCGGATGGCGGGCCACGCGGAGCAGCCCTTGCGACCCGTCGCCGGACCGGCTCACCTCGGCCACGACCGTTCGTGCCCGCGTTTCGAAATCGAGGAAGGCCTTGCCCGGCTCGGTCTCCGACTCCAGTCCCAGCAACTCCTCCATTGGCTTTCCGCGCGGATCCGCGTTGTCGCCGGCCAGGCCGAGCAGGGCCACGGTGGCCTGGTTGGCCAGCGTGACCCGGCCGCGATCGTCGGTCAAGGCGACGCCGTCCGGGAGACTATTGAGAATCTGGTCCGCCTTGCGCTGGCGGAAGCCTTCCAGGGCCTCGGTCAGCCGCGACTCCAGGCCGGTTGTTTTCCGGGCCACCTCGCACCGCTCGGCGAGGCGGTTCCACCCCACCGCGGCACTGGTCGCCGCCTTGACGGGGCTGAGCTCCACATCGGCCGGCGACGGGGCGACGGCCAGCCCGTGCAGTTGATGCTCGATCGCCGTCAGCGGACGGACCGTGCGCTGGAGCACGACGATTCCCAGGAACATCACCGCCAGCGGCCCCAAGAGCGCCACCGGGGCGTGCTCCGCCACGGCGCCCACGATCCCCCAGAGGCCGGGTTCCACCACGGCGATGTGCAGCGTGCCCACGGGCTGTCCCGAGCTGCGAACCGGAGTGCGGTATTCGCGCAGCAGGCGCGAGTCGCTATCCACAAAACGGACGCGCGCCGCCTCGCCCCACTGCACGACCGCCCCCGAGGGCTCGGTCGCGGTCTGGCCCACCAGCTCGCGGGAGGAGTGCGCCACGTACCGGCCCGACTTGTCGGTGAAGGAACAGTAGGCCAACGACTTGATCGCGCCGAGGCGCTCGACGAAGGGCTGCAGCCGGCTTTCGCCGCCAGCGGCGTATTCGGCGGCGATGGCACTGGTGGCCTTTCCCAGGTCCGCCAGACATACCGTCTCGGCGCGCGAGCTAACGATCGACTGCGATACGGTGACGACCCCGATCGTCAACCAGCCGACCGCGGCCAGCCCGAATACCAGATAGTACGCGGTTACCCGACGGGGCAGCTCGAGGTGGGGCGTTTTTTCGAACATCCTTCTTCATCCCGCACGCGGTTCCCCTTAGAAGAGATCATTCTCACGCAAAGGCGCAAAGACGCAGAGGAAAGGACTACGGACCCTCGACATTCACGTTCCTTTTGCGCCTTTGCGTGAGGCCTCTTCTTATATCCCTCTTAGGCGCCCCCTTCGTTGGAGGCCGCCGCCAGGCAGCCTCGGACGGTTTCCGTCAATTCGCAAACGCTGAAAGGTTTGGGCAGCACCTCCCGCACTCCTAGCTCTTCCCGCAGCCTGGACGAATCCAGCTCCAGGCTCTTGGCGGTCAGCATGAGCACCGTGACGCTCGCCAGGCGCGGGTCGGCCCGCATGAGAGTGCAGACCTCAGTTCCGGTCATCTCCGGCATCTGCTGGTCGGTGATCAGCATGGCGTAGCTTCGGCTCTGCAACAGGTTCCACGCCTCCCGGCCATTGCGCGCGAGATCGACTTGGAGTCCGGCGCGCTCCAAGTGAAATCGCACGACAGCCGCCAGGGCCGCATTGTCTTCGGCGACCAAGACCCTATTCTCGTGTTGCCGCAATCCCTGGCTCATGGTCTTAGCCGCCGGCCCCTTCTAGTGGGTTGTATTGCAGGAAAATGTTGCGCACATCCTCTCAGGCACCACCGTTCGTTTATCGGCAATTTCACTGCAAACTCTGTAATCGTTACTTTTTAACAGGCACCAACCCATCATTATGAGGGGGTGTAGGTCAGGCTTTCCAGCCTGACAATTCGGCCGTCAGGCTGGAAAGCCTGACCTACCTGTAGCGTTTTCCCTAGAACTTGTCGTAGGTCATCACGCCATCGCCCGACATGTCGCTGCTATTGGCGATGAAGCGACCGTCCTTTGTGTTGTACATCCAGCCCGTGCTCCCGTCGGGGGTCAGCTCGGTATCCGGGTTTACGCTGACGAAAGCAACCTTGTCGTCCTTTTTTCCGATGGGGCACTTCGGAAATACCCCTCTCAAGTACAGCTTGAGATCGTTCTTGAACGTGACCTCGCTGCCATCGGCGCCAGGCAGCTTGTAGGGGTTATGCGCCGAGTACGTCTCGATGGCGTTGCGGATCACGCCCAGCGATTGCCGCAGGCCATTATCGGTGGCCATGGTGGTCGTGTTCAGAAGCTTGGGCACGGCCACTGCCGCCAAGATCCCAAGGATCATGATGACCACCACAAGCTCAATGAGTGTGAAACCATTTCGACGCGCCATACAAACGCTCCCATAAGTGGTAACCTGAGCCGCCTAGACCGATGTTTCTTCAACGGTAGCCTGGGAAATCTAGGTTACGGCGGGAAGAATGCAAATCAGTCGGTGCGGCCGGCATTCATTTCGCTAAGCCGGATAATGGGACGTAGCCGAATTCGCCAGAATTCGGGAGGCGGCAAGCACTTACCCCGAATTCTGGCGAATTCGGCTACGCGCACACTGCGCCGCATTGCACCCGGTCCCCGAATAATCCGGGCTAGAACTTGTCATAGGTCATCACGCCATCGCCCGACATGTCGCCGCTGTTCGCAATGAATCTTCCGTCCTTGGTGTTGAACATCCAGCCCGTGCTCCCGTCGGGGGTCAGCTCGGTATCCGGGTTCACGCTGACGAACGCAACGGCGTCGTCCTTTTTGCCGATGGGGCACTTCGGGAATGCCCCTCTCAAGTACGACTTGAGATCGCTCTTGAACGTGGCATCGCTGCCGTCGGCGCCCGGCAGCTTGAAAGGGTTGGTTGCCGTGTACATCTCGATGGCGTTGCGGATCACGCCCAGCGATTGCCGCAGGCCATTATCGGTGGC
>CAYTJV010000702.1:0-3823 GCA_964438165.1 uncultured Planctomycetaceae bacterium | reverse complement strand
CAGGGCCTGATCCATGACATCCCGACCTGCCAGGATCTGATCGACCGGCTCCAGGGCACGCAGACCCGGCTGGGCCCGCGGTCGTACCTCGACGAGAACGACATCGGGCTCTCGTACACGCAGACGTTCCTCGTTCCCAATAAGATCGACCTGCTGGATGCCGCGGAGCGTCTGGAGTTGCTCCACGAGTTGTGCCGTTCGGAGTTCCCGGAATACGTGATCTCGGCCCAAGCAGTCACGGGCCTGGAGCCGCTGCGCGAGGCGATTTACCGGGCCATGGATGTGGTTCGCGTGTATTCGAAACTCCTGGCGGCCAAAGAAGCCGACATGGAGCGTCCCTTCACCCTCCGCCGCGGCAGCACCATCGTGGAGATGGCCGGACAGGTCCACAAGGATTTTCTGGATCACCTGAAGTTCGCCCGCGTGTGGGGCGCCGCCGTCCACAACGGCACGGTCGTCAAGGGCGACTACGTGCTTCATGACGGCGATGTGGTGGAGCTGCATGTGTAGGGGAGGGGTTAGGGGGTAGGGGTCAGGGGTTAGGGGCAGAGCCAAGTGCGGACGTCTAGAATGACTCGAACGACACGCAGTGCAACCCATCCCCTAACCCCTAGCCCCTGGCCCCTGACCCCTAACCCCTCATGCACACGAATTCCGAAATCGCCGCGGTCTTCGAGCAGGTTGCCGACCTCTTGGAGTTCCAGGGGGCCAATCCGTTTCGAGTCAGGGCCTATCGGAACGGCGCGCGGGCGATCCGCGATCTGGCCGAGCCGGCGGCGGAGCTTGTCGCCGGAAAAGACCGCGAGTTGACCGAAATCCCGGGCATCGGGAAGGATCTGGCGGAGAAAGTCGCCACGCTGGTGCAAACCGGCACGCTGCCCATGCTGGAAGAACTCTTGGAGCAGATTCCCGAGAGCATTCTCGCCGTTCTGCGAGTTCCAGGGCTTGGCCCCAAGCGAACGGCCACTCTCCATCGCGAGTTGGGGATCGCCACGCTGGAGCAATTGCGCGAGGCGTGTCAATCGCATCGCGTGAGCCAGCTCAAGGGTTTCGGAGAAAAGACCGAGGCGACGATCCTCCGGGGGCTCGATATCGCCGCCCAAGCCGATTTGCGCATCTACTGGGCCGAGGCCGACGAGGTGGCCCGGTCGCTGCGCGAGCACTTCGACGGCAACCGGGCGATCCAGCAGATGGAGTTTGCCGGAAGCTATCGCCGCGGCAAAGACACGGTGGGCGACTTGGACATCCTCGTGGTGGCGGCCGATCCGGGCGCGGCCATGGAGCATTTCGCCGCCTTTCCCGGCGTGGCCGACGTGCTCGCGCGCGGCGACACCAAAATGTCGGTCCGCCTCCAGAGCAAGCTCCAGGTCGACTTGCGCGCCGTGGCCGAGGAGTCGTTCGGAGCGGCGTTGCAGTATTTCACGGGCTCGAAGGCCCACAACGTCGTGCTGCGGGGGATGGCCAAGGCCCGGGGGCTAAAGGTCAACGAGTATGGAGTTTTCCGCGGGGAGAAGCCGATTGCCGGCCGCACGGAGGAAGAGGTGTACGCCGCGGTCGATCTGCCCTGGATCCCGCCCGAGCTGCGCGAGGCCCGCAGCGAATTCGATTGGGCCGCCGCCGGGAGCCTGCCGCAGCTTGTGGAACTGGGCGACATCCGCGGCGATCTGCACACGCACAGCACCTGGTCCGACGGACTGGCGACGATCGAGGAGATGGCCGCGGCCGCCAAGCAGCGGGGCTACAAGTATCTGGCGCTGACCGACCATTCGAAGCGGGCGACGATCGCCAACGGGCTGACGGCCGATCAGTTGTTGGCCCAATGGAAGGACATCGACCGCCTCAACAAGAAGCTCCAAGGATTTACCGTCCTCAAGGGCGTGGAGGTCGACATCCTCGAAGCCGGCGGCCTCGACTTCCCCGACGACGTGCTCTCCCAGGCCGATTGGGTGGTGGCGAGCATTCACTTTGGGCAGAACCAGTCGCGAGAGCGGATCACGGCGCGAGTCGTGGGCGCGCTGGCGAACCCCTACGTTTCCGCGATCGCCCATCCGACCGGCCGGCTCATCAACCGCCGCAACGCTTACGAGGTCGACCTCGACGCCGTGCTCAGGGCGGCCCGCGACCACGGCAAATTCATGGAGCTCAACGCCCATCCGTCGCGCCTCGACCTGGACGACGTGGCCTGCGCGGCGGCGAAAAACTACCGCATTCCGATTGTCATTTCCACCGACGCGCATAACATAAACGGACTCGACGCGATGCGTTTCGGCGTGCTCCAGGCCCGTCGGGGCGGGCTGACAAAGGACGACATCGCCAACAGCCGCACTTGGCCGCAGATGAAAAGACTCTTGGGAAAGAAAGCCCCTTGAAGGGACTGGTGTTCGAGGTTGCCGCCTCGCCGTCCCAGGCGTGAACGTCTCGTTGTTACAGACATCTCTTGCGAGAAGAGAACGATCCACAGATTGCGCAGATTTCCGCAGAAGAGAAGTTGGAGAAATCGCAGATAAACGGGGATTGCAGTCTTCTCCTTCTGCGTAATCTGCGAAATCTGCGGATGAATCAAAGATTTGAACCAGCAGGTTTGGCAAACACGCCGTGAAAATCCACGAATACCAGGCCAAACAGATCCTCCGCGATGCGCACGTGGCCGTGCCGCGCGGCATGGTCGCCGACACGCCGCAGGCGGTTGTCAACGCCTTCAATGCCCTGGGCGGGAAGTTGGCCGTCGTTAAGGCCCAGATTCATGCCGGCGGACGTGGTAAGGGCACGATCAAGGAAAACCCTCAGCAGCACGGCGTCCAGCTTGTGCGCAGCACGGAGGAGGCCGCCCGTGCGGCGAGCAATCTCTTGGGCCACACGCTGGTCACCGTGCAGACCGGGCCGCAGGGTCAGGTGGTCCGCCGCGTTCTGGTCGAGCAGGGCTGCCGCATCGCCGGCGAGTTGTACGTGGGGATCGTGGTCGATCGGGCTGTGGCGCGGCCAGTCCTAGTGGCTTCCAGCCAGGGCGGCATGGAAATCGAGCGCGTGGCGGCCACGAGCCCGGAGTTGATCTTCCGCGAGGCGTTCCATCCCGACGCCGGCCTGGCCAGTTACCAGGCCCGCAAACTGGCCAAGCGGCTTGGGCTTTCCGCGGCCGCCTCGCGGCGAGCGGAGACGTTCTTGAGGAACCTCTGCCGGGTGTTCGTCCAGCGCGATTGCAGTCTGGTCGAGATCAATCCACTGGTGGTCACCGCCGAAGAGGAACTCCTGGCCCTGGACGCCAAGATCACCTTCGACGACAACGCCTTGTTCCGCCAGCCCGACCTGCCCGGCCTTCGCGACTTGGCCGAAGAACAGCCCGCAGAAATCCGTGCGGCCGAGGAGGGCCTCAGCTACGTGAAGCTCGACGGCGCGATCGGTTGCCTGGTCAACGGGGCGGGCCTGGCGATGAGCACCATGGACCTGATCCAGTTGCACGGCGGCCAGCCGGCCAATTTCCTCGACGTCGGCGGAGGCGCGAACGTCCACCAGGTGACCGAGGCCTTCCGGATCCTCCTGGCCGACGCCAACGTCCGCGCCGTGCTGGTGAACATCTTCGGCGGCATCATGCGCTGCACGACGATCGCCGAAGCGATCCTCGCCGCCTACCGCGCCGTGGGCTTCCAGGTGCCCCTGGTGGTCCGCCTGGAAGGGACCGAAGTGGCCCAGGGACGGAAGATCCTGGCCGAAAGCGGCCTGAAGATCATCACCGCCGACAGCCTGACCGACGCGGCGCGGAAGGTGGTGGGCGGTGACAAGGTGAAGAGGTGACAAGGTGAAGAGGTGACAAGGTGAAGAGGTGACA
>CAYTJV010000701.1:0-3824 GCA_964438165.1 uncultured Planctomycetaceae bacterium | reverse complement strand
CTTCAGCGACGACGCGCCGCTGCGGACCGACTCCAGCGCACGCAAGCGCAAAGGCGCCTCCCATCGCCGCCTCCGCTTCGAAGGCTGCGAAGATCGACGGATGCTGTCAATCGGCGTCAACTTCGCCGCCGGTGTCCTGGCCCTCACGGGCTCGTCCGGGACGGATGCGGTCACCGTCGTGGGACGGGATACCTACGTCGACCTTTTTGTCGGCGGCAACTTCCAGGCGCGGATGCAGGACGCCAGCGCCACCAACGTCACTTCGATCACTTTCACCGGTGGAGGCGGAAGCGACTCGCTCGCCATTCAGGGTATCACGCCTGCTGGCGGGCTCACGGTCGGGCTCACCAACGTTGGAAGCCTCTCGGTAACCAAAGGAGCCATCGCCGGCGTGACGGTGAATTCGAACGGCGCGTTGTCGTTCGGCACATCGAACTTTACGGGCGCTCTGACGGCGAACATCACCGGCGCCGGCGATCTGACGCAGACGGGCGCGGTCTCGGTTTCCGGGCTGACCACTCTTGTTCTCGCCAACGGCGATATCACGATGACCAATGCGGCGAACAACTTCGCAACAGTCGACATCGACGCCAACGCCGTGGCGGGCCAGGACGTCTCGATCACCGACGTCAACGGCATCGTGTTCGCAGCCTCGGAAGTCACCGGCAGCCTCACCGTCGCAGCGAACCAGAATTCGACAAACCGGACCGCGATTTCGCAAACTGGCGTGCTGACCGTGACCGGCGCAACCACGCTGACCGTGGGCTCGGCGAGCACGATCAACCTCAACTTGGCTAACGACTTCGACTTCGACGACAGCGGCGACGCCGTGTCGGTCACGGCTGGCGCCAACGCCACGCTGACAAACTCCGACGCGATCGACCTGGGCGCCTCCACCCTGACCAAAAATCTGACGGTGAACGCCGGCGGCGCGATTACCGACAGTGGAGCCCTGGTTGTCGGAAAGGTCGCGACCTTCAATTCAGGCGCGAACGACATCACACTGGACCACGCCAACAACAACTTCGTAACGGCCGCGTTTACCGGAGCGGGTGTGACGGTCAACGACATCGACTCGTTGGGCTTGGGCGCTTCGACCGTTACAGGCGCGCTGACCGTGACCACCAGTGGGGCGATCACACAAAAGGGCGCGCTGAGTGTCACCGGCGCGACGAGCCTCACGGCCGGCCCGGACAATGACATCACCCTCACCAAGTCGGCCAACAACTTCGGCGGCGACGTCACCATCGTTTCCGGCCGGAACGTGTCGCTGCGCGACACCAATGCGATGCAACTGGCAGCCTCGACGGTGTCGGGAACGTTCACCGTGACCACCAACGGCGCGATCACCGATAGCGGGGCCTTGAGCGTCGCGAACGGCGCGACAACCCTAAAAGCCGGCTCGACGAACCTCATCGAGCTGAACACGGCCGGCAACAACTTCCTTGAGGTCGCGGTGAAGTCCGGCGGCGCGGTGACGCTCGTGGACACCAACGACTTGATCCTGGGGGCCTCGAAGATTTCAGGCACCTTCAATGTAACCACGGGCGGCGAGCTGACACAGTCCGGCGGGTTGGCCGTCAAGTCGAACACGACCACTTTGAATGCGGGCGCGGGAAACGACATCACGCTCGACAACGCCGGCAACGATTTCAAGACGGTAGTTGTGACCGCGGGCAAGAACGTGACGCTCCGAGACCTCAACGCGGTAGCCCTGGGCGCGTCCACGGTTTCCGGCGACCTGACCGTGCAGGCCAATTTGAATGCCAGCAACCGCGTGGCAGTGACGCAAACCGGCGCGCTGACCGTCACCGGCAGCACGATCCTGGAGGTCGGCTCGGCGAGCACGATTGCTTTAGATACAGCCGCCAACGACTTCCACGGCGCATTGGGCGACGTGTCGGTGACTGCCGGCGCCAATGCGAGACTCCGAGACGCCGGCACCTTGACTTTGGGCGCCTCGACGTTGACGGGTAACCTGACCCTCACGTCCGGCGGGGCTGTCGGGCAGAACATCACCCAGACCGGGCCCGTGGTGGTCGGGAAGGTCACGACGCTGTTGGCCGCCTTGGCCGACATCGCGCTCACCGACACCGACAACGATTTCGCCACGTTGGCCGTGACCAGCGGCGCGAACGCGTCGATCGAGGACGCAAGCGCGTTGATCCTGGGAACGTCGACTCTTACCGGAAATCTGACCGTGACGACCAACGGCGCGATCACGCAGAGCGGGATCTTGTTGGTCAACGGCGGTGGCAAGGCGGCGACCTTGAGCGCCGGCGAACTCAACGACATTGTCCTCTCGAACCCGTCGAATGATTTTACCGCGGTCGGTATTACCACCGGCCAAAATGTGACGCTCCGCGACGTTGACGATCTGGACCTGGCCGCTTCGACCATTTCCGGCACCTTCGCCGTGACCGCCGCCGGCGCCGTCACGGACAGCGGCGCTCTGGATGTAGCGGGGAGGACTACGTTTACCCTCGCGGACAACGACGTCACGCTGAACTTCGTCGGGCACAACCTGGGCGAGGTGGCCATTACATCGGCCGATAGCGTGACAATCAATAACGATAGCGCGCTCATTTTGGGAACCTCGAATATCTCCGGCGACCTGACGGTGGACACCGACAACGGCGGGCTCACGCAGAGCGGACCGGTGCTCGTGGGAGGGGACACAGTGCTCGACTCCACCGGTAATGATATGGTGCTCACCAATGCCGGGAACAACTTCGCCAGCCTGGACGTGACCGGCGCCAATGTGTCGCTGAAGGACATCAACGCCCTGGCGTTTGCCTCCTCAGCCGTTACCGGCGACTTCGTCGTGACGACTGGCGGCAACATCACCCAGACCGGCGCGCTGGACGTGGACGGCAATACCACGCTCACGACTACCGCGATCGCCGACATCACGCTCACTGACGTCGGCAACGACTTCGGGAGCGCCGGCGACGAGTACGTGGCCGTGACTTCTGCGAGGAACGTGTCGCTGACCAACAGCGCCGGGTTCTTCTTGGGTACGTCCGATATCTCGGGCTCGCTCACCGTAGCCGTCAGCGTCGCCGGCCCCGGCAACGACGTTGGCCAGCTCGGTGCGCTGGCGGTCGACGGCACCTTGACGCTGAATGTGCTCGGCACCAATGACGTCGATCTCACGGACATCGGCAACAACTTCGCCACCGTGAGCGTGACAACGGCCCGCGATGTATCGCTCCGGACCACCAGCTCGCTCGATCTGGCGGCCTCGACGGTTAGCCGCAACCTGACCGTGGTCTCCGACGGCTCGATCACCGATAGCGGCACGGTGGATGTCGACGGCGATACCGACCTGACGGCCGGCGTCGATATTACCCTCAATTCCGCCGCCTCGACTTACGGTACGGACGGCGACGACGCGTTGCAGCTTTCGGGCGACGACATCGCGGTGACCAACAACCGCGATACGGTCCTCGGCGACGTCTTCGCGACCGGCAACCTGACGATCACCGTCACGAGTGCCGACGGAGACTTGACGAACCGCGTCACTGACGCGATCCCGTTCAACGGCCTCCTCAGCGTGGTCGGCGCCGCCAGCATCACCGCTACGGGCGTGACGGGCGATATCACCCTCTATACCGCCGGCTGGAGCTACGGCAGCCTCTACGCCGACGGCGCGTCGGTCAGCAACACCCCGGCCACCGCTCCGGTGCTGGCAGGGATTGAGGCGGGGGCCTTGGCGTACACGACGAAGCCCGCCCCGGCCCCGATCACCGCCACGATCACGGCCAGCGATGCGGACACCCCGACCCTCAGCAGCGCCACGATCCAGATCACGGGGAACTTGA
>CAYTJV010000700.1:0-3836 GCA_964438165.1 uncultured Planctomycetaceae bacterium | reverse complement strand
GGCCTTCTTCGCGGGCGCCGGAGCGGGCGGCGGCGGGGCCACCTGCGGGGCTGCCGGCTTGGGAGCCGGGGCGCCAGCCGCCGGGGCGCAGGTCACCGGGGCGCAGGTCGCCGGGGCACAGGTTCTCGCCTTGCGGCAGCGGTTCCGCTCCTTGCAGCAGGTCTTCGGAGCGCAGGTCTTCGGCGCACAAGTCGAAGGGGCGCACGTGGTCGCCGGCCGGCACGGCGCTGGGGCCGGGCAGCAGGTCGCCGGGGCGCACGTCTTGGGGGCGCACGTCTTCGGCTCACAAGTCCTCGTCCTCCTGCACCGCTCCTTGCAGCAGGTCTTCGGCGCACAGGTGGCCGGGGCGCAAGTCTTCGGGGCGCAGGTCTTCGGGGCGCAGGTCTTCGGAGCGCAAGTCTTCGGCTCGCAGGTCCTGCCCCGTGCTTCCGCCGCAAGGGCGATGCCCAACACCGCGACGAAGACCGCGATGCCAATCACAGTACTACGTTTCATTCCAGAATCCTCCAACTAACAGGTACCGTAGCGTTAATCAATTCGCACCTAAGCCGTCATCCGTTCATCGCTCCTCGCCCCCGACGGCCTTTGGAAGAGGAGTCGCCTAGACAATCATCGCTGTGCGTGCGGCCGCCCGCGCGAGCTTCCCTGTTTAAGCTTTGCGGGTTGGCCGCCCCTTACCATCTACACAGCTTAGTACAGTAAGCTAGCATACAAGAATTGCTTGTCAAGCGGGGAGAACCTAGAAAATGTGCGCCCTGGGCGATAGCGGTGGTTTAGGAATTTTGCACGATTTGTCCAGAAAAAATGGCACTACACCCCCATTCGTATGATCCAAGAAAAATCCAGAGGGAAGACCCCACCCCGGAGTCTTCCCTCTAGGCATGTCGATAAATGGTGCGTTGACAATGACTTAAGCCATTTTCCCCAACTCCCCTGATGAATCGCCGCTCGGCAACCCGCCACAGCGAGGGCAGCCCGAAGAGGCAACTCACGAAAGCCCGGAACTCCCTCAAACCGATCCCTTAGCGGCGGATTTGTTCTTCAGAATTTCCCGCGTTCCCCGCCTGCCGGGGTTCCTCTGCTTGGGGAGATGACCGCTCGGCGATCTCTTCGCGGAGTCGCTCCAGCTTTTGGAGGGTCTCTTTGGGGTTCTCGAAGTCCAGCAAGAGCGGATCTTCTCCTTCCAGCACCACGGCAGCCATGCCCGCCACACGCCACCCTTCCGACTGCTTACGAAGCATCCAGGTCATTTCGTCGACGCGGGCCTTTCCCTCCCTATCGATGTCGGTCCATTTACATGGGACTCTGGCGCCGTCGTCGCCGAGGAAATCGGCCTTGCCGATTTCAAATTTCGCCGTGTCGCTGCCGCGCGGCGCGACCTGGATATCCAACTCCTTGATTCGGTCCCGCGCCAGGTCCGTGAACATCGTTTCCGCGACGCGGTCGTTTCCCGTTCTCACGGCTTCAAGGAACTTGCCGACGGCGGTCTCGGGCGTATCGGATTTGAGCGCATCGGCTGAAAACTGTTTGCCGCTCTCCGCAACGCCGTTGGCTTGAGGACTTGCCTGTTCGGCTGAGGCCGCATCGGGCGGCGTGCCCGCAGGCTTGCCGCATCCGCTGGCCAGAACTGCCAGACCCACGATCAGCGCATGTAGGACGGCCTTTCCAGGCCGTTCTGGACGGCCTGGAAAGGCCGCCCTACGCCATGTAACCCATCTGTCGCAGCAGCGCATATCCAACCACCTCCTTGCAGTTTGGAGAATTTGCCTAAACCAGTGCGAGTGGAACGCGGGGTGAGAGTGTCCCAAGATCCCGGGATGGCGTCAAGGCGAGTTGCGTGGGCCGGGTGGGGACGGCAAATCACCCTCCGGAGGCGGATCGGACGGATGAGTTGCCCGCGGCCTGTTGAGCCGGCTCGGCCGGAGACCACGCGCGCGGCCCGATCAACTGCTCGATCTGTCGCTCCTCCAGGACTTCCTCCCTCTCCAGGGTAGCTGCCAGCAGGTCGAGCGTGTCCCGGTGTTCCACGAGGATCTGTTCGGCCCGGTCCGAGGCCGCACGCAGCAGGCGGATGATCTCCTCGTCGATCAGGCGAGCGGTGTGCTCGCTGAACTCGCGGGGCTCGGCCATTTCCTTGCCCAGGAACGGGTGCTCCTCGCCCGCACGGAAGGCCACCGGCCCGAGCCGCTCGCTCATGCCCCAATGGGCGACCATGCGTCGGGCGATTTGGGTGGCCTGCTTCAAGTCGTCCTCCGCTCCCGCGCTGAGCTCGTCGAAGGCGAGCTTCTCGGCCGCTCGCCCGCCCAACAGGAACGCCAGGCGGCTGTGCAGTTCGCCCTCGCTGATGTTGACGCGATCTTCGTCGGGGAGGAGTTGGGTTGCTCCGAGGGAGCGGCCGCGGGGAATAATGGAAACTTTGTGTACGCGGTCCCGGCATGGGACCAGCCAAACCAGCAGCGCATGCCCGGCCTCGTGGTACGCGCACATCGATTTCTCTTTGCCGGTGAGAATCTCTTCCCGTTTCGAGCCCATGAGCACGCGGTCCCGGGCATACTCGAAGTCGCTCATGTCGACATGGTCCTTGTCGTGCCGGGCGGCCCAAATGGCGGCCTCGTTGACGAGGTTGCGGATATCGGCCCCGGTGAGCCCCACCGATCCGCCGGCGAGGCGATCCAGGTCGACGTCGTCGGCCAAGGGGACCTGGCGGGTGTGGACTTTGAAGATCGCCGAGCGGCCTTTGTGATTGGGGCGATCGACGGTGATGTGGCGGTCGAACCGGCCGGGGCGCAATAGCGCCGGGTCGAGAATGTCGGGCCGGTTGGTGGCGGCCACGACGATCACCGACTCGGTCGGGGTGAATCCGTCCATTTCGCTGAGGATCTGGTTGAGCGTTTGCTCGCGCTCGTCGTGACCCCCGCCCAGGCCCGCCCCGCGATGCCGGCCCACGGCGTCGATTTCGTCGATGAAGAGGATCGAAGGGGCGTTCTCCTTGGCCGTGCCGAACAGGTCGCGGACGCGGCTGGCGCCCACCCCCACGAACATCTGGATGAACTCCGACCCGCTGATCGAAAAGAACGGGACCCCGGCCTCGCCGGCCACCGCGCGTCCCAGGAGCGTCTTGCCGGCGCCGGGCGGACCCATGAGAAGGACCCCCTTGGGCACACGGCCGCCGAGGCGGCGGAACTTGGCCGGATTCTTGAGGAACTCGACCACTTCCTCGAGCTCGTGCTTGACCCCTTCCAGCCCGGCGACGTCGTCGAACGTCACCCGATTGTCGCCCGCCTCGTAGCGGCGAGCAGGACTCTTGGCGAACCCCGTCAGCAGCCCGCCACCCAACACCTGGTCCCGCGTGCGGCGGAACATGATCCAGATCGCCCCGAACAAGAGCAGCGTCACCAACAGGTACACGCCGAGCATATAGCCCGTGTTGTCGCTTGGCTCCGACGCCGAGTAGTCCGATCCCAGGGATTTGAGCAGGGCCTCGTCGAAGGCAGGGCTATCCAAGACCTGGGGGGGAACGGTAGTGACGAACTTCTCGTCATATCGCTCCGGGCTGCCATTGCGGCCGGACTTGCCGTCATGCACTGTTGGGGGGTTTTTGAACTCGCCGAGGATTTTCATCCCCTTGACGTTGACCCGAGCAATGTTGCCCTGGCTCAACTCGTGGCGGAACAGGCCGTAGGGGATCTCGCTTCGGGAGCCCCCTCCGGCCCTCGACAAAAGAAAGATGATCACTATGGCAACGACCGCCAGAAGGAGCAGCGTTGAGCCGCTGGTACGCTGCCGTGGGATTTTCTTGTCGCCAGGAGAGGGGGCCGGCCCGGGGGGATTTTCCA
>CAYTJV010000699.1:0-3837 GCA_964438165.1 uncultured Planctomycetaceae bacterium | reverse complement strand
GTAAAACGTGGCTGGCAAAGCACAAACGGCTCGCCGAAGAACTCTTGCTGTAGAGATAAGTGCGCTCTGACCCTAAATCCCCCCTTGCTGTAGAGCTAAGTGCGCTCTGACCCTAAATCCCCCATTTGCTCGAGCCTCGTGGCGGAGGGCGGCGTGATCTATGCCGTTCCACGGGGGACGGTGCTGGCAGTCCGCGCCGGCGGTCGCGGCGACGTGACTGAGTCGCATCGACTGTGGACCGCCCGCAAGGGCACGAACGTCCCATCGCCGGTGGTTCACGAGGGGCACCTGTACTGGGCGAACGAGAGTTCGGGCGTGGCCTACTGCGCGGAAATCCAGACCAGCCGGATCGTTTACGAGGAGCGTTTGAAAGGGGCGGGCGAGATTTATGCCTCGCCCGTCTTGGCCGACGGGAAGTTGTATTACCTCACTCGCAAGGGCCGCACCTTCGTCCTGGCCGCCAAGCCGCAGTTCCAGCTACTGGCCACCAACGACCTGGACGACGACAGCCTCTTCAATGCCAGCCCGGCAGTGACCAGTGGCCGGCTGCTCTTGCGCTCGGATCGGTTTCTGTATTGCATTGACAAACCGCAGCAGAATGGTGCGCGCTGATGCGATTTCTCCTCGTCGTCAACCTGGCCGGACTGGTTATCGGCAGCCCAATGTGGCGGGCGCATGCCGTCGCGTCGGAATCCGGCAATTGGCCCCAGTTCCGCGGGCCGAATCGTGACAATCGGTCGCCCGACACTGGTCTGCTCCAGCGCTGGCCGCCGGGCGGGCCGCCGCTCGTTTGGAAGACGACGGGCTTGGGCGAGGGATTCTCTTCGCTCTCAGTTGTCGGCGGCCGAATGTATACGCAAGGGCACTCGGGCGGGAAAGAACACGTGTTCGCCCTGGACGAGGCCACGGGGCGGCAACTCTGGTCCGTGGCCGTGGGGCCGGCCGAACGGGTGGCCTATCCGGGCAGTCGTTCCACGCCCACCGTGAACGGTACGTCTCTGTTGGTTGAAACCGTTGCGGGTGACGTGGCGTGTCTGGAAGCCCAGTCGGGCCGAGTCGTGTGGCGCAAGAATCTGAAGCGGGATTTCGCCGGGCGGCCGGGCACGTGGGGCTACGCCGAGTCACTGCTCGTGGACGGTGATCGCGTCATCGTGACGCCGGGCGGAAAGGGGGCGGCGCTGGTGGCCTTGGACCGCCGCGACGGCCGCGTGATCTGGCAGACGCCGGTGTCGCTCGGCGACCGCGACTACCCAACGCATCAACGCGACCCGTATTCCGACCCCGGTGTGGCGGCGTACGCCTCGGTCATCGGGTTCGAGATCGCCGGGATGCGGCAGTACATTCAGTTCTTGCAAGGCGGGCTTGTGGGCATTCGCGCCGACGACGGCAAGTTATTGTGGCAAGACGACAGCTCATCAAACAACTTCGCCAACTGTCCGACTCCGCTGTTTCATAACGGCTACCTGTACAGTGCATCGGGCTGGAAGGGCGCGGCGTTGGTCCAACTCGAAGGCACCGACCACGGGATCGCGCCCCGGCTGATCTACGCCAACAACGCCATGCGCAACGAGTATGGCGGGTTCATCCTGCACGATGGCTACGTCTACGGCTGCTCGGGCGGCGTCCTCACGTGCATGAACTTCCTCACGGGGCAAGTGGCATGGAAAGACCGAAGTGTGGGGATGGGTTCCGTGGTATACGCCGACGGGCGCATCTACATGCGGGGCGACAAAGGCACGGTTGCTCTGGTCGAGGCGACCCCCACGGCGTATCGCGAGCACGGCCGCTTCGATCAGCCGGACCGTAGCAACCGGCCCGCCAGGAGCTACCCGGTTGTTGCCGCTGGCCGGCTCTACCTGCGTGACGAGCACATTCTGCTCTGCTACGATGTTACACAACCGCATCGGTAGCCAAAGCAATCCCGAGTGATGTCCGGCCGCGCGTCCACGTGACATGATGAGGTGGTCAATGAGCTCCTTTTGTCGCCATGGGTGGTTCGCCGTTTTCGGCGCCTGTGCCTTCGTTGCGCTCGTTGCGTCAGGAATAGGTGCCCAGGAGAAAGCCAGTAACTGGGCGCAGTTCCGAGGTCCAAATGCCGCAGGTGTCTCCCCAGAGCGTGACCTGCCGGTGGACTTCGGCCCGACGAACAATGTGTTTTGGAAAACGCCTGTCCCTCCCGGCAATTCCTCGCCGTGCATCTGGGGGGAGAGCCTCTTTCTGACGGCCTGCAAAGACCAGAACCGGCTTGTTGTCCTGTGCATCAACACCGGCGATGGGCGGATTCGGTGGGAGAGAGAGGTGCCCGCCGGGCAAATCGAGAACGTGCATCCGCGAGTCGGCAGTCCGGCTTCTCCCACCACAGCCGCCGACGGGGAGCGAGTCTACGTATTCTTCGGGTCCGTGGGGCTGGTCTGTTTCGATTTCCAGGGGCGGCTCATCTGGAGGCACGACTTGGGGCCGTTCAATTACCGTCTCGGCTGGGGCGCCGCCAGCTCGCCCATCGTCTACCGCGACTCCGTGATCCTCAACTGCGATCACGATGGGGAATCGTTTCTGCTGGCGCTCCACAGGCAGAGCGGAGAACCGAAATGGAAAACCTCGCGTCCCCAAGCGACTCCCAGTTACTCCACGCCCGTCCGCTGGGAAATCGGCGGGCAAACACAGATCGTGGTCGCCGGATCAGCGCGGACCACCGCTTACGAGGCGGACACCGGCAAGGATCTCTGGCACGTCGAGCAGCCGGAATCGTTTGTGGCGACGACGCCGGGCGTCACGCCGGAACTGTTACTGGTAGCTGCCGTGGACAGCCATACGGCCACCCGCGAGTTCAGGAGTTCGGTGAAGGCGAAGCAGAAACCAAACTGGAAGGGGCTGTTCGAAAACCACGACGGCAATCGCGACGGCAAGCTGAGCCCGGAGGAGGTCCCCATGATGAGCAAAGAGACCTTCCGACGGATTGATGCCAATGGCGACGGCTTCCTCACGCTGGAAGAGCTCCAGGCGGATTTTGAAAGACAACAACAGGCCCCGCCTCCGCCGCCGAGGGCCTCGCAGAATGGCAACGTGTTGACGGCTATCCGGCCCGGGGGCAAGGGGAACGTGACGGCGACGCACGTCGCCTGGCAAGTGCCGCGGGTGTCCCCTTACGTGCCGTCGCCGCTGTGCTATGGCGAGCGGCTCTACGTGGTGGGCAGCGGGGGCATTGTGTCGTGTTTTGCGGTCGCGACCGGCCGGCTGCTCTGGAAGGATCGCCTCGGCGCCTCCGGCGACTACTACGCTTCTCCGGTCGCGGGCGATGGGAAGATGTACCTGGTCAGCTTAGCGGGCGAGATGACCGTGGTGGCCGTGAGTGAGGAACCGCGGGTCTTGGCTCGCACATTGCTGGGCGAGCGGTGCCTGGCGAGCCCTGCCCTCGTCGGCGGAAGGCTTTATGTCCGCACCGAGCGGAACTTGCACTGCTTCGGACGGCGAGAAACTACGCAATGACCAGGCAACTGCGGAAACGAACCACGGGAATCGTCGGCTGGCTGGCGATGCTGGTCGCAGCGGTCCCGGGCTGGGCGAGGGCTGCTGACGTTGATGTCCAGCCGCTGCGGCTGGAGGTGCCCGTATTCAGGCAGGTGACCACGCATATTCATCGGCCTGCGGACCTCAAGCCGGGTGAGAAGCGTCCGGGCGTGCTTCTGGTTGGCGAGCCCGGCTGCAAGCTGGCGGCCGCTCTGGCGGCCAGGCAGCGCCTGGGGGTCGGAGCTTTGGTCGGAGCTTTGGGGTCAGAGCTTGAATAGCTCTACAGCAAGACTTCGGCATCCTCGCCACTACATGTTGTGTTCTTACGCA
>CAYTJV010000698.1:0-3838 GCA_964438165.1 uncultured Planctomycetaceae bacterium | reverse complement strand
ACACGGCCCGTCCAGGGCTGTGAGAGCCCATCGTCGGCCATCGTGTAGAACCGCGGGGCCTTAGCGTTCTCGGGGCTCGCAGCCGGGTCCAGGTCGAATGGCCCGAACCGGCGGTTCAGCTTGGCGAAGACCTCGGGCGACGTGGACCAGTTGTCCGACACGGAGCTATAGAGGACCGGCGAAATCATTGCCCGCTGCCCTCCTTGGGCTCGTAGTCGTCGCACGTCGGCGCGCCGCTGGCCGCGATGGTGGGCACGTGCCGACGGGCATCCCGCCACGCAATCGCCTTGCATGGCTCGGGGTGCCCCTGCCGGTCCATGCTGGCGTCGTAGTGCTGGCAGCCGGGGCAGAGGGCGGCATGGCCGGGGTGGAGTCGGTCAAAGGTTGCACTCATCGCTGGTCCTTTTGGGAGGGAGTGACGCGGCGGGCAGCACCGATACGGCCCGAAAGTCGTAGGTCCGCAACAGGCCCTTCAGCACGCGGCGCAGCCGGATCATGACCGGCACGTCGCTGGGCAGGGCTTGGAGGACCAGGGTGAAGGACGTGCCGATGGTCTTTGGCTGGTGGGTCATTCGGTTCATTCCCTCTCAGTGCGGTAGCTGGGCCACCTACATTCCACATCTATGACATCGTGCCGAAGACGATCTGCAATCGCTGGTCCCAGCCGCCTATCGGCTTCTGCGCTATCGACCACGTTCAAGGTCGTCCACGTGGGCCTCTTCATGGCGTTGCGGGTGTCGGCTACCTCGAATAGCGTTTGGGCTTGGAACGGCGTCAGGTCGCCTACGACGGCCAAGGGATCGCTCAGGATGAGAATGTCCGGGCTGGTCAACTCGTCCACGAACCGGCTTTCCCGCTCCCTGTGCATCGCCTCCCGTGCGCCGCGGAACAGCGCCGATCCCGTGATCCGTGCGACTCGCAAACCACGGTTGATAAGCGGAATCACAATCTCGCCTGTCTGGCCGTTGTAAATCTTGCTGGCACCCATGCCGTGATCCGTGATCGCCGTCTTGGCAATAGCGACCAAGAGGTGGTCCTTTCCTGTGCCCACCGTACCGTGCAGCCACAGCCCCGCGCCTGTCTTGACGTTCTCTGTGAGGTTGGCGATGTAGCGGCGGATCGCGGCCAGCGCCGCCTGCTGCGCCTTGTGGAAGGTGGGATCGCTGGTCACGACGAAGTTATCCAGCGTTGCCCCGGCCAGCCGAGGGCCAACGTCGGAAAGAAACTCCATCAGTCGCTCTTGCCGATTGTGTTTCTCCTCCTCCAATCTCTTCTCGGCCAGATCCTTGTCCCGTCGGGTTTCGCGGTCAAACCTGAGCTGCTTGATTGCCTCCGGCTCTTCGCCCGCGAATTGCCGGAGGGCTTCCGACCGCCGTGCCGCCTCATGTTCGCGTTCACCACGGAGCCCCGGACGAGGCAGGAAGGGGAGCGAGGCGACCGCCAAGTCAAACCGCTGGAGCAGGTCGCTTGGGGCATCTACCGGAGGCAACGGGATCGTGTCTTGGTTGTCCATTGCGTTTTCCTGAGTCATCGTAGAAACCCTCAAAAAGTCTGGTTACGGTATCGGGTCGCAAGAACCAGTCGAGGTTGGCTCTCCAGCCGCGTGGATTTTCTCCAAGACAGAACGGGAGCTTGCTCGCCTTCTCTAGGGCTTGCTCCCAACGGCTGACCCATGCGGCTTTCTTCACTCTTGCGTTGAATGAAGCACTTCGGCTCTTGGTGATCTCGTCAACCATGCAGAACCCGACTACCTGGTTCCACTTCTGGACAACAACTTCCAAGGTCAACGAGGGAGGGGCCGGCGGCGCAGCCGCCTCTCCCTCTGATTCAATGGGTCTGGTTAATTGGGTCTGGTTCAATGGGTCTGGTTCGAAGTGCATCTGGTTCACCACCCTAGGGTCTTTTGGTTCACCACCCTGGTGAACCGTGGTTCCATAGGGTAGGGTCGTTTCGTTCACCACCCTAGGGTCTTTTGGTTCTACAGGGTCTTGGGGGGTAAGGGGTAACACCCTATACCGATTGCTCGTGAATCCGCCGTGCGAGTTGGCCCGCTTTTCCTTGATGATCATGGTCGCCTGGACCAGGCGGGCAATTGCCTTTTGCACGCCACGGCGAGTTGCCCCGCACAGTGCCGCCAATCTGGACAATGACGGCCAACAGCACCCGTCCCGATCCGCGTGCTTGGCCAGCACGACGTACACGGCTATCGCCAACGGTCCTACATCGGCGATTCGTGCGACCACGGCGTCCTGGACGCGGAACCAGCCGCCGCTGGTGGAGGTGTTCGCGCTGGGGCTCGGGGTGGTCACTGGGCGGCCTCCTCATCGCCTTGGGTCCAGTGCGACAACATCCGGAGGGCCTGCCGGCGGACCACCGACAACCGGGCCGCGTCCTGCTTCTCTCGGTCCAGTTCCGCGTTGAACGCCTTCGTGTCAATCACCTTGTCAATCACCTTCCGC
The DNA here is from genome assembly GCA_964438165.1 of uncultured Planctomycetaceae bacterium. Lineage (GTDB taxonomy): Bacteria > Planctomycetota > Planctomycetia > Pirellulales > Thermoguttaceae > CALFBP01. Next base: position 1,379 of record CAYTJV010000698.1, on the reverse strand, counting down.
AACTCGGCTTGGAGCTTGTCCGGCGGCAACGCTTCCAATTCGAAGACGTCATCGCCGTACTTGCGCACGAAACGGTTGTAGTTCGTGGAGCCGGTCTTTGCCTTGAAGGCCGGCGGCAACTTGAACCGCTTCACCTGCTCAGCGGTCAACCCGACCTTGATCGCGTCCACGTGCTTGACATAGAAATCGTCGCGCAAGGAACGAGCGAAACTGTGCGCGATCTCTTCGCCGTCGGGATCGAAGTCGGACAGGATCAACAGCACCAGCCGTTCCTTGCCGCTGGCATTGAACCTCTCGACGATCTTGGCTCGCGGCCGCAACGAACAGTAGCCACGTCCCAAGGTCATTGGGATGCAGTATTCCGCGGCCACGGGTCGTATGATCGTGGACAAGGTGTTCTTCTCGCCGAGGATCTCTACGTGGTTCGGTTGCGACTGCATCAGGTCGCGCCAGTAGTTGAGCATGAATCCGTTGATCTCCCGGCGGATGAATAGATCGACCGACCGGAACACATCCCACGTCACCATGGGCCTTGTCTCATCGTCGATCACGTCCATCGGGATTTCGCCGGCCAGCCGTGCTCGGGTGAGTAGATCGACCAAGGCGCGATAGCTCGTCTTGTCGTTTTGATAGCGCGAATCCGGCTTGCTCGTATGAATGAGCGGCGCGTCGTTCAAGAGCATGTAATGGATTCGCCGATCGGTCAGCGGCAAGAACTTCTCTGACTGCTTGATGACCCTGCGGACCGCCTCCAGCATCGGGAATTTCGCCCTGGATATCTCGGCGCGGTGCTTCTTTCCCCGGAGCTTGATCGTCGTGTGGTCGATCTTGGCTTTCGCCTGTCGGTGTTCGACGAGGGCTTGGTACGCCTCGTCGGGATTGGCACTGACGACCTCTTCGCGTAGCACCTCGTCAAAGGACTTCACCCGCTGCCGATTGCACTCGCGCAACAGCCGCATGAATTCGTCGTGATCTTCATCTTTGCGGATCGGGTGAAAGAGGACGGGCACTTCCTGGAGTCCAGCCATTTGGGCCGCAACGTGCCGTCGATGGCCGGAAACGATCCATCCATCGCGCGTGACCAAGAGAGGCTCTTGGATGCCGTCCGCCTCGATACTGTCGGCCAGGGCGATGATCTCGGGATCGTCGGGGTAGACCGGCCGATAAAGCTGCTCGTTTTCAGGCGAGGGCTTCAGCCATTCGATGGGGGCTTGGAGAATTCGATCATGGTCGAATTCTGCGGCCGGCGGGGCTGGCGCTTGACCTTGATCGGCCGGAGACTGGAGAGTAGCATTGTGCATAGTTTGACTGTGTATTGATCTTGATCTAAGTTATTTCGTACACAGTCGTTCCGTCGAATGGAATCAACGGAAAGGAGC
>CAYTJV010000697.1:0-3869 GCA_964438165.1 uncultured Planctomycetaceae bacterium | reverse complement strand
GGAAAGGAGCCAGGCTGCCCCCCTTGACGGGGAGGGCTCCTGTGTCTATCATGGAATCTTCGCCCCTTATCGTGCGGCGCGGTGCTCGTCCGAACCATTCTCTTGGAAACCAGGCCGTGGGCATGAAGATCGAGGATTTCATTCGTTCCTTAACGGACTCCGGCTTGATGACCGCCGGCGAAGTGGAGGCGTTCATCGACTGCCTGCCGCTGGAGGGTCGGCCCGTCACCGGCGAACAACTCGCCCAGGAACTGTACCGCAGCGGGAAGCTGACCAAGTTCCAGGCCCAGGCGATCCACCAGGGCAAGACTCGGGGGCTGGTGGTGGGCAACTACGTGGTGCTCGACCGGCTCGGCAAAGGCGGGATGGGCCAGGTCTATAAGGCCACGCACAAGCGGATGAAGCGGACCGTGGCCCTGAAGGTCTTGCCCTCGGCGGCGATGAGGTCGCCGGAGTCGGTCAAGCGTTTCCAGCGCGAGGTCGAGGCGGCTGCCAAGCTGTCGCATCCCAATATCGTCACTGCCTACGACGCCGATGAAGCCAAGGGGGTGCATTTCCTGGTGATGGAGTGCGTTGACGGGCAAGACCTTTCTTCGCTGGTCAAGACGCAGGGCCCGCTCCCGTTGGAAAAGGCGCTCGACTATGTGCTCCAGGCGGCCAAGGGATTGGCGTACGCCCACACCCAAGGCATCATTCACCGCGACATCAAGCCCGCGAATCTGCTCTTGGAGCAGAGCGGCGTCGTCAAAGTCCTCGACATGGGCCTGGCCCGAATCGAGCATGCCGCGAGTGCCGCCGACTCCGCCGACGAGGACGGCCTCACGCGGAGCGGGGAGGTGATGGGCACCTTCGACTACATGTCGCCCGAGCAGGGCCTGGACACCAAGACGGCGGACCTTCGCGCCGACATCTACAGCCTCGGTTGCACGTTGTACGTGCTGTTGGTCGGCCGTGCGGTGTACCGCGGCGACACGATGTTCAAGAAAATGCTCGCCCACCGCGACGCGCCGATCCCGTCGATTGGCGAGGCGCGAAGCGGCGTCCCCGAGTCGTTGGATGCCGTCTTCCGCAGGATGGTCGCGAAGCGGCCGGAAGACCGCCAGCAGTCGATGAGCGAGGTGATCGCCGACCTGCAGAACTGCCTTGTTGACGTTCAGAAAGACGCCCGCCAGCGTGTACCCTCGCCGAAGGCCTATGAGGAGACGCGGACGTATCATGCGGAGCCTCATGCCGACACGCAGCCGCCCCCGCCCCCGCCGCCACCGCCGCCGCTCTCGCCGTTCGATGAGCTGTTTGCCGAGCAGCCGGTGAACATCACCCAGCGCTTGCTCGCCCCCAGCCGCCGGACCGCGTTCGGCTGGCGCGCAAGGCAGAAATGGATCATCGCCGCGGCAGTCTTCGGCGCCGCAGTCCTAACGGTGTTTGTGGGGGCGATGATCGCCATGAGAACGGGCACCGAGTCCTCCGGTTCGGTGGGCAAGAGCGGACAAACGAACCCGAAATCCGCGACGAAGGGGCCCTCCGGGGAGACTGATGTCGACCGGAAAGCGGCACAGTGGGTATTAGCAAAAGGGGGAACGCTCGGGGTCCTTATCGACGGTCAGGGACGTGAGGTCAAGTCGATTGCGGAATTGCCCAAGGAGAGCTTCAAAGTTCTCGACGTTGGTGTTGCGGGCAACGACTCGGTCACCGATGCCGGCCTCGAACATCTCGCAACCCTCACGGAACTCAGGACATTGCTCCTCGACAATACCCAAGTCAGGGGGCCGGGCCTCAAGAGCCTTGAAGGAATGAAATCGCTTGGAAGGCTATACATCGCAATGACGCCACTGACCGACGAGGGACTGGAGCACTTGAAGGGATTGACCGGTTTAGGATTCCTCTATCTCAACGGCACCCAGGTCACCGACGCTGGCGTGGCCCATTTGCGAGCCTTGACAGGCCTGCAACTCCTGAACCTGCGACTCACCAAGGTCACCGGCCAGGGCCTGGAAAATCTCAAAGGTCTCAAACAACTGCACCTTGGCGGCACCCAAGTGAATGATGACGGGCTGAAACGGCTTGCAGAACTCGCCAATCTCGAGTCACTCGAGTTGTGGAGTACGCCGATCACCGATACGGGGCTTGCGCATCTGAGCGGTTCGACGAAGCTGCAATCCTTGACGCTCAACGGTGCACCCGTGACTGACGCGGGCCTGGAACACTTGAAGGGGCTTCAGAATCTAACCGAGCTTTTCCTTGGACAGACGAAAGTCACCACGGCCGGCGTCGCCAGGCTCCAAGCCGCCCTGCCGAAGTGCAAGATCACCGTCAACGCCGACGTCCAAGCCGAGTTGGACAAGTTAAAGCCCCCTTCGCCCGCCGCGGGTGCTGCCGAAGCCGACCGAGAAGCGGCGCTGTGGATCTTGGGGAAGGGCGGGACGCTCGGTGTTGTTGTAGACGGGGAGATACGGGGGATCAGGTCTCTGAGCGACTTGCCGAAGAACAAGGACGAAGTCATCCAGTGCGACCTCCCGGGCAACGCGTCGGTGACGGATGAGGTCTTTGAGCACCTCAAGGGTCTAAAGGCCCTGCTGAGGCTCAACCTTGCGGGAACGCGAGTCACCGGTCGGGGGCTCCAGCGACTGCAAAGCTCCGGCTGCCTCCGAGCCCTGTTCCTCGACGATACCCAGGTGTCCGATGCCGCCCTGCAGGAGCTCAAAGGGTTTACGGCGCTCGAACAACTCTTTCTAGCTGGCACGCAAGTGACGGACGCCGGCCTGGAGCATCTCGGCGGTCTGGTAACGCTGAAGATGCTGTGGCTCGATCGTACACGCGTGAGCGGCCCGGGCCTCCAGCACCTCCATGGGCTGAAATCGCTGGAGGCACTCTCCCTCGCCATGAACCCGTTGACCGACATGGGCCTCGAACACGTTAAGGAGATCAAATCACTTCGCGACCTTCTCCTCGGCAGCGAGCAGCTCACGGATGCCGGGCTGGTGCACCTCAAGGGACTAACGAACTTGAGGTTACTTCGCCCGAGAGGGCCGCAAATCACCGATGCCGGGCTGGAGCCTCTGCAAGCATTGCCGCTGGAGCACCTGGACGTAGGCTGGACCAAGGTGACCAGCCGAGGAGTCGCGAAGTTCAAAGGCTTGACGTTCCTGGACATCTCGGGCGAGCAATTGAACGACGAACTTACAACCCTGACGAGGTTGGAGTCGCTCCGCCTGGTCGACCCGAGGCCGACAGAGCGCGGCCTTGGTCAGTTGGCGCGACTGCCGAACCTGAAGACGCTGTACCTCACGTGGTCGCCGGTGACGGACAAGGAGCTTGAGCAACCACCCCTGTAAAGGTGCTAAACCCAATGCTGCCAACCAGTTATTGCGGGATTCTCGGGAGAACGTCGCGGGCCGCGAGCAGCGGGGCGGCGCGTCGTTTCGCGAGAATGCTGGGCATTTCGGCGAAAATGTGACCTTTACAGGGGTGGCTTGAGCAACTCAAAGTACTCCAGAACCTCGCGGAGCTTAACCTGCAAGACGCGCAGGTCACCCCCGCCGGGCTCGCCGCCCTCAAGGCCGCCCTCCCGAAGTGCAAGATCACCGTCAGCCCCGAGGTTCAGAAGGCGTTGGACGAGATCGAGAAGAAGCGATGAGGTCTTGCATAAGGAAAGGAAAATGGAAAGAAGAGGTTCATCCTGGCGAAGCGTGCTTAAGACAGCGGAAGTGGATGGGTGAAAAGTCGGCCCTTGAGAGCTGCCGCCCGTATCTCAGTTGTGTTCCAAGCGACTCGGCATCTGGCGCCCCTCCTCAGCCCCGAAGGGGCGTAATACGAGAGCCCAGGGCAACGCCCTGGGGAAGCGGGTCGCAATGAGCGCCGAAGCCCTGAAG
>CAYTJV010000696.1:0-3888 GCA_964438165.1 uncultured Planctomycetaceae bacterium | reverse complement strand
CATGGCCCCGGGCCTGGCGTGGCTGCACGTGAAGGACTATCGCAACCCGCGTCCGGTGGCCAAGGGGGGCCACGTCGACGAGGACGCCCTGCACCATTTCGTCCCCGCCGACGAGGGCGACGCGGCCCACGAGGCCATCTTACGGGAGTTCCGCAACCTCCTGCCCGAGTTGGAGAGCAAGCTCCACCGCCGCGGCATCCCCGGGGTCTTCGTCGACCTGGAGCCGCACCTCAAGGGCGGCGGCCAATTCGGCGGCTTCAGCGGCCCCGACGGCATGGGCGTGGCCCTCCGCGCGCTCTGCCGCGTGTTGGACTACGTGCGCATCGGCTACCATCTCCGCGACTTCGACGACATCAAGGCGGCGAGAGGGTTTTGAGGAGCTAGGGATCGGGGAATAAGAGCCTATCCCGAAACTTCCGAAGTCTCGCAGACTTCGGAAGTTTACGGCTGTCCATTAGAACCCCCGACCTCTCCCCCGTGGCCCCTTGGCGGCCCTGGTGGCTTGCTCCTGGCTGAAGGCGGTGTTATCATCGGTCTTGTCGTGCGAGGGCGCTAGGTCGGCACGCGGTGAGTATACAATGCCCGCGTGGCGGGAACCTGGGCCCGTGGGGCTTTTCCGGCCGGCCGGCCGAGCCGCATTACGCCGCTCACGCCGCACGGGCCCCGAAACGGAGGACAGTAGCCAATGCCTTACACAGCGGAGATCAGCAGGTCGAACCCCACTTGTTTCTTGTTTCTCGTCGATCAGTCGGGCTCGATGGCAGAGCGATTCGGCGCTGAATCGGGCAGGACGAAGGCTCAGGGAGTTGCCGACGCCCTCAATCGCCTGCTGCAGACGCTGGTCTGGCGTTGTTCCAAGGGGAATTACATTCTTGACCGCTATTGTATTGGCGCCATCGGGTACGGCGACGAAATCAGGCTCGGGCTCCCGGGGGACCTGGCCGGAGTGGGAGTGCTTCGGACGGTGAGCGTCATCGGCAACTCCCCGCTTCGCATCGAAGATCGCATCAAGCGGGTAGAGGACGGCGCTGGCGGACTGCTGGGGCAGCGCGTCAAGTTCCCGGTGTGGTTCGAGCCGTTAGCGCAGGGAAAAACACCCATGTGTACGGCGTTCCAGGCGGCCCACGAGGTCGTCAGCGAGTTTGTCAGCCAGCACCCGCGATGTTTTCCACCGATCGTCATCAACATCAGCGACGGCGCGGCGACGGATGGCGATCCCCAGCCGATGGCCGCGGCGCTTCGGAGCGTGGCGTCGCAGAATGGCAATGCCCTGCTATTCAACATCCACATCTCGGCACGCGGCGAAAGGCCGATTCTTTTTCCGGCCGATGAAAGTTATCTACCCGACGAGTATGCCCGGCTATTGTTTCGCATGTCCAGCCCGCTGCCCCCAGCGATGCTCAAGCAGGCCCGAATCCTGGAAGCCTCGGTTTCGGATGGTGCCCTCGGCTTCGCCTTCAATGCCGATCTGAGTTCGGTCATCATGTTACTGGACATTGGGACGAGGGTCGACAGCAGCTTCAGATGACCGGTCAGCGTCATGTCCATGGACTCTCGTGCATTCTGGCTTGCCCGAAGGGGCAACAGTCCGGCGGAATACGAGGACGCCTTCGCTGCCAACGAGGCGGCCGGGCGGTATGCCTTGGCCGACGGCGCGACGGAGAGCTGCTTCGCCCGACTGTGGGCTAGACTGCTTGTCGAAGACTTTGTGCAGAATGCCCAGCGTGACGCCGGCCGATGGGCCGAATCTCTTCTTGCCTTGCAGGAGCGATGGAACTCGGATGTTCGCGGCCGGACGCTTCCTTGGCACGCCGAGCCCGGCGTGGAACAAGGCGCATTTGCCACCTTCCTGGGACTCGTGCTGACGCGCTCACCCGAGGCTTCGTACCAGTGGCAAACCATCGCCGTGGGCGACACTTGCCTCATGCACACCCGCGGTGCGGCTTTGCTTCGCGCGTTTCCCCTCGACGACTCGAAGCAGTTCGGCAATGTCCCAAAGCTTGTGGGTTCGCGAATGTTTCCTGACGACATCCATGAAAGACAGAGCCTGTGGACAGAAGGCCGCGGGCAACCTGGCGACCGACTCTGGATGATGACCGATGCGTTGGCGCAGTGGTGCCTGGCCGAACACGAAACGGGCGGGAATCCTTGGGGCAAGATGGAATCGCTCCTGACCCTGCCGGAAACCGCCGATCAGTTTACTTCGTGGATCGGAGGACTCCGCGACGCCGGCCGCTTGCGCAACGACGACGTAACGCTCCTGGCACTTCACTTGTAGACAGTTATGGTCTGGCCGACGAAGACGGACTATTACGAAGCAGTCCAGAATCCTCGCCTATCTTTAGGTGACGAGGAGTTGCGGGCAGGCGAGGTAGCGACGAATCGCCAGGGCCTGCCGATGCTCTGGACGGGCAACTTCGCCGACGTCTACAGAATCGACTGCCCGGCCACCGGCAACACCTGGGCCGTGAAGTGTTTTGCCCGCGAGGTCCGGGGGCTGCGGGACCGCTACCGCAACATCGCCGCGCGTCTGGAGCAGGCCCGCCTCCCTTTCACCGTCGACTTCCGGTACCTGGAGCAGGGAATCCGCATCGCCGGGGCGTGGTTCCCCGTCTTGAAGATGCGCTGGGTGGAAGGGTTGACCCTGAACCAGTACGTCGAGAAACACGTCGAGGAACGCGAGGAGTTGAGGACCGCGAACTTAAGGATGCTGCTCGATCCGTGGGTCAAGCTGGCGGCGATGCTCCGCGAGCAAGGGGTGGCCCATGCCGACTTGCAGCACGGCAACGTCCTGCTGGTTCCCGTCCCAGGGACCAAGTCGCTCCTCCTGCAACTCATCGACTACGACGGGATGTACGTCCCGGAACTGGCCGGCACGCGCTCGGGCGAAGTGGGGCATCCGGCCTACCAGCATCCCGAGCGGCTCCGAGAGGGGACCTACAACGCGGAGGTGGACCGGTTCTCCCACCTCGTCATCTACACCGCCATCCATTGCCTGATGGTGAACGGGGGCGAACTGTGGCGGCGGTTCAATAACGGCGACAACCTTTTGTTCCGGGAAACCGACTTCCGCAGTCCGGGCACGTCCGCAGTGTTTCGCACCTTGTGTGGGTCTCCTAGCGCGACTGCCCACAGGCTGGTAGGCCGATTGATCCTGGCGTGCCGGCGGCCTCTCGAACAATCGCCCCTGCTGCACGAGATCATCTCCGACGGACACGTGCTGCCGCTGAGCCGGGAAGAGGAAGCCGCGGTCGAGTCTACGCTATCCGCGCAACAGCCGCCGGCCTCCACAGAGTTGGTCGCGGAGCAGTCCGGCGAGACGGCCCCTTGGTGGGTTTCGGCGCCGCCCCCGCTTCTGCCCACCGAGCCTGTCCCCGCAGCCACCGCAGATACGGCGTTGGCGCCCACCGTACCGGCGCAGCCTGCCGAGCCCTTATGCCGAGGCGCGACGGGCCCACGACGGGCGACCTCGCCCTTCCCGACAGCCCTTCGCTCGTTTGACCGTCTCCTTCTCGCGATCGCCGGCGAAGAGAATGCCATCCTGCACAATTTCTTGCGCGGCGTTGCCGTGGTCACGCTGATGTTGGTGATTGGTCTAACGGTAAAGATGGCGTTGCCCCTGATGGATAGCTTTCTCGCTGCGACGAGGGAGGACTCGCCGTCGACGCAGCGTCATGTGCCGACGCCCGAGCCGCTGCACCTCCTACCGATTGCCGCGCAAACCATCCAAGTCGGAAAGGTGTTGGACGTCCCGGTGTTGGTCAACGAAGCCGAACGGTGCGAACCCAAGTTGCGATTCAGCCTCGGCCCCAACGCCCCATCCGGGGCCAGCATCGACCCGGAAACGGGCACCTTCACGTGGACTCCAACCAAAGACCAGGCTCCCGC
>CAYTJV010000695.1:0-3890 GCA_964438165.1 uncultured Planctomycetaceae bacterium | reverse complement strand
TCTACGCTGGCGCGGACGGGAGGGGGCCGCATGCCCGCTTTCAGAGCCGCGTCGCGCAATTGGTCGGTGGAACCCGAGCGGTTGATCAGATCGCGGACGATGTCGTTGATCGGCATCAGCTCGAACAGCCCGGTCCGCCCCTTGAACCCGGTGTTGTTGCACGTGGCGCAGCCGCGCCCGCGGTAGAACTTCTTGCCAATGATGTCGTCGGGAGTCAACTCCAGGTCGGCAAGCTGTTCCATGGCCGGCATGGTCTCCTCGCGGCAGTCCTTGCAGATCTTCCGCACCAGCCGTTGGGCGAGGATGCCTTCGAGCGTGGCGGTGATCAAGAAGGGGGGAATGCCCATGTCGCGCAACCGCGTGACCGCGCTGGGGGCGTCGTTGGTGTGGAGCGTGCTGAACACCAGGTGGCCCGTCAACGACGCCTGCACCGCGATCTCGGCCGTCTCCAGGTCGCGGATCTCGCCCACGAGGATGATGTCCGGGTCCTGGCGGAGAATGGAGCGGAGGCAGTGGGCGAAGGTGTTGCCGATGCCCGGGTCGATGGGGATCTGCACGATCCCGTCGATTTCGTACTCCACCGGGTCCTCGGTGGTGATCAGTTTGTCCTCGACCGAATTCAATTCGTTGAGGGCCCCGTACAGCGTGGTCGTCTTGCCGGAGCCGGTGGGCCCGGTCACCAGCACGATCCCGTTGGGCTGGTGGATCATGCGGCGGAAGTCGACCAGCGTGACCGAGTCCATCCCCACGGCTTCCAGGTCGAGCTGGACCACCGAGCGGTCGAGGATCCGCAGCACGATGCTCTCGCCGAACATCGTGGGCAATACGCTCACGCGGAGGTCGATCGGGTGGCCGCCGACCGACAGTCGGATCCGGCCGTCCTGCGGCAGACGCCGCTCGGCGATGTCGAGATCGGCCATGACCTTGATTCGCGTGGTGATGGCGACCGCCAAGTGCCGCGGCGGCGGGACCATTTCGTAAAGCACGCCGTCGGAGCGGATGCGGACCTTGAACTCCGCCTCGAAGGGCTCGAAGTGGATGTCGCTGGCGTGGTCCTTGATCCCCAACAGGAGGATCATGTTCAAGAGCTTGCGCACCGGGGCGCTCTCGGCCAGGGCCTCCGCGCTGGTGATGTCGATTGCGCCGCCCGTCGACAGCCGCGCGGCGACCTCGCTCAACTCCTCGTCGGCCTCCAGAACGGCGATCAACTGCTCGACGCTCTCGCCGCCCCCCACGAAGTACCGCTCCAAGGCCCGCGTCACGTCCTTTTCCGAGGCCACCACCGCCCGGATGTCGTAACCCAAGAACGACCGCAGCTCGTCGATCACCGACAGCTTCTGCGGGTCGGCCATGGCGATCGTCAGGGTGTTGTCGCGAAAGGCGACCGGGACAATGCGATAGAGCTGGGCCATGGGCTCGGTGACGTGGGCGAGCACCTCGGGCGGAATGACCACCTCGTTGAGGTTCACCACCTGCATGCTCATCTGCTCGGCCAGAGCCTGCGCCAACTGGTCGTCGTTGATCAGGGCCATGCTCAGGGCGACCTGGCCCAACAGCTCGCCGCGACGCTGGCGCTGCTCCTCCAGCAGCATGCCGAGCTGGCGCTCGCTGATGAACCCCAAGTCGACCATGATTTGACCGATCCGCCGAAGAGCCATAGCCTGTGTGCCTCAGATGATTGGCCGGCGTGCGCTGCCGCCGAACCGACTTCTACCTGGTTTGTCCCCGCGGTTGCTTTCTTACCCGTGGGGCACGTTTCCAACGTGCCGGGCACGACGGAATCGTGCCCCACTTATCGTTTTCGCGATCCTTACTCGTCTTCTTCCTCCCCCTCTTTTCCCAACCTCCGTTTGCTCTCGTCCTCGTCTTCGAACATGCCGCGCTCGGCGCGGGCGATCTTGGCCGCCAACTCGTCCGCGTTGTTGGCCTTGCTGAGGATGTCTTTCTTGTCGACCATGCCCGCCCGCCAGAGCTTGAACATGTGGTCGTCGAGCAATTGCATTCCCAGCTTGGCCCCGGTCTGGATCGAGGAGTTGATGCGGTACGTCTTGTTCTCGCGGATCAGGTTTCCGATGGCGGGGGTGACGACCAGCATTTCGTAGGCCGCGATCCGGCCGCCTCCGATCTTCGGCAGCAGGGCTTGAGATAGGACCCCGATAATCGCCACCGACAACTGGGTGCGGATCTGCTCCTGCTGGTTGGTGGGAAAGACGTCAATGATCCGGTTGATCGTGCCCTGGGCCCCGGTGGTGTGCAGCGTGCCGAACACGATGTGCCCCGTTTCGGCCGCCGTGATGGCCGCTTCGATCGTGTCCAAGTCGCGCATTTCGCCGACCAGGATGACGTCCGGATCCTGGCGCAACCCGCGGCGAATGGCCTCGGCAAAACTGGGCACGTCGACCCCGACCTCGCGCTGGTTGACCGTCGACTTCTTGTGCTTGTGGAAGAACTCGATGGGGTCCTCGATGGTGATGATATGGTGGTCAACGTTTTCGTTGATGTAATCGATGGCCGCGGCCAGGGTCGTCGACTTGCCACACCCGGTAGGCCCCGTCACCAACATCAAGCCGCGGGGACGCATGATGATTTGCTTGACGACCGGCGGAGTGCCCAACTCCTCCAGGCTCATGAGCCGGTTGGGGATCTGCCGCAGCACCATCCCGACGCAGCCCTTCTGCTTAAAGATCGAGACGCGGAAGCGGGCCATCTCTCCAAAGGCGAAGCCGAAGTCGGAGCCCCCCACTTCCTGGAGCTCCCGCTGGCAACGCTCCGGGGCGATGCTCTTCATCAGGGAGGTGGTATCCTCGGGCTCCAGCACCTTGGTCTCCAGCCTCACCAAATGCCCGTCGCACCGCAGCACCGGAGGCTGGCCCGCGGTAATGTGAAGGTCGCTCGCCTTGCGTTGGACCACGGTGTGCAACAGCTTGTCGATCAGCAGGGACGCCATATCATTCCTTTCCCGTGTACCGCCAAACCCTTCCAATCGGCTGCGCCGGCAAGTGCGTGCCAACCAGCGCCATGATTATTCGCCGCTTCCCGGTTTTCCTCAAGCCTGCACGGTCTTGATCGAGCCATCCTGACGCGAATGCGATCCAAGGATCGCAGCGAGGGCCGAGCCTCTGAAAGCGAGATGGCTATTGACGAGGAATATGATTACGCCGCTAAAGATTGGTACTATCGAATCGTGTTGCATCCGGCCGGATCGCCGGATCGCTTGCCGTGCCCCGGAGATTCCCAGCCTCGTGCGTCCGACTTCCGAAGTCTGCAAGACTTTCGGAAGTCTTGCTAGCCATTTCAAGTTTGACGGACGACTAGTCTTCGTCGGTCTGCTTGGCAGTGCTGACGACTTCTTCGAGCGTGGTAATGCCCCGACACGCCTTCTGAAGTCCGTCAACGTAAAGCGTTCGCATTCCTTCGGTTACCGCCGTCCGGCGGATTTCGGCCGTGGGTGCTTCGTTGAATGCCAGTTCGCGGATCTTGCTGGACATTAACATCAGCTCGAAGATCCCGAGACGCCCCCGGAATCCTGTCCCACTACAGTTGCCACACCCTGTCCCCTTGCAGAAGGTGGCGCCTTCAATCATGGAAGGCGGCATTCCTGATGCCTGTAAAGTGGCTTCTGCGGGGCTGTAGGGCTGCTTGCACTTCTGACAAATGACCCGCACGAGTCGCTGCGCCATGACCGCCACGATGCTACTTGCCACCAGATAGGCGGGTACGCCCATGTCGACCAAGCGCGTAATAGCACTAGGCGCATCGTTCGTATGTAGTGTACTGAAAACTAAGTGTCCAGTCAAAGAAGCCTGAATAGCAATCGAAGCTGTCTCATCATCGCGCATCTCGCCGACGAGGATGATATTCGGTGCTTGCCGCAACATGGCCCGAATAAT
>CAYTJV010000694.1:0-3890 GCA_964438165.1 uncultured Planctomycetaceae bacterium | reverse complement strand
GCCGCGACCGCTGGTCGCGCCTTTGGAGTGCGGCGACTTGTCGCCGCTTTCTTTTGGGCGCGAGGGGGTCGGGAGTCTTTTTCCATGTCGGCGGAGATGGTTTCCGCGCATAGTACACGTTTTCCGCCGACATGGAAAAAGACTCCCGACCCCTTGACTCCCCTACTCTTGCCGCCAAGGAAAAGCGGCGACAAGTCGCCGCACTCCAAAGGACGGCTACCGTCCTCTGGCGCCGCTCCTGAGGATGACGTCGAGGGCCTTCTGGACGCGCTCGGAGCTAGCCTTCTTGAGCGGGACGATGGTCACGTTGCGCGACGAGTCGCTGCCGGCGGCCTCGTCGAGCGTGTTGACGACCCGCGTGATCTCCTCGACCAGCGGCCCGGAGGCCATCACCACCAGCGAGTTGGTCGTCGCTTCCACGCTGAGGGCCTCGACTTGGCCCCTGAACAAGTCTTGGAGAATCTGCTCGATCCGCGCCGCGTTGGTGTTTTTGACTGGGATCAGGTGCATGCGATCCGCGGCCAGCGATTCGGGCACTTCGGACGTGTCGAGGACCTTGATCAGGCTCTCGATGGTCGCGCGGTCGGCGCGGCTGGCGTAGGCCACGATGGCGTTGAGACGCTCGTCGGGCACGAAGACCATCGAGCCGCTCATGCTCCGCCAGCCGGTGGGCATCCTGCGGAAGACCTGCTGGAGCGTTTGGGCCACCGAGGTTGCCTTGGCGTTCTCAAGGAGGTAGACGCTGAAGTTCCGCCCGACGGTGCCGCGCTGCCGCGACAGCGCGCGGAGCAACTCCTCGAACTGGGCAAGCGCCGCCGGATCGTCGGAGGCGATGGTCACGGAGCCTTCGCCCGGAACGACGACCACCGGGAGCTTCTCTTGCCCTTGCTGAGTCCTCGGTTGGCTTGCGCGCCAACCGCTTGTTTCGAGCGGCGTCTTGTCCTGACTCGGTTTTTCGCGACCTGTCTCGTCGCCCGCCCCACGCGCCGGCCCGGAAAAGGTGACAGGCACCTTTTGTGCGGAGCCGGGCACCGACCGGAGGTTGGTCGCGGGCCTTTCAGGCAAAAGGTGCCTGTCACCTTTTCCGGGGCGCCATCCGGCATCGTTGGCAGGAACAACCGCTTCATTGCGCGGGGTTGCCGCAGTCGGCGGTTTTGGCCCCGCCGCCGGCCGAATTCGGATCTCCTCCGGCTTCTTTGGTTGCTTGGGAGAGCGACCTTGGACGGGAATCTCATTGGCCGGCTTCATCACATGGATCGGGTTGGTGCGGAGTTGCGGCCAGACCCGCTGGATCTCGTCCAACGCGGCCGAAAGGTCGCCGTCGAAAGAGACGGTGCGGGAGCGCCGCCCGTCCCCTTCCGAGACGGTTCCCAGCCCCGTCTCGCCGAGTTTCACCAACAGTTCGCGGATCTTGGTCAACTGCTCCTTGGTGGCGCGGACGAAGAGTTGCTGACTGGTCGGGTCGATGTCGACCGAGGGGCCATAGGCGCTTCCGTACGTGCCACTGTCGGTGAAGAGCCGATTGATGGCCATTTCCGCGGTCCACGTATCGACCACTTCCAGCATGAAGATCTCCAGCACCCGCTCTTCGCCCTGCATCTGATCGAGGACCTTCTGGATCGTGGCCTGCTGCTCGGGCCGGGCGATGACCACGAGTTGATTGCCGCGTGGATCCAGCGAAAGCTTCGCCTTAACACCTTGTTTCGCCAGGAGATCGGTGAGCACCTGGAGCGTGGAATCGGGATCGGCATCCTTGAGCGGGTAGAGTTGCAGCCGGGCCGCGGAATCGGCCTTGGCTTCTCTTTCCACCTGGTCGATCAGATTTTGGATCGTTTCGTGTTGGGCGGGGGAGGCGACGGCCACGATGGCGTCGTTCTGCTCGTCCAACGACAACTGGACGTCGGACCGCGAGCGGAAAAGCCCCTGGAGCACGGTCAGGAGGTTCGTCGGATCGGCTGTGGTCACGCGATGCACTTGGAGGCGTGAGGCCTGGCCTTTCTCGTCGCGGCGGTCCATTTCGTCGATCGCGGCCTTGATCTTGGCGTGGTCGTCCGGCGTGGCGGTGACCACGAGGCTGTGGGTGGTCGCGTCAAGCGCGATTTGCGCGGCGGGCACCAGGGCCGCGAGCACGGTCTGGGCCGCTTGCGGTTCCGCCCGCTGGAAGCGGTAGACCTGCGTGCTCGGCTCCCCGATCTTGGAGTTCTCCTTCTGGAACTGCTCGACGGTCGCGCGCACCTGTTCCTGTAGCTTGGCATCGGCCCAGACAATCAACCGTTGTCGGATCGGATCGGTCACGAGTTGCACGTTGCGGCGCGTCATGGGCTCCAGCAGTTGGGCCAACGAGCTGGAGTCGCCGGCCTTGAGCGCGTAGACGGCCACGGTTCGCTGGAGCTGCGCCGCCCCTTCTACGTCGAGTTTCTCGATGGTTGCCTTGATTTGCTTCTGGTCCGCCGGCCGGGCCCAGACGATCAAGGCGTGCGGCTCGGCCCCGGCGGAGAACTGGGCCTCGGGGAAGGCCGTGGTCAAGAAAGGAATGGCGGCGGTGGCCATCATCGAATTGAGCTGGTAGACCGCGGCCTGGGCGGCTTTTTCGGGCGGTTCCTTTTTTCCCAGTTCCTCAACCGCCGACTTGATCTTCACCTGATCGTCCGGCCGGGCCCACGCCACCACCTTTCCCGGCTCCGTGCCCGCCGTGAAATGGGCCTCGGGGAACATCGACGTCAAAAGCGTGACGGCCCCGCTCGTGCCCGCCGCCCCCGCCGACTCCAGGGTGTAGGCCGCCAATCTGAAGGCCCGCTCCGGCGGGTCCTCCTGCGACAACTGCTCCACCGTGCTCTTGATCGCCTCGTGCTCGGAAGGACGCGCCCAAACGACCAGCTTGTTCGGATCGGCGCCGATCGAGAACATCGCATCGGGAAACATCTCCCGCAGCACGGTGATCGTGTAGTACGACGCCCTGGGCCGGGCCGACTTGAAGGGATAGACGACGATCTTGCGGGCCTTGTCGGGCGGGGCTTTCTTGGCGAGCTCGGTCACGGCCGATTTGATCCTCGCCTGATCCGTCGGCCGTGCCCAGGCGACGACCTGATCGGGCTCAGCCCCTTGGCTGAACGTCGCATCGGGGAACATCGCGGTGAGGATGCTGATCGGCCCGCTCACCCCCGACGTGCCCGTGCTCTCCAGCGTATAGACCACCATGCGGCGGGCTTTTTCCGGCGGATCCTCCTCCGACAACTGCTCCACCGCGCTTTTGATTGCCTCATGGTCCGTCGGACGTGCCCACACGGCCAGCTTCTCGGGATCGGCCCCCATCGAGAACTGGGCATCGGGGAACATCGTCCGCAGCGCTGCGAGCGTGTAGTACGAGGCGCTGGCATTGGCCGACTTGTACGGGTAAACGACCACCTTGCGGGCTGTTTCCGCGGGTTCCTTCTTGGAAAGCTCGACGACGGCCGCGGCGATTTTCTTCTGGTCGTCCGGCCGCGCCCAAGCCACGACCTTGTTCGGCTCGGTGCCGGCGGCGAACTTCGCCTCGGGAAACATCGTGGTAAGGATGCTCATGGCGCCGCTGGCGCTCGCCGCGCCGGTGGTCTCCAGGGCATACACGACCATCTGATGGGCCTTCTCCGGCGGCTCTTTGCTGGAAAGCTCTTTCACCGCGGCCTCGATTCGCTTGTGGTCCGGCGGGCGTGCCCAAGCGGCCACCTTGTCCGGCTCGCTGCCCGGGAAGACCGTGGCGTCGGGAAACATTGTCGTTCGGGGGGTTAGCGGCACGCTTAAACCCGCCGAGCCCGTGGTCTCCAGCGTGTAGATGACCAGCTTAGGGACCATCTCCGGCCGGTCCTCGGTGGAGATCCGGTGGATCGTTCTCCGGATTTCCGCGGTGCCGG
>CAYTJV010000693.1:0-3902 GCA_964438165.1 uncultured Planctomycetaceae bacterium | reverse complement strand
CCTCGCGGGAGCCCGGCGGCGGGCGCCTGGGCGCGTCGCTCTCGCGATTCGTGGCCCAGGCGTTGAGCGAGCTCGAGCGCCGCTGCGCAGGGTGCCTCAAGCGGCTCGAGCAGCTCCGCCCCGCGCCGGTCGACGAAATAGCTGATGGCGACGAAGGCGCGCTGGAACGCGGCGCTCGATGTCAAAGGCGCTCCACCACGAACGCGATGGCTTCGCCGCCTCCGATACAGAGCGTGGCCAGGCCGCGGGTGACGGCGGCAGCCCGTGGGAGATGGATCCGCCGCTGGATGATCGGCCGGGCAGCCGCACGGGAACCGTGGCCCGACGCGCCGCCGACGCAGGCTCCGGCCAGCGCGGAGGGGCCGCGAGGCCAGGGCCGGGAGGCACAGGCGCCGGTCGCGGATCCGGCGAGGGCCGCGGACCCGGTGAGGGGATTGCTGCGAGCCCTGGATCAGATGCAGGGGCTGACTCGAACGCGGGAACTGGCAAGAACGGCGCCTCAGCGTCGGGTGCTGGAACTGGATCAGGGCGTGGCGCAGGTGCAGGCAGCTCCGGGATCGGCGCTGGCGGCGGCACGGGCGCCGGGTCCGGGGGCTCGGGCGGCGCGGGAGCGGCGGGCGGAAGGGGAATGGGCCGAAGTCTCTACGGCCGTCAAGCGGGCCGGTCTGGAACCGACGGCCCAAGAATCGCCGAAACTGGCCCGGGCATCCGTTCACGCGACAGCGCTGAACCAAATGTAGCGAGCGACGCGCCAGCGGACTCGGTCGGTCCCGGCCGTATTGCAGGGGTCGGTCCGGCTGGAGCCGTGGGAACGGGCGGCGGCGGGGGGATGGGTGGCGGCGCGGGCCGTATCCATCTGCGAGATCAGCGGTCCGACGCGGAATTCAAGTCGCCGCCCCCGATGATCCTCTACCTCTCGTGCACCGACGAATTCGGAAGGGGAAGGATCTACCAAGTCGACGAACATGGCGTCATCCGCGGGCTGGTGACGCTGCCGTACGCCGCCACCGGACTGGCCCTGCACCATCAGCCCGCCCTGGTGGCCGCCGTGCCGCGTGAAGGCGGAAAAATCTTCCAGATCGATGCCTCCGGCAAGGTATCGGTGGTCCTGGAAGACGACCCCTTGGTGCCGCAGCCGGTCGACGTGGGCATCGCCGCCAGCTCCGACGCGGTGGTGGTGGCCGACAATCTGGCCCACGTGCTTGCGGGCACGTCGATTGCCGGCCAGAAGGCCCGTGAGTACCGGCGGTTCGAGTTGCAGAAGTGGGACCGCCCGGTGATGTCCGTAGCGGTCACGCCCGACAAACACGTGCTGTTAGCGACCGACATGGAGGCCGGGGTCTATCGTTTCCCGGCCGACGACTTTTCGCCGCGGTCGCCGGTGTTGCCCAAACTGGGCGGGGTGGCGGCCGACACCGCATCGCTGCGATGGGCGGCCGCGCAGCCGCCGAGCCAGGTCGCGCTTTTCGAGGGCGATTCGCTGGTGAAAACGCTCCGCCTGCCGCCGAACCGGAGCGCGTATCGGGACGGCTTATTGTCGTTTGCCCCGGCAGCGCGGCTGGTGGTGGCGGCGCGGTCGGTGGATAAGGCCGACAGCGGCGTGTGGATGGTTGAATTGGCAACCAAGGACGATTCGGCTCGCAATCTCTTCGTCTGGCGCAAAGAACCGATCCTCGATTTCGTCGTCGGCCCGCGCATGCCGTGGCAGCCTTACGAGCCCGACAAACGCCGCGGCCTTCACTGACGACGCCGGTGGAAACGGAGACGCAAGCATGAGGATTTCATCGGCATGGACCCGGCGAGTGAGAAACCATGTAGGACGGCCTTTCCAGGCCGTCCAGAACGGCCTGGAAAGGCCGTCCTACATGGTCTGCTTTGTAGCCACGTTCATAATGGCGGGCTGGGGCGCCTCGACCGCTTGGGCCCAGGGCACGACCGTACAACTCCCGACCTACAGGACGTTCCGGTCGAGCACCGCCGTGTCGGTTCCGGACCGCGGGAGCGCGTATCTTGGGGGAGTGAACCGGGCGCGCTCGGGGAGGAACGAATTCGGCACGCCGCTTGCGCCGTTTCGGAACCGGGCGATCGGTTCGGAGCTTAACGCCACCGGAACCAGTGTATCGGTCTACATCCACGACTTCGCGGCCATGGAAGAAGAGTTGCATCGCGCTGTGGCGGCTGGCGCTGTGACGGGGTCTCCGCGCGCTGTGGCGGGGTCTCCTGACCCCGCCACGCGGCTGACCGAAGGTCTCCAAAAGCGTTGGGGAGACCTTCGGTCGGCGGCCTCGGCGGGGTCGGGAGACCCGCGCCGAGCGCTTGACCCGCGCCGAGCGCTGGCCGATCCGCCGCTCGTGAGCATCGAGGAGATCCGCCGGCAGCGCCGCTTGGATGAGGAGACTCGCCAATCCGAGGCCCGCGATTTCTTCGAGCGCGGCCAGGCAGCGGAAGAGTCCGGCAAGACGAACGTGGCCCGAATCTACTATCAAATGGCCGCCAAGCGGGCCTCCGGCACCTTCAAGGACGAAGTGCTCGCCAAGCTCGATACACTCCGCCGCGTGCAAACGCCGAAGCTGGCCGACAAAGAGCCGTAATCATGAACCCCGAGACTTCGATCCAGCCGCCGCCTCCGTCAGACGCCCCCGGCATTGCTCCCGAGTGGCTCGAGGAGTTCGAGGCTGCGGCACGCCGTCCCTTGCGTACGCGGTTTCGGTACGCGTTTATCCGCACGTACAAGCCGGTCCTCGATGACGCGCCTTATCGAGCCTTCGACACGATGGCGGATTACCGCCGCTGGTGCGAGGAAAACTTGCCGGACTGGTTGGGTTATGGGCGCCTTTGAATACCGGCAGGCCGAAGAGATTCGCGGCACTGAACCCCGCTCATGGTCGGAAAAACTACTTTGCAGTTCTCCTGATCCCTAATGCGTCGCAATTGTTGCCGCCCGGGGTCTCTGATATACTTACTCGTTCCTCAACGCCTCTAGGCGTGTAATCCCTGTTGGAGGGGGTTCAGGCGGACGAGGGTACCTCTAACTGTTTGTCGTGGTCGCAGCAGTGTGCCCACCGACCGGGTGGTATTGATTAGACTATGGTTAACCGCAACCTTATCCGAGGGCTGGATCTTAGTGAAGAGGAATGGCAGCAGGAATTCAACGCCGCGTTAGAAGGCACGCCGGCCGACGAAATCGACTGGGGTGGCGGCGAGGTGGCCGTCAACGAAATCGTCGAAGGACGCATCCTCCGCGTGGAGGGGGAATTCGTTCTGGTCGACGTGGGCTACAAGAGCGAGGGGATCATCGCCCTGCACGAATGGGAGTCCCACGAACCCCCGCCCGAGCCCAACCAGCGGATCAAGGTCCTCATTGAAGACATCGAGGACGTCTACGGCCTGGTCGACGACGCCCGGGGCATGATCACCCTGAGCAAGCGCAAGGCCGAGAAGATCGAGGCCTGGAAGAAGGTGATGGAGTCGGTCCACGAGAACGACGTGGTCACCGGGGTGGTCAGTCGGAAGATCAAGGGCGGGCTCTTGGTCGACATCGGCGTGAACGTCTTCCTGCCCGCCAGCCAGGTCGATATCCGCCGGCCCGCCGACATCGGCGATTACATCGGCCGGACCATTCAGTGCCTCGTGCTGAAGATCGACGAGGCGCGGCGGAACATCGTCGTCAGCCGCCGGGCCCTGATCGAGGCCGAGCGCAAAGAGAAGAAGGAGCAATTGCTGGCCCAGCTCAAGGTGGGCGATCTCCGCAAAGGCGTGGTCAAGAACCTCGCCGATTTCGGGGCGTTTGTCGACCTGGGCGGGATCGACGGCCTGCTGCACATCACCGACATGAGCTGGGGCCGCATCAACCATCCGTCGGAGCTGGTCTCGATCGACCAGGACATCGAGATCCAGATCCT
>CAYTJV010000692.1:0-3913 GCA_964438165.1 uncultured Planctomycetaceae bacterium | reverse complement strand
CGTGCATTTCGACTGCCCTTCCCCTCGGAACAAAGCCAGCATCCATGAGGCCCTCGATCTTTCACCCGCCCTGGATGAACCTTTCCTTACACCTTCCGCCTGCTCTTTCCAATTCAGCCGAAATAGGTCGGTTCGGTGACGGGTTTCCTGGCGAGGATTCTCGCCCCGAACTGCTCGGCATCCAGCGCGAACCGGGGGCTGATCTCCACCGGGACGTTGTCGGCCACCTCGAATCCCGCGTTGCGGAGCCACTCGGAGTGCAGCTTCGCCATCTGGGCCTTGACGCTCTCGGGCGTGTCGCGCGGTTGACCGGCAGCGTTCTTCAAGGGGGCGAAGTGCCGCGCCGGATCGACCTCCACGATGATCGCCCGCCGGGCCGAAGGCATCAGGTCGAAGATGAACCGCTCGAACTTGATCGCGTTCGGCTGGTCGGGCTCGACCAGGCTGCCTTGTTCATCCAGATGGGGAACCTTCTTCTTGGCGCGGTGGAACGGCAGCCCGGCGGCCGCCTGGACCGTCCGCTCCAGGAACGACAACTCCATGGCGTGTACCGCGATGCTGCCGGCCCAAATCTCCAGCGAGCCGTCGGCGGCCCGCCGCGCGGCCACGTCGTCGGGCAGATCGCTGTACTCGATCACCTGCAGGCGCCCATCCACCGCGACCACGTTGCCGACCTTCTCCAGCGGCTCCTGCTTGCGAACCACCTGGGAGGTGAACTCCGAGCCGGCGAGCAGATGGTAGCCGAGGAATTCCGGATCGCAGACCTGCACGAGCGGATTATCGACCTGAAAATAGAACAGGTGCCGGATGCCCCGCCGCCGCGCGTCGGCCATCGCGCCGCTGCGGTGGAAGGCCGCCAACATGCCGCCATGGCCGTCCGGGCTCAAGACGATGCGATGGCGATCGGCCAGAAGGACCTTGCCTGTCCGGGCATCCACGGCCGGCATCGTCCCCTGGCAGAAGAGATATAGATCGTCCGCCGGGAATCCGAAACGCCCGTGTTCCGCAAGAAAGGCGACCGTTTCTTCGTGCGTTTCCGGGCTGGTCATGACGTACAGCGGGATCCGCACCCCGTAGCGGAGCGCCGTGGCGAAGACCTTTTCGAAGTGGATCTGGAAAAGCGTTTTGCCCGAGATCGGCCCAATGGGAAACATGCCCTTGGGGTGCTCGAATCCCAGCCGGGAGCCTTGCCCTCCGGCCACCAGCATGGCGGCCACGTGTCCGGCTCGAAGGGCCTCGACTCCCGGTTGCCGCGCAGCGTCGGGCGCGATCGGGTTGCTGCTCTCGCCCAGCCGATACGAGGGAGGGGCGGTCGCCCGAGCAGCCAACGCCCGAACGGACGCCTTGGAATCCGCCTGGCGAAAAAGCTCGGCGAGGGCCTGGAAGTCAATCGATCGAATCTCCGCGGCCAGCGACTCGCGCTGGGCTGAATCCAGGGTTTCCCAAAAACGCAGCAAGTGCTCCTGCCCGAAAGGGGCGAGCATCGCGACAAGTTCTTCTTTCACGGCATCCATGGCTGCCCTCCAATTCTCAACGGGATCCGCAGGCCATCGTAGGCCAACTCCATGCTCGACGGCAACCGGCGGTTGGTCTCCTCGTGCTCCAGGCGGTGAGAGATATGGGTGAAGAACGCCCGTTTGGGGGCCAGGCGCCGGGCGACCTCGACGGCTTCGCCGATGCTGAAATGGGTGACGTGGGGCTCATGGCGCAGGCCGTCGAGAATCAAGACCTCAAGACCTTCGAGCATGGCCATGCTCTCCGGCGGGATCTGATTGGTGTCGGTGCAATAGGCCACGTTGCCGGCACGAAATCCCAAGATTCCCGTGCGGCCGTGAAGGAGGCGAATCGGCGTGATTCTCGCTCCCAAGGTCTCCAGGGGCTTCGACTCGATCCGCCGGAACTCCAGTTTCGGCACCCCGCCCGCCGGATACCCCTGAACGGCCGGATCGAATACGTACGAAAACGACCGCCGGATCGCCGCCTCCACCTCTTCTTCGCAGTAAACCGGCAGCGCGTGCCCCAGGTAGCGCGGGAAAATGCGCAGGTCGTCGAGTCCGAACAGATGATCGGCATGGGCGTGCGTATAGGTCACGGCGTGGATGACCCCAATCCGCTCGCGCACGAGTTGCACCCGCAATTCGGGCGGCGTATCGATCAGCAAGTTCCCTTGCGGCAGTCCGAGGACGACCGCACAGCGAGTCCGTTGGTTCCTCGGATCCGTGCTCCGGCACGTGCCGCAATCGCAGCCGATCAACGGAACGCCGTGCGACGTGCCGGTCCCCAGAAACACCAGTTGACCCGTGATGTCGGTGGAAAATGACATGCGTGGCCGGGATCATGCTTCCGCGCGCACGTCAGACCAAGGGATGCTCCCCTCGGGGTCAGCGAAGCGGCGCTCAAGTTCTTCCACCAGAGCAGGATCGTCCAAAGACGTCGCGACATCTTCGGCCGAGACCGTTTCCGGCCGGCGAGACGCCAGGATGAGTCGTTCACGTTCCGACAGCATCATCGCAGCCTCAAAGAGGGCGTTAGTTCTCCGCGCCCTAGAGGTCTCCTCTCCAGTTACGGAAATGCACGTCACCCATGATTATCGTGGGCAGGAACATGGTTGTCCATAAGCCCGGGGCGCTACGTCTGATGCCCCGCGAGCGTCCTTTGTCGACCTTGTGTGCCAGGAGACAACCATCCAGAGGTGGCTGAGGATACCTTCATTCTCTTCTTACCCCATTCATTTGCCCTGCCATGCCTCAGAAAATCCAACCGTTCGTCTACAAGTGATACGGATGCCGCTGCGGGCGGCCGAGGAGACGGTTGGCTGCCTCGTCGCCGATGACTTGCTGTTTCACGCCGTCCCAGACCAGTTTGCGGCCGAGGATGTAGGAGAGGTTCCCCAGGTTGCAGAGCGTGGCGGTGCGGTGGGCGATTTCGATGTCGACCGCGGGCCGGAAGCCGTTCTTGATGGCCCGGAACCAGTCGGCCTTGTGGTTGAGGTTGAAGTCCTGGTAGGGGGCGATGCGCGGGGGATCGAAGCCGCCGGGCGGGACTTTGAAGTTCACGGCCTCGGGCTCGGCAGGCCGCATGGCCCCTTCCCATTCCATGACCAGCCGGCCGGTCGAGCCCCAGAAGACCTGGCCGAACTCGGTCTTGCCGACCTTGTCCCCGGGCTGGGCCCAAACGAGCGTCCAATCGGGGTCCCTGAACTGGTAAACGACTTCCATATCGACCGGGCAGTCCCACAGGCCCTTGGTCGGCGGCGTGCCCTTGGCTTCGACGGTACACGAGACCTGGTTGTCGGCATTCATGCACCAGAGGATCGTGCTGAACTGGTGGGCCCCGCGGTCGCGGATCTGCCCGCCGCCCGATTCCAAAAACCAGCGGAACACGCCCGGCAAATAGCGCGGGTTGTACGGCCGCCAGCGCCAGGGGCCGAGCCACAAGTCCCAATCCAGCTCCGGCGGCGGGGCGCAGTCGGGCACGGGATTCTCATCGACCGGGTTGGCGTAGTGCCAGCAGGTGACCTTGGAAACTTTGCCGATCAAACCGTTGCGGATCGCCCGGCACGTGTACCACGCCGCCAGCCCGTTGCGGCCCTGAGCCCCCACCTGGACCGCCCGATTGTTCTTCCGCGCGGCCGCCACCATGGCCTTGCCCTCCTCAACCGTGCACGAGGCGGGCTTTTCTACATAGACGTGCTTGCCCGACTCGCAAGCGTGGACCGTCTGCACGCCGTGCCAGTGGTCGGGCGTGGCGATGACCACGGCGTCGATGTCTTTTCGCTGGAGGATGTGGCGGTAATCGCGATAGGGCTCGACACCCGTGCCGGCCGACTTCACGGCGGTCTCAAGCCGCCGCTCGTCGGCGTCGCACACCGCCGCGATGCCCACCTTACCTTCCTTGCGGAGCTCGATCATGT
>CAYTJV010000691.1:0-3917 GCA_964438165.1 uncultured Planctomycetaceae bacterium | reverse complement strand
CCGGGGACGACGCGAGACCGTGCCACAACGGGGGGCTGAACTACCATGGCCGAGAACACCAACAACCCGTACCGTTCTCCCGAGCCTAGCGATGTTGCGGGTGGCGCGGCTCGTCAATTCCAGAAGCGACAGCGAACAGTGCTGGTGGCGGGCATGTATCTATTGATGATCGGATCGGGCGTGGCCTCGGTTTTTCGACCGGAGCATCTCGTGGCCCGTCTCGTGCTGCCGGTTGCGATGTGCTCGATGGTGACCTACTGGTGCGTGGTCGATTCGAGGATTCGCGGTTCTCCGATTGTCCATTCGTTGCACTGGATCATCTTCTTCACCTGGCCGCTGGCTGCGCCCGCGTACCTCATCTGGTCACGGAAGTTCCGGGGACTGGGCCTGTGTTTCGTTCATGCGATCGGTCTTTATGGCTCATGCTTGTTGGCGTATCATTTGACAGGTTATCTCGCTTATGGCGATTCCTGGGTCAGAGCCTTTACGCGATGAAAATAGGACGTAGAGTGTTTGCTCCGCGCGCCGGGTGCCATTGACGTGTCGCTAGTGCGGATGGCTCGAAGTCGAACTGAGTTGTGCATCTTGTTTCCAGGAGGAGAACCATGTTTCGCGTCTTGATCTGCCGTAGTTTTGGACTCGTTTCTCTCTTGGCCGTTCTGGCTGCCGTCAGCGTCGGTCTAGCCACCGGTGCCGAGCCGGCGAAGCCGATTCGGGTGGGGATCATCGGGATGGACGCCCACGCCCTGGCCTGGACGCAGATTATCAACAGCCCCAAGGTCACCGGCGAGTTGGCCGAGATGCGGATCGTGGCCGGGTTTCCCGGCGGCAGTCCGGATCTGCCGGCCAGTATGGAGATCCTGCGTAACTCGGTGGAGCCGTGCCGTAAGTTGGGCGTGGAGATCGTCGAGTCGATCGAGCAGTTGCTCACCAAAGTCGACGCCGTCCTGCTACTGAGCATCGACGGGCGTCCGCACCTAGCGCAGGCCCGGCCGGTGTTCGCCGCGCACAAACCGGTGTTCATCGACAAGCCGGTCGCCGCCTCACTGGCAGATGCGATCACCATCTATCGCCTGGCCAAGGAGAACAACGTGCCGTGTTTCACCAGTTCCGCGCTGCGCATGGCCCCGGCCACGGTAGCCGTGCGGTCCGATCCGGCGATCGGCGAAGTCCGCGGCTGCGACGCCTACAGCCCGGCCGCGGCCATGCCGCACCATGCGGACCTCTTTTACTACGGGATCCACGGGATCGAGGGCCTGTTTGCGATTATGGGCCCGGGCTGCAAGACGGTCAGCCGCGTCCATGCGGAAAACTCTGACGTGGTGGTCGGCCTTTGGGAAGGCGGGCGCATCGGCACCTTCCGCGGCACGCGCGAAGGGCCTCACGCCTATGGCGCCACGGTCTTCGGTAAGAAGGCAATCGCCGCCGTCGGGAAGTTCGAGGGCTATGAGCCTCTCTTGATTCAGATCGTGCGGTTCTTCAAGACCGGCAAGCCGCCGGTCAGCGCCGAGGAATCGCTTGAAGTCATCGCCTTCATGGAGGCGGCCAACGAGAGCAAACGCCTGGGCGGATGCCCGGTGACGATTGAGAGCGTCATGGAAAAGGCCCGAAAAGAAGCCGCGGCCGGGAAATGAGCGCAATCCGATGATTCGATCGCGTGGATTGATCGCCCGCTTGCTGATTGTCGTTCCCCTTTCGTGCTCGTTGGCCGGGGCGGGTGAGAAGGCAAAGCCGGCGAAGACCAATCTCGTGTTCATCCTCACCGACAACCAGGGGGCCTGGACGTTGGGGTGCTACGGCAATCCCGACATCCGGACTCCCAACATCGATCGGCTGGCCGCCGAAGGGATGCTCTTCACTCGGGCCTTTGCCTCCAATGCGGTCTGCTCGCCTACCCGGGCCACGTTCCTGTCGGGCCTCATTCCCTCGCAGCACGGCGTGCATTGTTTTCTCGACGACAAGTACATGATGGGGCCGCGGGCGTACAATACGCTGGCCGAGTTCCGCACCCTGCCCAAGATCCTCTCGGAAAACGGCTATGTCTGCGGGCTGGTGGGCAAGTGGCACCTGGGCGCGAACCTCACGCCCCAGGAGGGTTTTAGGTATTGGATTACGATGGTCCACGGCAGCACGAGCGAGTTCTACGACATGCCGATCATCGAAGCCGGCAAGGTCCGCCGAGAACCGAAGTACGCCACGGACCTCTGGTCCGAGCACGCCGTGCGATTCATCCGCACCAACCGCGACCGCCCGTTCTTTCTCTATCTGGCCTACAACGGACCCTACGGCCTCGGCCCGCTGCTGCTCAATCCGGCCCGCAATCGGCACAAAGACTACTATGCCGACAAGCCGCTCTTGTCCTTCCACCGCGATGCCATGCACCCCTGGCTTTTCAACAACAGGCAATACCTGAACAATCCCACGGCCATTCGCCGCGTGGCAGCCGAAACCAGCGGAGTCGACGACGGCGTGGGCCAGGTCATGGCGACCCTCAAGGAGCTTGGCTTGGACGAGCGGACGCTGGTTGTCTACGCGGCTGACCAGGGCTGGATGGGCGGCGCCAATGGCATCTGGGGCATGGGCGATCACACCCGGCCCATGGGCGCGTTGGACGGCATGATGCGAATCCCGTGGATCTTCCGCCACCCCGGCTCGATCCGACCGGGCACGAAGTCGGACGCCCTGGTCAGCAACTACGACTTCCTGCCCACGGTGCTGAGTTATCTGAACCTCGGCGACGAGCTCAAGGATGCCCGGTCCAAGTCGCCCGGGCGTGATTTCAGCCCGATGCTGCACGACAAGGCGATCGACTGGAAGCACGTGGTGTACTATGAAATGGAGTTTGTCCGGGCCGTTCGCACGGACCGCTGGAAATACGTCCATCGGCGCGAGGGACCTTTCGAACTCTATGACCTGAAGAGCGATCCCTACGAAAAATTCAATTTGTACGGCCAGCCGCAGCACCTGGCGACCCAGCGGGAGCTGAAGTCCCGGCTGGAAGCGTTTTTTGACAACACCGCTGAACCGCAATACAACCTATATCGGGGCGGAACGTCGAAGGCCACGCTGCTCACCGGCAGGCGCATTTGACGCACTGCGTCCGCTCGGGGGTGACTTGTGATCAGTGGAACCACAACTTCCGTCTTTGAGGGAACCGTTGGCGACGAAGACCGTTCGTCCCGGTGAGGGACGCTTGACAATAGCCCAGCGATTCAGTGCGCCGTGAACTGCGGCGACTTCCCGTGGGAGATAGTCCCACCCGGCAACTGGGTCGCTCCAGCCGGTAGTAGTCGGAGCGTCGAACAGGAGGTTAGACGCAGGAGCATTCCGATGTCAAAGGACCGCCTCGGCGGTTCAGCGAGTGTGCAGGCCGTAACGCGAGTGAACGCCGAGCAGGCCTCGAAAAGGGTAACGCGGGGGCCGACCCGCCTGAATCACGGGGAAGGCTGCCATCACGGAGTACCAAGCTCTCGCGCTGAGGAGGCCGAGAGCACGAGCGATCAGGCTCCGTGGCCCCGCCGGGGTAATGGCGATGGCATGCACACGCAGGAAGACGCACGCAACACGGGACCGCCTCGGCGGCGCGGGCGCGTGACCCGCAACCGGACCCCGCGAGGGACAGGCCGGGCCAAGGGAGGTGGCGGAGAGGTTCGTAGTAGCGAGGAAGCCGGGTAACTCCGGTGGAGCGAAGGGACCTCAGTTCAAGGACAACGCAGGAAGTAAGGCGGGACCGGGAGATTGAAGTATGGCGTTACGAAGTGGTTGGAGGAATTGGCGGAAGAACTCCGGACGAAGACGTACCAACCGCAAGCGGTGCGTCGCGTGTACATTCCCAAACCGGATGGCAAGCAGCGACCGCTCGCCAAAACCTGCCGGGTGCCAGAGGAAACGTTCGACTTCCTGGGGTACACGTTGGG
>CAYTJV010000690.1:0-3922 GCA_964438165.1 uncultured Planctomycetaceae bacterium | reverse complement strand
GATTCCGATGAAGCCGGTGGATGTCGGCAAGTCGTGAGACATGCCAATGTGGAACGAGATCAAACCGTTTCGATTGAAGCCGCGAGATCACGGATCGTGGTTGTTCGCCGTTTACACCGAGTTCCCGTCCGAGCGCGACGACGATCAGTGGTATTCGGCGTTCCTGTTCCGAAACAAGGAGGGAACCATTTTCGGCATCCGAGAATGGACCGGCAAGTTGCTTCATCGAAAGATCATGCGGCACATGGCGACAAGGGTCGCGCAGGACGCCACTTATCGCAGGTCCTTGATCTCGGATGATCCGTCCCTGCCCAAGATGTGGAGAGGGCGTTAGATCGTAGGGTGGGCCAAACTCCAGCGCGGGCCCACCGTGAGGATTCGTCGTGCGCCCAAGGGATGGTGGGCCGGCGATGGAGCTTGGCCCACCCCACAAATCACTACTTGGCCCAAACGCGGATTTCGCGATTCAACCGGTCGCCCAGGCGGTCCTTTTCCTTTTCCAGGTCGTAGCGCGTTTGCAGGTTCAGCCAGAACCGCTCCGAGGTTCCGAAGAACCGCGCCAGGCGCAAAGCCGTATCGGCCGTGATCGCCCGCGAGCCGCGGACGATCTCGTTGATGCGGCGCGGCGGAACGCTCACGTCCTTGGCCAGCCGATATTGGCTGACGCCCAGAGGCTTCAGGAATTCTTCCAGCAGAATCTCGCCCGGGTGAACGGGCGGCAGTTTACGGGCTGACATGGCACTCTCTCAATGGTAGTCCGTGATCTCGACGTCCTCCGCGCCAGCTTCGAACCAGCGAAAGCAGATCCGCCACTGTTCGTTGACGCGGATGCTGTACTGGCCCTCGCGGTCCCCGCTCAGTTTCTCCAAACGGTTCCCCGGGGGCACGCGCAAGTCCTCCAGCGATTCCGCGGCATCGACCAACAGCAGCTTGCGCAACGCGGACCGCTGGAGTGGGCGAGCGAACTTCTTGACCGGTTCCCGGTGGAAAAGTCGTTCGGTCGCTTTGTCGCGAAAGCTCCGGATCATCCAACCAATGATAACGCCATGCGCTATTAGCGTCAAGTGCCGAGCCCAGCACTCACGACCGCGACGGCGCAACCTGGCTGGACATCCTCCGACAGATCGCGACCGAGAATGCCGCGGGACACCGGGAGGCGATTGAAGTCATCGCCAGTCGGTGGGCAGTTGAAGTAGCACACCTCCAAGCAGTGGCGCACGGCCGGTCTCTTGCTACTAGGGAGATGGGTGGCTAGCATAGAGATGGACTGGGCGGCCGCAAGATCGTAGGGCAAGCTGCCAGCTTGCCCGGTGGGACGCGCAACAGGCAAGCAAGCTGCTTGCCCTACGACGAGAGGATTGAACGGATAGGAGCCCCGCAATGAACCGACGCAATCGACTCGACTTTCTTCTCTATTCAACATGGGCTTCGCTCGCGATCATTATCGCGGGGATAGCCCCATGCACCCTGAAAGCTGAGCCGCGAACCGAGCCGCCCGCCTTGACCCGCGCGCAAATCGAGGCCGACTGGCTCCACCAGGATGCCAAGCGGCAGAGTCCGGCGCTCCCGGGCGGCGGCGTGGCCCGCGAGGAAGACGCGGCCGGCGCGGTCGATAGCGTCAAGAACGGAAAATGGGGATTCCATACCGAGTTCGAAGACGACCCATGGTGGCAACTCGACCTGGGCAAGTCGGCCGAGATCGGACGGCTCGTGCTCTACAATCGCTGCGACCTGGCGGAACGAAACGCCCGGATCATCGTCTGTCTCTCCGACGACGCCAAGACCTGGCGCCAGGTGTACCAGCACAACGGCAAGGTGTTCTACGGCCACACCGACGGCAAGCCGTTGGTGGTCGACCTCAAGGGCCAGCAGGCCCGATACGTGCGACTCGGACTGAAGGGCAACAGCTATTTCCATCTCGACGAGGTCGAGATCTTCGCCCCCGGCCAAACGCAAAACGTGGCCCTCGGCAAGCCAGCCACGCAGAGCACCACGAGCATCTGGTCGGCTCGGGCAGTGCGGCCGGGCTCGCCCGGCGGCCCGACGCGGGAGACGATCGTCCGCACCATCGAGCGCGGGCTCAAGTTGGCCGAAAGCCAGCGCCGCTTGGGGGCCAAAGTCGATGCCGAAGTGAAGATCCTGGAAGAAGTTGCCGCGCAGGCGAAGAGCCTGCCGGCCAGCGCTCCCGAATCGGCCTGGCGCGACCAGTATTTCCGGGCCCATTGGGCCGTGCGGAAGACGGCCCTGGGCAACCCGCTCTTGGATTGCGACGCCCTCGTGTTCTGCAAGGCGGCCCCCACGCGGTTTCCGCACATGTCGGACCAGTTCTACGGCTGGTGGTCGCGCCCGGGCGGCGGCATTTGCATCCTGGAGGGTTTCAAGACCGATCGGCCCAAGGTGCGGTGTCTGACCTCGGCCTGGGCGCTAGGGTCGTTCATCCGGCCCGACCTTTCGTACGACGGCCGTCGGGTGGTCTTCGCTTATGCGAAGCACTATCCGCACGTGCCCGACGTGCGCGACAAGGCCACCAAGGGGAACTTGCCGGAGGACTCCTACTATCACATTTTCGAAATGAACGTCGATGGCAGCGGCGTGCGGCAACTGACCCGCGGACGCTACGACGATTTCGACGCCCGGTATTTGCCCAACGGCGAGATCGTCTTCCTCTCGACCCGCAAAGGGGTGTTCTTGCAGACGTGCAAGACGCAGACGGCGGCAACGGCGGGCGGCGACCTGCCCGACAGCTACGTCCGCTGCGGCGGCGACAACTACCGGCCCGTGCCCGTGTTCACCCTTCACGCCATGGACGCCGACGGAAAGAATTTGCGGCCGATGTCGGCGTTTGAGAATTTCGAGTGGACCCCGTCGGTGGCCGCCGACGGCCGGGTCCTGTATTGCCGTTGGGACTACATCGACCGCTTCAACGGCCATTTCTTCAGCCTCTGGTCGACCAATCCCGACGGCACGAACCCGCAGTTGGTCTACAAGAACTTCACAGTCCGGCCGCAGGTGGCCAGCGAGGCGGTGGCGATCCCCAACTCGCACAAGCTGGTCTTCACGGCCTCGGCCCATCATTCGATTTTGGGCGGGTCGCTGGTGCTGTTCGACCGCACGCGGGGCACCGAAGAGGCCTCGCCCATCGTCCGGCTGACGCCCGAGGTGCCCTTCCCCGAGACCGAGTCCTGGGCCGATCACTACTACGCCAACCCGTGGCCGCTCTCGGAGGAGTACTACCTGGTAGGCTGGGCCGACCGCCGACTGCCGCCCCACACCCGCATCGAGACCCAAGAGGCCAACCCGGTCAACGCCATGGGTCTGTACCTCTACGACGCCTTCGGCAACCAGGAGCTTTTGTATCGCGATGCGGAGATTTCCTCCGGCAATCCGATCCCACTGCGGGCGCGGCCGAAACCGCCGGCGTACGCCAACCAGGTGGCCGACCGCGCGCACGAAGGCCGGTTCTTCCTCCAGGACGTCTACCAGGGACTGACCGGAATCCCTCGCGGCACGGTCAAACGCCTGCGGATCGTCGCCGTGCCGCCCAAGGTGCAGCCGCACATGAACACGCCGAACCTGGGCGTTTCGGCCGAAGATCCGGGCAAGTACGTGCTCGGCAGCGTGCCCGTGGAAGCCGACGGATCGGCGCATTTCCGCGTACCGTCGGGCATTCCGGTCTTCTTCCAGGCCCTGGACGCCAACGGCCTGGCGGTGCAGACCATGCGCTCGCTGACCTACGTGCAGCCCAAACAGACCCTCTCCTGCATCGGCTGCCATGAGCACCGCGACCTGGCGCCGTCAATGAGCAAGTCGCCGTTGGCACGGCTGCTGGAGCCGTCGAAGCTGATGCCCGGCCCGTCCGGCTCGTGGCAGCTCAGGTTCGACGAGCTGGTCCAACCGGTTCTCGACCGCCATTGCGTCCGCT
>CAYTJV010000689.1:0-3927 GCA_964438165.1 uncultured Planctomycetaceae bacterium | reverse complement strand
AGAGCACGAGCGCCTTCGTGAACTTCTGGCGCCCGATGGCGCCGAGCATCGGCAACCCCAAGGACGGCGCCGGGCTCGGTCCGCTGCTGCAACACCCGGTGATGCTCCTCCACCCGCCGGTCGTGTTCCTGGGCTACGCCTGCTATGCGTTCCCTTTCGCCTTGGCGATCGCCGCCCTGCTCACCGGGCAAATCGACGCCAGTTGGCCCCGGCAGATGCGATCCTGGGCGCTATCGGCGTGGGCGGTTCTCGGCGTGGGGATCCTGTTGGGCGCCGACTGGGCTTACGAAGAGCTTGGATGGGGCGGCTACTGGGGCTGGGACCCGGTGGAAAACGGCTCGCTCATCCCCTGGCTCGTCGGCACCGCCCTGCTGCACACGTCGATGGCGTGGCAGTACCGGGGCGTGCTCAAGAAGACCACCCTGCTCTTGGCCATTGCCAGCCTCGGCCTCTGCAACTTCGCCGCCTTTGTGACCCGCAGCGGGATCTTCAGCAGTGTCCACGAGTTCAGCCGATCGCCGATCGGATGGATGTTCTTGGCGCTCTTGGGCGTCATGGCCGCGGCCGGAGCAGTTCTAGTTTTCGTTCGGCGACGATCGCTTCTGGCGGACCGGCCGATAGGGAGCATCTGGGCGCGGGAATCGCTGGTAGTCCTTTCCGGCACGGCCCTGGTGCTCTTGGCGGCGGTGACGCTTCTGGGTACCGTGACGGGCGTGCTCACCGGCATCGTTCTCGGTCGCAAGATCGTGCTCGGGCCCGAGTTCTACAACGCCGCCCTGGTCCCGATCGGATTGCTGCTTCTGGCGACCACGGCCTTGGCCCCGCTTTCGCGATGGGGTTTGTCTCCGTCGCGTGTACAGAGAGCGATGCTGATTCTCTCGGCGGGCGTGGGCATCGTTGCGACAGCCATTGGCTTCCTCGTAGGGCTCCGTCATCCGGTTGCCCTGGCGGTCACGGCCCTGACCGCGCTGGCGGCCGCCGGACTGCTCGCGGCGATTGGGCTCGACGTTCTGCGGCGTACACGCAACGGGCTCTGGTCCGCCATCTTCCAGACTATTCGCGATCGCCGCCGGACGTACGCCGGCTTTCTCATCCACCTGGGGTTTGTGTGCGTGGTGATCGGCATCACCGGCTCTTCGCTGGGCACGATCAAGCACGAGGCGGTGATGGACGAAGGCGAGACGATCCAGTGGGCCGGGCGATCGATTCGCCTAGCGCGTGTGATCCAGCGGGAAAGTCCCGACCGATTGGCCGTGGAGGCCCAAGTCGATGTCTCTCGGCCCTCCGCCGCCGCCTACACGCTGCTCCCCGCACAGCACCTGCACCATGCCCACAACGAGTGGACCACCGAAGTGGCCATCCACTCCACGTGGGCGGAGGATTTCTACGCCATGGTCCACGGTGGAGAATCCCAGAGCAGGGTCCATTTGACGTTCGTCATCAACCCGATGATGCGCTGGCTTTGGCTGGGCGGCTGGGTCGCCGGCATCGGCGCCCTCTGCGGGCTGCTGCCGCCCATGCGACGCGCGATCGAGCGATCGGTCGTCCCGGCTCCCCACGGCACGATGTTGGCCAGGAGTCGCGTATGCGATGTTTGACCCACCTACTCCTTGTGGTGCAGGCGTCCCGCCTGCATTCGGCCGGCGCAGGCAAGACGCCTGCCTTCCCACCCGCCGACGAGACGTTATCATTCCCCCGCGCAGGCGAGACGCCTGCACTACAAAGCCCGGCCGATCGGCCGATCGCGATCCAAGCGACGAAGTTGTCGAAAGCCCTGGGCGGCCGTTCCGTCCTCCGCGAGCTGGATTTCCAGATTGCCGAAGGGCAGACCGTGGCGATCACCGGCGCCAATGGGGCGGGCAAGACAACCCTGCTCCGATGCCTGGCCTCGTTGAGCCGGCCGACCGCCGGCGAGGTGCGCTTGCTCGGGCATCCGGCGTCGGCCGGCGCCGTGGTCCGCCGCCTCGTCGGCTTTGCCGCTCATGAAACGTTCTTGTATCCCTACCTGACGGCAAGGGAAAACCTGGTTTTCACGGCGCGGATGTACGACGTGCCCGACCCCGTGCGACGGGCCAACCAACTCATCCGCAGCGTCGGCCTCTCGCTGCACGCCGACCGTTGGTCGGCGAAGCTCTCCCGCGGCATGAGGCAGCGGCTCGCGGTGGTTCGGGCCCTGGTACACGATCCGCCGATCCTGCTGTTGGACGAGCCGTTTTCGGGTCTGGACGAGGCAGCGACCCGCTGGCTGGTGGACCTGCTCTTGGACTTGCGCACCCGGCAACGTACGGTGTGCTTCACCACGCACGACCCGCAAGCTGCGCGAAGCCTGGCCGACCGGATTCTCCATTTGCGCTCCGGCCGGATCGAAGAGCGTAGCCGAAGTCGCCAGACTTCGGGAGCGGTGGAGAGCAGCCCGAATTCTGGTGAATTCGGCTACCCCCCGGCAAATTCCGCGGCTCGCGCCGCCTGACGAGGTGCCATGTGCCGGCGAAGCTCTGGTGGATGATCCACAAGGACCTGATCTCCGAGTGCCGTGCCCGGCGCGTGTGGCCGGCCATGCTGCTCTTGGGCATCGTGGTCGCGTTGGTGTTCAGCATCCAGATGGATTTGCTCCCGAGTCAAAAGCGGCAGGTCGTGGGCGGCCTGCTCTGGCTGGCGATCTTCTTCGCCGGCACGGCGGCCATGGACCGGTCGTTCGCCGCCGAGCGCGACGACGGGTGCTGGGACGCGCTGTCGCTTTGCCCGGTCGGCCCGACAATGGTTTTTCTGGCTAAACTCTCGGCCAACGTCGTCGCCTTGGCCGCTCTCGAGGCGATCCTGATTCCGCTGTTTGCGGTGCTCTCCGGCGTGGAATTGGCCGGCCACCCCTGGGCCATGCTGCTGGTGGCGCTCTTGGGGAACCTCGGCATCGCGGCCGTCGGCACCCTGGTTAGCGCCATGTCGGCCGGGATCCGGCACGGCGCGAGCCTGCTGGTGCTGCTCGTCTTGCCCCTGGCGACGCCCGTGGTGCTCGCGGCCGCCGAGGCCACCCGGCTTGCCTGCGAAGGGCCGCTCGATCAGGAGTTCTGGCGCTGGGTGCAGCTCTTGGGCGGATTCGCCGCGATCTTTATCGCGGCAGGGGTGGTGTTGTTCGACTATGTTGTCGAGGACTGACGCGATGGGCAATGTGCATTCGACGCGCGGCTGGCGGCACGTCGTCGCCGGGGCGGCTGTGGCCGGTTTGATGACCGCCGCGATTCTGGGCATTTTCCTTTTCGCCCCGACGGAAAAGACCATGGGCGACGCCCAGCGCATCGTGTACGTACACGTCGCCGTGGCCTGGTCCGGGCTTTGGGCCTTCCTGGTGACGGCCGGGGCGGGGCTGGGATATCTGATTCGCCGCAACCTTGCCTGGGACTATTGGTCGCAGGCGGCCGCCGAGATCGGCTGGCTCTGCTCGACGTTGACCTTGGTCACCGGTTCGCTCTGGGCCCGGGCGGCGTGGGGAGTCTGGTGGACCTGGGAGCCGCGGCTGACCGCGACGTTCATTCTCTGGGCAGTCTACGCCGGATATCTCCTCCTGCGTGCCGGCCTGGAAGACCCTCACCGCAAAGCGCGGATGGCAGCCATCCTGGCCATTCTGGGCGCGCTGGACCTTCCACTGGTGATCATGGCCACGCGCTGGTTCCGGGGCATTCACCCGGCCTCGCCGGAGATGGAGCCGTCGATGCGCGCCGCGCTGTGGATGAGCGTCGCGGCCTTCACCGCGCTGTTTGCGATGCTCGTCGCACGGCGCCGGGCGCAACTGCACCTCGCAAGCGAGCTTGTCGCGTTGGAGGAGAAACTGGACCTTGGAGATCGCTCGACACTCTAGCACCAAACGGATGTTCGACGCGAGTCTCGTCAACATTGAGAGGCGACGGATCAACAATGCCCCACCGACCCCGC
>CAYTJV010000688.1:0-3928 GCA_964438165.1 uncultured Planctomycetaceae bacterium | reverse complement strand
TTCGACGTCTTGGAAGCCTACAAGGCCCACGGGATCGACCAGGCGCTGACGCTGCTTCGGGCCCACGACGACATCCACTGCATGTTTACCACGCCGAAACTGCTGGAAGCGCTGTGCGAAAAGATTTCGCTCCGCAAAGCGGGCATCCGCGGGGTGTTCTGCGGCGGGACCGAAATGACCCGCCAGTTTCACCGCTTCGCCCGCGAAGAGCTGCTCGAAGGCGCGGAGTTTGTCCCCACCTACGGCAACACGCTGATGGGCCTGGCCTGTCACAAACCGTTCGATCCGGCCGACGACTACATGGTGATTTATCACGCGCCGCAGCCTCGGGCCGTGATCCAAGTCGTGGACCCCGACCGGCCCGACCGGCTGGTCGAGTACGGCGAGCGAGGCCGGGTCAAGCTTACCACGCTAACCAAGGAGTTCTTCATGCCCAGTTTCCTGGAGCGCGACGAGGCGATCCGCACCCCGCCGATCCCGCTTTATCCTTGGGACGGCGCGGGCGACGTGCGGCCGTTCCGCAAGATGGAAGTGAGCGTGGTCGAGGGGGTTTATTAAGGAGTCTGCCAAACAAGGCCCCACCGACCCCGCGTCGGTGGAAACCAGGTTTGGCAACTACAGGAACCGATCCCTAGTTGCCAAACCCGTCTCCACCGGCACAGGGCCGGGGGGGAACAAAAACCGTCGATGCCCATAGCGGCTCGTAGTTGCCAAACCCGTCTCCACCGGCACAGGGCCGGTGGGGAAAGGAAAATTGCTGATGTCCACGTTCCGCGTCCCCATCCTGCGAGCCGGCCGACCCTATTTCAGCAAGCAGTCTGTGCGGCTCATCGACTACGCCACCGGACGACCGGTGGCCGAAGTAAGCCAGGCCAATCCGGGGCTGATCTCGCGCGATCTGCTCCACGATGCCTGGCCGGAGCTGCAACGCATGACCAGCGGCGAAGCTCTCGATCGGCTCGGCCGGGCGGCCGCGCATTTCATGGAGTCGGAGTTGCCGGTGGGCGAGTCAAGTCAAAAGCCCGAGGAGTTCGTCGCCGCCCAATCGACCACCACCGGGCTGCCGTATTCCCTGTGCCGGCAGAATATGGAAAAGATTCGCGCGGCGATGGCCAACATGGCCGCGATCCTCGACGGACTCACCGGCGGCCTGGACCTCGCGGCGCTCGACGCCGGCTACGGGCGGCGCGACGGGCACACGGTGAGCTTCGCCCCGCGCGCGCGGCGATTCGGCGCCGTGCTCCCGGCCAATTCGCCCGGCGTTCACGCCCTCTGGCTGCCGGCCGTGGCGCTCAGAATGCCCCTGGCCCTCAAGCCCGGCCAGCAGGAACCGTGGACGCCGCTGAGAATCCTGGAGGCTTTGCGGGCCGCCGGGTTTCCCGAGGTCGGGCTAGGCATGTACCCGTGCGGCCACGATGGAGCGGGCGTTATCCTGCGCCGCTGCGGGGCCTCGATGCTCTTCGGCTCGGGCGCCACGGTGCGGCCGTGGCAAGGCAATTCGCGGATCGAGATTCACGGGCCCGGCTACAGCAAGATCGTCCTCGGGTCCGATACGTCGGCCTCGTGGCGCGGATTTCTTAATTTGATGGTCACTTCCGTAGCCTCGAATGGCGGACGCTCCTGCATCAACGCTTCGAGTATCCGCACGCCGTCGCACGCCCGCGAGTTGGCCGAGGCACTTGCCGAGCGGCTCTCGGCCATCGTTCCTCGCCCGCGTGATGACGA
Source organism: uncultured Planctomycetaceae bacterium (assembly GCA_964438165.1). Classification (GTDB taxonomy): domain Bacteria; phylum Planctomycetota; class Planctomycetia; order Pirellulales; family Thermoguttaceae; genus CALFBP01. The sequence goes on along the minus strand of CAYTJV010000688.1, from coordinate 2,203 downwards.
GCGGGCGACTTTGGCCGCCTTTCCGGATCCCCGGGTAGCCCAAGGCATCGACGCGGCTATCGAGCGCGGTCTGGCCCAGGGCGACGCCGAGGATCTCACGGCGCGGTATCGCGGGCCGCAGCGCCTGGCGACATTCGAAGGCGGCACGTATCTGCTGCCGACGGTGATTTACTGCCGCGACGCCGAGCATCCGCTGGCCAATCAGGAGTACCTGTTTCCGTTTGTCAGTGTGGTGGAAGTACCGGCTGAAAGATTATGCGAAACGCTGGGCCCAAGCCTCGTCGTGACCGCGCTGAGCGAAGACGTGAAACTCCAGCAGGACCTGATGGCCCGATCCGACATCGGCAGGTTGAATCTTGGCCCGATCCCGACGACCACCATCCAATGGGATCAACCGCACGAAGGCAATTTGTTTACGCATTTATACCAACCGCGTGCGTTCCAGCGCGCGCCTATGGAGTGCGGCGATTCATCGCCGCTTTCGGCGGTGGCCGCTGACACTGGCTAAAGAAAAGCGGCGATGAATCGCCGCACTCCAAAGAGGAGTAGGAGCATTGCCGTGGACGGTTGCTACGCGAGAAACCGCAGACTGATGTGGGCGCTGTTCGCCCTCTTGATGATCCTCCACCACGATTGGTGGTTTTGGAGCGACGGGCGGCTCGTGTTCGGCTTTTTGCCGATCGGCCTGGGCTATCACATGCTGATTTCGCTGGCCGCCGCGGCGCTCTGGGGATGGGCGGTCTGGCACGCCTGGCCGCCGGAGGTGGACGAAATTGAGGAGGGCTCGCCGTCGTGATTCCATTCTTGATGCTTGTGGCCTATTTGGGAATTCTGCTTTATGTGGGCCGCATGGGCCACGTGGGCCATTCGCGCCACACCGCCAGCGACTTCTTCGTGGCCGAGCGGTCGCTCGGGCCGTTCCTGCTGGTGATGTCGGTGTTCGGCACCACAATGACCGCCTTCGCCCTGATCGGCAGCACAGGCGAGTCCTTCCAGCACGGCATCGGCGTGTACGGGCTGATGGCCTCGTGGTCGGGGATCATCCACTCCGCCTGCTTCTTCCTCATCGGCGTGAAGCTCTGGTACTTCGGCAAGAAATACGGCTATACGACGCAGATCCAATATTTCCGCGATCGCTTTCAGAGCCCGGGGCTGGGCCTGCTGCTGTTCCCGATTCTTGTGGCCCTGGTGATCCCCTACATCGTGATCAACATCCTGGGCTCCGGGGCCACGATCCGCAGCATCACGGCCGGCGCGTTCCCCACACTCTTTCCCCAGACCGCGGGCGGGATCCCGGATTGGCTGGGCTCGGCCGCGGTTTGCGGGGTGGTGCTGATCTATGTGTTCGGCGGTGGGATGCGGAGCACGGCCTTCGCCAACGTGCTCCAAACCCTGATCCTCTTGGCCCTCGGGTTCTTTACGCTGACCCTGGTCACGGGGGCCTTGGGCGGGCCGGTGGCCGCGTCGGAGCGCGTGGCCGAGACGCACCCGGACCTCCTGGTGCGCGGGCCGGTCAGCGGCCACGAAGGGCACATGACGCACCTGCACTTCCTCACCTACCTGTTCGTGCCGCTGTCGGTGGCCATGTTCCCCCATCTATTCCAGCACTGGATGACCGCCCGAAGCGCCAAGACGTTTCGCGTCACGGTAATGCTCCACCCGGTGTTCATCATGATCGTTTGGGTCCCCTGCATCCTGCTGGGCATCTGGGCGTCTTCGGCAGTGTTCAACGGGCAGCCGGTGATCCCGCCCGGGCTGAAAAACCCCAACGCCGTGCTGGGCATGATGGTGGAGAAGCTGACCAATCCGTTCCTGGCCGGGCTCTTGGGCGTGGGGATCGTCTCGGCCACCATGGCCCTCGACTCCCAGTTCCTCTGCCTCTCGGCCATGTTTACCCACGACGTCGTGCTGCACCACTTCGGCGAAGAGCGTTTCAACGACAAGCAGCGGATCCTGATGGCGCGGGTGTTCGTCGTGGCCACGGTGGTCATCGCGTACCTGCTCGCCCTGGGATCGCCGCGCTCGGTATTCACGCTGGGCGTCTGGTGTTTCAGCGGCTTTTCGAGCCTTTTCCCGTTGGTCTTCGCCTCGCTCTACTGGAAGCGGGTGACGAAGTCCGGCGCGATCGCTTCGATCGCGGCGGCCGCGATCGTTTGGATCCCCCTGTTTCACGAATCCGGCTGGGGCGCGAATCCAAGATACC
>CAYTJV010000687.1:0-3929 GCA_964438165.1 uncultured Planctomycetaceae bacterium | reverse complement strand
CGCTGATGTAGCGCCGCCAGCCGTCGAGGTGTTCTTTGGGGAGGCTGTTTTCGCGGGTGAATTCGGTCTCGACATTGCTCGTGGTGTTGGGCACGCTTACGCGGACCTTGAGCCGGCCGTTGGGGGTGTAGTGGAACTGGACTTCCACGGGCGAGCGGGCCGGCAAATCTGCCGGGAGCTTGCTGATCGTGCAGCGGCCGATGGCGGTGCAGTCGTCGGGCGACGGGTTCTCGCCCTCGACGACTTCGACGAGAATCGAGCGCTGTTTGGCCTTTTGGGTCTTGAAGACCCGCTTGGCTGTGACCGGGATCGCCGTGTTGCGCGGGATGAGGATCCCGTTTCGGCGGCGCTTGGTGGCCGGGTCGATGCCGACCACGCCGAGACTATGAGAGTTCACGTTGCGGATGTGGAACGACGGGGCCTTGCCGAGGGCCTTATCCAACAGTAGTCCGGCGCGGAGGGCCGCCCCGTGGGCGACCGCCTCGTCGGCGGCCACCGAGGTGTCGGGCTCCTTGCCGGAAACCTGCCGGACCATCGCCCGCACCATCGGCATGCGCGTCGATCCGCCGGTGAGCAAGATCCGGTCCAGGTCGCTCCATTGCAGTCTGGCGGCCTTCAGCGCCTGGGTCATGGTGAAGCGCGTGCGGTCCACGAGGTCCTGGGTCGCTTCTTCGAACTGCTCGCGGGTGACTTCGATCCGGCTGGAGAAGCCGCGGTAATCGCAGGGCACGGAGGCCTTGGGCCGGGTGGAGAGCGTGCGCTTGGCGTCTTCGCACTCGCGCCAGAGCTTGCCGGCGGTGATGGGGTCCTCGCGCGGGTCGCAGAAGTGCTGGCGGATGAACCCGTCGGCCACCAGGTCGATCAGGCGCTGGTCCCAGTCGTAGCCGCCCAACTGCACGTCGCCGTCGGTGGCCAGGGTGACGTAATGCGAGCCGCGGATCTCCATGAGGGTCACGTCGAACGTCCCGCCGCCGAGGTCGTAGACCATGATCCGGTGCGACTGCTCTTTCTTCTCCTCCCCTTTCGTGAAGCCGTGGTGGAACCCGAAGGCGATCGCCGCCGAGGTCGGCTCGTTAATGATGTCCACCACCTCGAAGCCGGCCATGTAGCCGGCGTCCTGGGTGGCCTTGCGGCGGACCTCGTCGAAATAGGCCGGCACGGCGATCACGACCTTGCTGAACGGGCCCATCTGGCTCGTGGCGTCGACGCGGAGCTTGCTGAGGATGAAGGCCCCGATCACTTCGGGCGGGTACTGCTTGCCGTTGATCACCTTGTGGTAGACGCGGTTGCCGATGTCGCGTTTCGAGCATTCGGCCACTTTCGCCGGCTCGCTCGCGATGGCCTTGAGGGCCTCGCGGCCGACCACCACGTCGTCGCTGTCGAACAGGACCACGCTCGGCGTGGAGCGATCGCCTTCGGCGTTGACGAGCGTCGTGGGGCGGCCTTTGTCGTCGAGCCGGGCCAGCACGGAGAACGTCGTCCCCAGATCGATGCCAACGGCGGGCGTGGATTCGGTAGTCATCGTTTCGGTTCAGCCAGCGATACCAGCGGACTTTCAGACTTCCGAAGTCTCCAAGACTTCGGAAGTCTATCCACAACAGTTCGTAGTTCCGCCTTTAGGCGGTTTCTCAACCGGAAGCCGCCTAAAGGCGGAACTACGAACAGGTCTCAGTTCCTCCCGCGGGCAATATAACACCGCCCTGTCGAAAAACCAAGCTACCATAGCGACGGCAGATGGCTATTGGGAAAGCGCCACTTGACCAGCAAGTAGGCGAGGCCGAGGCCCATCACGGCCGAGGTCCCATAGCCGACCACAACGAATACCCAGCGTGGGATTCTCCGCGGGGGCTTGGCGCGTTCGAGTCCGAGATCACTCAAAACAACCAGCCCCGCCGGCTGGATCGCCGTGCCCGCCAGGGGAATTCCGCCCGGCATTTCCACCATGCCCATCGAAGGCATGCCGCCGACGGCTTGCGGCTCGCTGAGCGCGGTAGGCGCCGGCCCTGAGGGAGCGAAGGGGCTCGGCGCAGGCTGGGAAAACAGCGGCGAGGGCACGTAGGCCACGGTGGGTTCCGTTGGGCTGGCAGCGTGCTGGGCCGGCTCCGGGATGGGCTGAAACAGGATCGGGTCGGGTGGCACACCCTGAGGCTTCGCGAAGGGCGTGGCCAGAGAGGCCGATGGAATTCCGCCGCCGCCGGGCATCGCCGGCATGGGGACCCTTAAAGCGGGGCCCGAATCCCAGCGCGCGGCATCCGCAGCCGAGATGGTCGGCGGCATGGCGGCAGTCGGCGTCGCGGCGGACTGTTTCGGGCCGGCCCTTCGCGCCAGCGCGGGCAGGTTGAGCACCTCGTCCAGCATCCCCTCGAACTCCGCAAACCCCGCCATCCCCCCAACTACCTGCTTCCACCGCGAGATCCCTTCGTGCGACAATCCCACGTCGCGCTCCAGCTCCAGGCTCGTCTCGTGGTGCGTGCCCGGCACCACCGCGCGAACCATGAGCCGGCCGTTGGCGCCGTATTCAAACGTCACCTCGATGGGCCAGTTCTTGGGAAGCCCGTTGGGCAAGTCGCGAATCACGGTCCGGCCGATCGCCGTGCAATCGCCGGGCAGCGAGCTCTCGCCTTCGAGCACCTGAACGACGATCGACCGCTGCCCCTCCGATTTCGTCATGAATTTCTCGGTACACTTGGTCGGCAATGCGGTGTTGCGGGGAATGAGGATCACGTTGATCCTGCGCATCGTTTGCGGGTCGATGCCCTCGATCCCCAAGCTGTGCGAGTTGACGTTGGTCACCTGGAACGTGCTGCCGGCGCCCCCTTGTTCCGGCGACGAGAGCAAGTACTTGCAGTAGATCGACGCGCCGCGGGCCACGGCTTCGTCGGGATTGACCGTGCGGTCGGGCACGATCCCGGTAAGCTCCTGGAGCTTGCGGGAGACCATGGGCATGCGGGTCGAGCCGCCGACGAGCAGAATCCGCGACACGTCCTTCCACTGGAGCTTGGCGGCGGAAAGCAGTTGCCGGATCGTGTACGCCGTGCGCTCCAGCAGATCGGCGGTCATTTCCTCGAATTGTTCGCGGGCGACGGGAATCTCCGCGGTCCGGCCTTGATACTCCACGCGGATGAGCGACCGCGCTCGGGCGCTCAAGGCGTGTTTGGCCTCGACCACCTCTCCGTAGAGGCGGTTCAGGGCCGAAGGATCGTCGCGCGGATCGCAGCCGTGGGCCTGCTTGAAGGCCTCGGCGGCGTAGGCCACCAGCCGGCAGTCCCAGTCGTGTCCGCCGAGCTGCACGTCGCCGTCGGTGGCCAGGGTGCGGATATCGCCGGGAGCGAGCCGCAAGAGGGTCGCATCGAAGGTGCCACCCCCCAGGTCGTAGACCATCACGACCATTTCCTGGAGCACCTTCCCGGCCGGCGACAAGTACCCGAGCACCTCGCCGAACGCCAACGCGGCGGCGGTGGGCTCGTTGACGATGTCGACCAGCGAGAGCCCGGCCATTTCCCCGGCGTCGGCAGTGAACTTGCGGCGGGGATCATCGAAATAGGCCGGCACGGTAATGACCGCCTTGGCCGCGGTCCCCACGGTGCCCACGATGTCGCCGCGGAGCTTGCGGAGGATGCAGGACTGAATCACCTCCGGGGGGAGGTATTGGCCGCGAATCGGCCGCGAGTAGACCGGCGAGCCCATGTCGCGCTTAACCCACTGAGCCACCCGATCGGGTTGGGCGGCCGCCGCCCGCACAGCCTCCTTGCCCACGATGATCTCGGCGTCGTCGAAACACACCACGCCCGGCGTGAGCAAGTCCCCATCGCCGTTGCGGAGCATGGCTGTGCGCCCGGACTCGTCGACCCAAGCCACCTCGGAGTTGGTCGTGCCCAGATCGATGCCTACCGCGTGTACCTCGGTGATGTGAAGCAGGGCTTCGGGGT
>CAYTJV010000686.1:0-3935 GCA_964438165.1 uncultured Planctomycetaceae bacterium | reverse complement strand
CCCGTTTTGAGACGGGGCCTGGGGGGGGGGGTTAACAACCGGGCGGCGGCAGGTCGGCATCGTCGAAATCGCGGACCTGATCTTCGTGCGCAGCGAGCACTACCGGGCCCTGAAAGGCGATCCGGAAAAACCGGTCCTGTTTGGCGAGAAAGAGGGAAAGATCGCCCTGGCGAACCGCCAGAAGGATCCCCTGTTCTTGTTCTCCGCCCTGGCGCGGCACCTCAACTACCCTTCCGTCCCTCGGCCCAAGCATCAGGACCCGGAAGGCCAAATGGTCCTGGTGCTGCAACGCCGGATCGAACGCCTGGAGCAGCGGATCAAACTCGTCGAAGAGGAACTGCGGGGCGGGATCAACTTGGCTCGATTCTATGCGGGATCAAAGCCTCCTTCGCCGCCGTGACAGGGTGACAGGGTGACACGGGCATTGAGGACGTGGCCAGCGGCCGTCGAACGGAAAACAACCGGGCAGAACTGTTTACTCTTGTGTATCTTGCCAAAATGCTTCTGCCCCCTTTTATCCCCAGGTTCCGAGCAGGGGCATCTGCGCGGTTGTACTCCCGCGACGGCCACGCCTATTTCGCGATCATCAGCAGGGCCCGCGATTCATTCCCAGCCGTGCCTTTCTTCGCGCCGACGGCCCCAATCGTGCCGTTGGCGGTGATCGACGTGCCCCACCAGATCCGCTCCCAGTCGGAGGTACGGCCCAGGAAACTGTACAGGTAAACGCGGCTGCCGTCGGCTTGCCACAACGCTGCGAACGTGCCTTTCCCAGGCTCGAATACCTGTCCCACGACCTGGCGACTGTCGTTGATATCCCGCGACTCGGAAGAAGCGCCTCGCGGAGTCGACAACTCCTGAAACACTCCGCCGGCCAGGTAGCGGAACGCCAGCGCCGTGTTGTCTCCACAGGCGTCGCCGGCATCGTTAATCGCCAGAGCGGCTCCGTGGGCCGTTTTGTTCGAGGGCACAAGGGACACGGGGCCCGTGGATGCCAGCGTGGGACTCAGGCAATCCACCTCCCAGCGGACCGGACCGGCCGTGGTGTTCCCGACCACCTGGGCAAATCCGTCGGCATTGCATTCGTTGATGTCGTATGCCGCACCTTCCACCGGACCGGATGGCGCACCAAGTGCAAAGGGCCCCTGAATCTGGAGGACGTTGTTGACAACGACGGCGCGCCAGGCAACCGCCGTACCCTCTTCGACGACGTCCAGGAGGCCATCGCCGTTGACGTCTTCGAGGTATTTGTAGATCGACCGTCCCACGATCACGCCGGCGGCATTGATCCCCGAAGCCACGCTTCCGTTGTCGCCCGCCAAGGGCGGGAGCGGCAGCGGAATCGACGTGCGGTCGGGCCAGTACAGTCCGGTGTCCAACGAAAGCTGCGTGTTCGCGTCAAACGCTGAACGGTGCCCGACGATTCCACCGTCAGCGTTGACGGCCTCGGCGAACTGCCCACCGGCCAGGTAGTGGGTGGTGACCGTGTAAGTGGAACCGCTGGGGGTCACCTGCCAGACGACGGCTTGCTCGCCGTCGACTCCGTCCAGATTGCCCACGCAAACAAACGAGCCACTGGCTTCTCGCACGCCATTGACCCAGCTTGTCGCCAGTCCCGGTCGGTTGTCGAGGGTCACGAAGGTGTAGCCGCCTGAGCTACCTCCCCCACTCGGTTTGCCGGCCCAGGCCGGGTGCGGACGAGCGCCGATTGCCACGGCGCCGGCGACGAGCAGGGCAGCCATTCGAATTGAAGTGTTCATGGTTCACGTTCCCCATAACAAGGTTCTTGGCCCGCGCGATATCATGAAACGACACTGGGACCGGGCGGGCGGACCGTTTCGCTCGTTCCCTTCAGGCCCCGGCCGGTGAGGTGCGCATCGGGGCGCTACAGGCTCACCGGCCGGTTCGTGTCGCGGCCTCACCGTGCGGCCATCAGTTTCTCACCGGAAAGTTGGCGGTAATGATGAAGAACGCTTCCCCAGTGTGGGCATCGGGGCTCTCCTGCACGTAGGCCTCGAGGCTGCCGTTGCGTTTGAGCCAACAGGCACGCACATCGGTAATGTCCGCCGCACGCAGAAGGGTGTGTTCCGGCGGGACCGGCTGGCCTGGAGCACGAAGAAGGGTCCCCGGGACCGGACCCCCTTTGTTCAGAATCGTGACGGGCAGGGACCACAGGGGCCATGACGTGTCCGCCACGGACACCCCATGACAGGGCGGCGAGTCGCTCGCGAAGTCCAGGTCGGCGCTGCCCGACGTATCTTGCAGCCCCTTGAAGAGCATTCCAATGATATTCTCGCCGATGTAATCGGAGAGTTGACTAGGATCGCCCTCCAACCCCGTGTAAATGAAAACCAGGGCAAAGGTAATCGATTGCGTTTGCGGCTCCGCGGCCCGGGCCGGCCGTTCCATCGTGGCCAGCGCGAGCGCCGCGCAGACACCAGTGCCCACCAACAGACTGAAACTCTTGCGGTACATGACCAATTTCCCTTCTTGACGTGTTGGTCCGCGCGGTACAATCAAAAGGCCGTCGGGACCGGGCGCGCGGACCGTGGGCCCGGGCCTTCAGGCTCCGGCCGGTGAGAAGTGCTTGGCAGTACAGGCTCACCGGCCGGCTTTGTGTGTGGATCGTCGATCCCCGTTAGTTTGGTTCTTGTCTGGAACGGTCGGGGAGGGGACGTATTTCTCCAAAATGCCCCGTCGCTTGTTCGCATCGATCTGCATCAAGGTCTCAGCCTCATCCCGAAAGCGCTGCTGTTCCTGCGACCGCTTCCCGGCTTCGAGCCAGCGGATCGCCGCGGCATACTGCTCCAGGGCCCGTTCCTGCTGCCCCAACCGCCAGTACGTCATGGCCAGAAAGAACCCGTGCTCCGGGTCCTTGCCGCCCCGCATCTGCCGGGCCTTCTCTAACGCATCCGCGGCGGCTCGGTGCTCTCCGCTGCGATAGAGCGCCACTCCCAGGTTGTCCCAGCCGTTGGCGTCTTGGGGCGCCAATGCGACGGCTTTCCGGGCGTGTGTGACCGCCGCTGCCGGATCACGCAGCTTCAAGTCGGCAGTGGTCGCCAAATGCCATGCCAGATTCATGTGCGGTTCGACCCGCGTCGGATAGAGTTCAGTAGCCCGACGGAAACAGCCGATCGCTTCGCCTGTTTGCCCCTTGTCCCATAGGGCGGCCCCCAGGTCTTGAAGGGCGCATGGCAGTTTGCGGTCGAGCTCGACGGCCTTGCGGAAGCAGACGATGGCCTCGTCCAATTGCCCTTGGTTCCGCAACCCGACGCCCAGGGCGTAATGGAACAAGGCGAATTTCGGGTCGAGTTCGATGGCCTTGCGGTAGCAGGCGATGGCCTCCTCTAGCTTCCCCTGGTTGAACAGGGCGTTGCCGAGGTTGGTGTGCGCCTGTGCCAATTTCGGGTCGACGTCGATGGCCTTGCGGTAGCAGGCGACGGCCTCGTCAAGCTTCCCCTGATCCTTCAGGGCGACGCCGAGGCTGGAGTGGGCGTTGGCGAATTTCGGGTCGAGTTCGATGGCCTTGCGGTAGCAGGCCATGGCCTCGTCGAGCTTTCCCTGGTCCTTCAGGGCGTTGCCGAGGTTGGTGTGCGCCTGTGCCAATTTCGGGTCGACGTCGATGGCCTTGCGGTAGCAGGCGACGGCCTCGTCCAGCCTCCCCTGATCCCCCAAGGCGATGCCGAGGTTGGTGTGGGCCCCGCCAGATTTCGGATCGAGTTCGATGGCCTTGCGGTAGCAGGCCATGGCCTCGTCCAGCTTCCCCTGATCTTTCAGGACGACGCCGAGGTTGCTGTGGGCCAGCGCCAATTTCGGGTCGAGTTCGATGGCCTTGCGGTAGCAGGCGATGGCCTCATCCAGTTTCCCCTGGTTGAACAGGGCGACGCCGAGGTTGAGGTGGGCGCATGCGTAGTTCGGGTCGAGCTCGATGGCCTTGC
>CAYTJV010000685.1:0-3951 GCA_964438165.1 uncultured Planctomycetaceae bacterium | reverse complement strand
CCCGGAGTTGCTCTCCTTGATCGTGCCGGTCAACGGGCTCTTGCCCCCCACCGACAACCGGCCCGCACACGGCGCGCCCGTGCCGGTGAGCACTCCCGGCGCGATCACCAACTTGTTCTCGGCGGAAAGGGGATGGCACTGCGGCGGGACCTCGTCGGCCACCAGCATCGACGTCAGCCCTCGGCCGCCAAGGTCCTCATACCGGGACCCCTCGCCCGATTCCACACACACGGAAAGCTCCGACATATTGACGCGATAGATCACCGACATGGTCACTCGCCCTTTCGACGCTCTTACGCACAGGATTCGCCGCAGCGCGATGCACGTTCACCCCCTAGCCTACGGCTCCCCCCGCTCCGCTGTCAATCACTTCTCTGGCTTTGGCTCCGTTCCTTTGGCCGATGGCCCACTCATGCCCTTGAGCCCTTTGAACAATTGCCCGCCGAAGTGTATGATCAGGCCGCCCTTCCAGGCGGGCAGGTCGAGGCCGTGTTGATGAAGGATCAGCTTATCGACCTTGCCCTCCTTGTTGCGAACGAACGTGATCCGCGCGTCCACCGCGCGATAGGAGAACTTGGTCTCCGACTCGGGGTAAATTCCCAAACGCGGCTGGTTGGTGGCCTGCACCCAGAGCCGACCGCCCTCCCGAGTCACGGAGAGGATGAAGTTGGGGTACATCTCGTAGTTGCCCACGTATTGCTCCAGGATCGCCGGATTGACGCGCATGGGGACCTTGAGCGGCAGCGGCTTCGGCTCCTTGCCGGCCAGCAGGTCGAGCAGGCGGTAGCCGACTGCATCGACCGTTCCACCTGCCGTGTTTCCCAGGACGACCACGCCGATCGGCGGATTCTTCCGCAGGCCCACGAAGCTGTGATACCCGCCGGTCTGCCCGTTGTGCCAGAGGATCCCTTCGGCCTTTCGCAGGTGCCACCCGAGGCAGATCGCCTGGCCGGGCCCGATGTCCAGCCGCGGCTTGTGGGTCGATTGGATCGCCTCCGCCAGCGGGCTTTTCAGAATCCCAAGGTTCGCCTGCACCAACCGCAGCAGATCACGCACGTTGGATCGCAAGGCCCCGCAGCCGGCCAGCGTGGCGATGTTCCACGGCGGCAGCGGATTGCCGTCGATGTCGTGCCCCTCGGCCAGCCGCGACTTCAAGGCGTCGGGAAGCGTGATCCGCGTCTCGGTCATGCCGAGCGGCGTGCAAACGCGCCGCTGGATTAACTCCTCGTAGCTCAGCCCGGCACGCCGCGCGAGCACGTGGCCCAAGAGCCCCACGCCGAGATTGCTGTAGGCGCACTTCGTGCCCGGCGTACACGCCAGGCGCGAAGAGGCCAAGGTGGCATAGAGCTCGTCGACGGTGAATTGCGCGAAGGGATTGAGCGGATTGCGGAGCGCCTGGAGCTCGAGACTACGCCCCAGCCGCGGCAGGCCCGAGGTGTGCGTCGACAGGCACTCCAGGGTGATTTCCTTGCCGTCGCGACTGGGAACCTTAACCGATTCGGGGAGCCATTTGCGCACCGGATCGTCGAGCGAAACGAGTTTCTCCCGGGCCATGTCGGCCAGCGCCAGGGCGGTGAAGACCTTCGTGACCGAGCCAATCTCGAAGAGGGTGGTTTCGTCGGGGGCTGTCTGCGACGCGGCCGAGACTTTGCCGTAGCCGAACGTCTGCGCCTTGTCGCCGTACACGACGCCGATGGCCAGCCCCGTGACGGCGCCGCTCTCGACCGCCGGCTTCACCAGAGCATCGACCTTGGGTTTCCAGTCTTCCGAGCAGGCGGCCGACGTGCCGATGAGCGAAAGCACCGCAGCGACGACCGAAACAAAGCCGGATAGTCTTCTCATAGTCCCCTCCTCAATTAGGGTTCAGGGTTCAGAATGTGAAATCGACGTTGTTTGGGAGTTCTGAACCCCGAACCCTGAATCCTCTCATCGCGGCCGCGGGTGAGCTGCGCGGCTCCCAGTGATACCCCTTTTCGCCATCCGATGCTACCATGATCGCCATGAAGCGGAAACAGACGGCGGGACTTTTTGTGACCGGGACCGACACCGGGGTGGGGAAGACCTACGTCGGGGCGATGATCGCCCGGGCCCTTGCGTCCGCGGGCTATCGGGTCGGCGTGTACAAACCGGCGGCGAGTGGCTGTCGCCGTGTACGAGGTAATCTGGTCTCGGACGACGCGGTGGCCTTGTGGGAGGCCGCGGGGCGGCCGGGTCCGCTGGATCGCGTCTGCCCGCAACGCTTCTCGGCCTCCTTGGCGCCCCACTTGGCGGCCCGCGAGGAGGGCAAACGCCTCGATCCCGAGTTGCTTCGCCGCGGGTTGGAGTACTGGCGCCGGCGGTCAGACGTGATTTTGGTTGAAGGGTCGGGCGGGCTGATGTCACCGCTGGGCGACGACGAGTACGTGGCCGACCTTGCCTGCGAGTTCGGACTGCCGCTCGTCGTGGTTGCCCGCAACAGCCTCGGCACGATCAACCAGACCCTGCAAACGCTGATTGCCGCGGCCACGTTTCGCGACGGGCTGGAGGTTGCGGGAATCGTGCTGAATCATCCCGTCCCGCCGGGAGATGATCCGAGCATCGCTACGAACCGCCAGGAACTCGCCGCGCGCTGCGTCCCGCCCGTGCTGGCAGAAGTCGCTTGGAATGCCGCGGAATTCGACGCCCCAGTGGATTGGCCTGCTCTGGTCAGGCGTCGATAACAGGGATGCTTATGTCACAGATCTTCCGGAGTGAGTCCTGTGCGTTTGGCGATCCGCGCCAACATGCGAGGGCCAATCTCCTCGCCGTCGTGAAAAGCGAACACGAAATCCTGCCAGCCTGGACGCTCCAGCACACGATGCGAGCCGTCAGCTTGGCGCTTGACAGTCCACCCGATCCGCAACAGGGCAGCCAATACCTGCCGCGCTCTGCTGGATCTCCATACACTCATGGCACCACCAGGAAGGCCTCAACGACATCAGGAACCTCCTCGCCGTGCTCTAACCGGTCGGCGAGCACGCGGAGCGCGAGTGCCTGGACGCGGGTCGTGGCTTCCTCGCGGGTCTGACCGTACGCCATTGCGCCAGGGAGTTCGGGTACTTCGGCGATAAATCGGCCGTCGTCTTCCCGCTCGATCTCGATCCTGAGTTTCATGATCCTACCTGCCAATTCTTCAAAAGTCATGGAGCTACTCTTAGTCTATGCCGCGCGGCCAGCCAAAGTCAACGCACACGCGCTCGGGACGATGGACGGGGCGCGAGGGGTCAGTTACCATCATAGTCGGGCCGTAGCCGAAGTCGCCAGACTTCGGGAATCGTCGTTGGAGACGACCCGAATTCTGGCGAATTCGGCTACCAGGCCGCGTTCCGCGTGCAGAGTGAACCAACGAAGTTACGGAGAATGGCACAATGATGTCCACAAGATTGACCCATCTATTGCTGATCGGCTCGTTCCTGGGCGGCCTGTGGCTGCGGCCCGCGAACCTGTGCTCCGCCGCGGAAAGCCCCTCGCAGCGGTCGAACATTCTTTTCATCATGAGCGATGATCACGCCGCCCATGCCATCGGCGCGTACGGCAGCAAGATCAACCAGACGCCGAACCTCGACCGGCTGGCCAAGGAGGGGATGCGGTTTACCAACTGCTTTTGCACGAACTCGATCTGCGGGCCGAGCCGGGCGGTGATTCTCACCGGCAAGTACAGCCACATCAACGGCTATATCCGCAACGAGACGCTTTTCGACGGCAGCCAGCCGACCGTCGCCAAGCTGCTCCAGAAGGCCGGCTACCAGACCGCCATGATCGGCAAGTGGCACCTGGGGAGCGATCCGACGGGGTTCGACTACTGGAACATCCTGCCGGGACAGGGGGCGTACTACGATCCGGTGCTTATCGAGATGGGCCGGCGCACGAAGCACTCGGGCTACGTGACCGACATCATCACCGATTCGGTGCTCGAATTCCTCCAGAAGCGTC
>CAYTJV010000684.1:0-3953 GCA_964438165.1 uncultured Planctomycetaceae bacterium | reverse complement strand
CCCGCAATTTTCAGCTATTCGATAACCGGACATTCCTCGCCGCGTGAGGTATAGCGGACTTCATTACACTCCTTGCCACCGCGTTGTGTCGCGCTAATCGCGATCCCGATCGCCTTCAGCCCGGCCCAGCGAGAGCGATCCGGCAGGTCGTCCGGAACAGGACAGATATAGTAAATGACTCCTCCGAGAGACTCTGATTTCGTCGTCATAGACGCGGGGTCGGTGGGGCCTTGTTGAATCTGTCTGCTCTCAAGGTTGACGAGGCGTGCGTGGAAAACCGTTTGCTGCTAGTGATGGGGTGCGCCATTCGAGGGGGAAGACGCGGAGCTTGCACTTAGGGTAATCGGCTGGAATAGCGACCGTGCCCACGTCTTGCCGGCATCGGTTTGAAGTTGGTCCTCGATCTGGCTCTCCAAGACTCGAAGGTCGGCGGGGTGATCGGCGACGGTCATGTCGGCCAGCGTCAGGGAGTCTCGCAGGACCCGGACCTCGGCACACTCCTCGTTGCGGCGATGGCGGAAATCGTCCAGCAGGGCGTCAATCCTGGCGATGCTTTCGTCGTCGAGCCTGGCGCGAGAGAGAACTTCTCGGCAGCACGGCGAACCGCCGCCTTCGCCTGCGTGCTGGGACGACGGGATCGCTGAATCGGGTTCCAGATCGCCGTCCATTTCCAGGAGCAAGGCGGCCGAAAGCACCACCACGGGGTTGACGCCAGCCGCCGACGCCAACTCCCTGGCGTGCTGAAACACAAGCAGTGCCCGGGCGATCTTCGCAGGCTCTTGCGGAAGCACCTCCTCCAACCCTTGGATCAGCCGGCCCGCCAGTGCCGTGTCTTCCCGCCCCAGCGCGATGAGGCGCGATCGCGACAGCCCCATGCACGCTTCCGCCTGATCGCACCAGCTCGCGCAATCCAGCGCAACTCGCGGGTTGCTGAGCCGGTGCCCGCACCGGCTGCAGCGCCGCGAAACCTCGTCTCGGAAGAACTCCACGGTCGAGCCGCACTTGGGGCAGGGGACCTCAAACACCCGTTCACCGTGCCAGTAGGCTCTGTCTTGGCCAGGGCATTTCATCGCTCAAATCTCCCTAACAGTAGCAGGCACACTCCGTGTGCCGTTCGCCGCTTACGGCACACGCTCTCCCGGGTTACGGCACACGGAGTGTGCCTACTACTTTCCGGCAAGAAACATCACTATACCTCTAATGATATGCAGCATTGCTGCTCAATTTTGCACCCTAAGATGTTCCCGAGGCAAGGAAGATTCCGGGGGGGCTCCTTGCAAGGACGGGTCGGAAACAATAATATCAATTATGTCTGGATGAAATCGCTAAATTCCCGATAGCCGTTGTGCCGTCTCGATTTGGTCTCCGTTCAAGTTCCCAGGCCGCATGATTTCTTGTACAATGCGAGCTTGTGTTGTGCATTTGGGGAAAGAATCAGATGCAGAATTTCGCGAGCTTTCGCCGCAAGACACCTGGTATTTGTGGTTGAGCGCCGGGCATCGGGCATCATACAATCATGGGATACCAACTTGGAGTTGGCCTAACGGCAGCTTTGGATTGAACCAGTGGGGATGAAGTGAAGTTGGCCATCGTCGGCAAGGGCGGCGTCGGAAAGACGACCCTGGCGGCTGCCCTTGCTCAACGTTTCGCCCGTCTGCATCGCGCGGTGATTGCCATTGACGCAGACCCGGACGGGAATCTTGGAAGTGCCCTGGGAGTTCCCGAAAAGCATCTCCCCGAGCCGATCTCCGGAATGCGCGATCTGATTCTGGAGCGGACCGGCGCGAAGGAGCAGGCGGGCGGGTTCTTTACGCTCAACCCGAAGGTGGACGATCTGCCCGGCCGCTTCTCGGTGGAGGTCGGCGGGGTCCGCCTCCTGGTGCTCGGGACCGTGGAGTGGGGCGGCAAGGGGTGCATGTGTCCGGAAGGGGCGGTCCTGAAGGCCCTGCTCCAACACCTTCTGCTGCGAATCCCGGACGACGTGATTCTCGACATGGAGGCGGGGCTGGAACACTTGGGGCGCGCCTCGGCCCGCGGCGTCGACGCCATGATCTCGGTCGTCGAGCCCGGCATGCGGAGTGTCCAGACCGCAAATCGAATTCAATCGCTCGCCAAGGACGTCGGCATCCAGCGGCTGTTTGTGGTGGTCAACAAGCTTCGCGAGCCGCGGGAAGACGAAGTGCTGCGCGGGGCGCTGACGGGGCAGACGATCCTTGGTGGGCTGCCGTTTTGTCGCGAGCTGGCTGCGGCCGACCTGGAGGGACGCCCGGCCACCCCGGACGACGCGGCATTCGTCGAAGCCGTCAACGGCATTGCCGTGGCGCTGGAGAAGCAACTGGCAGAGTAGTAATACGAAAGGAGATCGATGTGGTGGAAGTGATGCGGCGCTCGGGGGATGCAGCCACCCAGGAGATGATTATCCTGGCGGGGGAAGCCGGCATTCAGACGGTTTGGGACCGCCTGGAAATGCAGAAGGCCCAGTGTAAGTTCGGCAAGCTCGGCCTGTGCTGCCGGAACTGTTTCATGGGCCCCTGCCGGGTGAACCCCGACGGCAAGGGGGCGGCGGTGGGGATCTGCGGGGCGGGCGTCGATACCATTGTGGCCCGAAACCTGCTCCGTCACATCGCCGCGGGAACGGCCGCCCACAGCGACCACGGGCGCGAGGTGGTGCAGGCGCTGCTTATGGCCGCCGAGGGCAAATCGGAGGTCTACAAGATCCGTGGCCGGGCCAGGCTCCGTGCCCTGGCGGCCGAGCATGGCATTTCGCAAGACGGACGCAGCGATGAAGCAATCGCCAAGGAGCTTGCGGAACGGCTGCTGGCGGACTTCGGCAAGCAGGAAGGCACTTTGTTCAACTTGACCCGCGCTCCCGAGCAGCAGCGCAAGAACTGGGCGGCGGCCGACGCAACTCCTCGGGGCGTCGACCGCGAGGTCGTGACCGGCCTCCACATGACCAACATGGGGGTCGACAATGATGCCGAACACATCATCCTTGCGGCCGCTCGCACGGCGCTGGCCGACGGCTGGGGAGGCTCGATGATCGGCACCGATGCCTCGGACATCCTCTTCGGCGAGCCCAATCCAGTTCGCTCGCGCGTGAACCTCGGGGTGCTCAAAAAGGACGAGGTCAACATTCTCGTCCACGGCCACGAGCCGACGCTCTCCGACGTGCTGGTAGCGGCCACCCGGGACCCAGAGCTGGTGGCCGAAGCCGAGGCCGTGGGCGCCAAGGGGATCAACCTGGCCGGCATCTGCTGCACGGCCAACGAGATTCTCATGCGGCACGGCATTCCCGTTGCCGGCAATTTCCTCCAGCAGGAGTTGGCCGTGATAACCGGCGCGGTCGAGGTGATGCTGGTCGACGTGCAGTGCGTCTTTCCGGCGATCACCGAGCTTCAGAAGTGCTTCCACACGAAGGTCGTATCGACCAGCGCGAAGGCCAAGTTCCCCGATTCCGTGTACATCCCCTTCCACGAAGATTCGGCCATGGAAACGGCCCGCCAGATCGTGCGCGTGGCCATCGAGAACTACAAGCGACGCGACCCGGCCAAGGTACACATTCCCGACGTCCGCGAGCCGATCGTGGCCGGATTCACCAAGGACGTTATTTCCACCATCCTCGGCGGCAGGTACCGGCCCAGCTACCGGCCGCTCAACGACGGCATCCAGGCAGGCCGTATCCGCGGCGTGGCCGGCGTGGTGGGCTGCAACAACCCCAAGATCAAGCAGGACTTCGGGCACGTGAACCTGACCAAGTCCCTCATCGCCAACGACATCATCGTGCTGGACACGGGCTGCGCGGCGGTGGCTCACGCCAAGGCCGGCCTCAAGGTCCCGGAAGCGGCGGATCTGGCCGGTCCGGGCCCCAAGGAAATTTGGAAGGCGGTGGGCCTTCCGCCCGTTCTGCATGTGGGTTCCTTCCGGGACAACCGGCGCATCCTGGGTCTGGTCCC
>CAYTJV010000683.1:0-3959 GCA_964438165.1 uncultured Planctomycetaceae bacterium | reverse complement strand
ACAGGTTGTTCAGAAAGGCACGCCTTCGGATCCACGATATGAACCGGCTTGGCAGGGTCGGGGTCGAACTCCGGCGGGCAGAACTCGGCGAGCTCGCGGGGATACGGCCCCACGGCCCACCAGCCGGCCTCGAGGAACTTGTTCAGTTCGCCCGGCGTGAGCGAGGCCGCCTTGGCGAAGTCGGCGTCGGCCTTCTTCTGCTGGCCCCGCTCGGCATAGAACCGCCCACGGTGGATCCACGGCATGGGATCCTTGCCGGCCTGATCGGCGACCTTCTGCAACTCGGCCTCGGCCCGCTCGATCTTGCCGATACGCTCGAAGACCCGCGCCCGGGCCAGGCACAACTCGGGGGCCTTCGCTGTCGCGGCATCGGTGGCGGCCAACTCGGCCTCGGCCTTTTGAGTTTCACCAAGCCTTGCGTAGGCACGGGCCTGGATCAGATGCCTCCACGGATCCGGGGCCCGTGTCTCTCCTCGAACCTCTCTCCACGCCTCGGCCCGCACCCCTTGACTGATCAGCAGTTCCCACCAATTCGAGTGATAAGGGCGCGCAAGTGTCAGGCCGTCGCTGGCCAGCGTGTCCGAAAGGGATCGCTGGTATTGTGCTTCGGCTTCGTCAAAGTGACGTCGGGCCTCGACCTGTTGCCCGAGCGCACGCCGGGCAAGAGCGCGGAGATAGTCGACGGTGACGCTCGCGCAGCAGTAGTAGGGATCGTTGTTGTAGTTGACATTCTGTAGCCGCTCAAGACACTCTCCAGGGCGTCCGGCGCGATAACAAGCGAACGCGTAACAACGGACATACCACTTATTCGCCGGATCCCGCTTGAGTCCTCGGCGGGCCAGATCGAGGGCTTCCTCCTTCGGGAGTACCCCTTCAGAGGTGAGGGAATTCGCCTCGGCAACGTTCGAAGGCTCCGCGTCCTTGAACCGCGCGGTCCAGGTGCGGAGGCACTCCCGGTACATCGCGTTTTGTCCCGTCGCAAGTAGGTGATGCGGAAAGTAACCGCCATATGTATCGGAGGCCCTCATCTGCTTGGCGTTGGTCAGGCGATAAGCGTAAGCCTCCTGCAACAGTCCGATCTCACCGTATCGCTGGCAAATTCCGTGCTCCATGCCGGCGATACGGGCTTGGAGGTCCGCCCTTTCCCGCTGCCCGGCAAATTGCTTCTCCAGCTCCCGCAGGTAATCCTGGTAAAGCTTGTGGGCCTCCGGGTGACTTCCCTTTTGCCACAACAGCGTCGCTTGAGCGATTTGCGACTCCAGCAGATCCAACGCCGCCACCGGATCGCCGGGTTGCTGGTTCTTGAGCGATTCGCGGATCTTCCGCGCCTCGGCGAGCGATTTTTCCGCCTCGTCGTATTTCTTCAGCCCGAGTTGGATCTCGCCGATCGAGTGCAGCGACGCCGCCAGCGTCCTTTGGTGACGGACCTCCTTCGGCTCGTGGTCGGCCAGCGAGCGGAGCAACTTTGCGGCCTGCTGCTTGTCGGAGAGTTTCTGGTTGTCGTCCTTCGAGTCGCGATTGGCCAGTTTCTCGGCCTCAATCGTCTTCTCCAGCGAAGCGAGGACCTGTTTGAACTCCGGTCGCTCGCGAACCGGTTCCAGGAGCTGGTGGTGCTTGACCGCGTTCACGTTGCGATAGCCGGCCGTAATCGCGTTGCGGAGCGTCTGGACGGCCAGCTCGGCGAATTGCTGCGAGTCCTTCGCGTCGGCCTGCGGCGCGCCCTCGGGCTTCGCCGCCGGGGCGGAGAGCGAGGCGTAGATCGTCGCCAGGTCGAACTGCTCGTCGGTGCTGTCGTGGGGGATGTTCTCCAAGACCTCGCGGGCGGCGCGGAAGCATCGGCTGGCCTCGGCGGCATCCCCGAGTCGCCGCTGGTAGTCGCCCAGAGCCACGTGGGCCTTGTAGAGATCGCCCCGCAGTTTCGGCACCGCCGGATTCTGGAAGACCAGCTTCTGACGCACTTCCACTGCGCGGTGATACGACTTCAGCGCCTCGTCTTTCATCCCCGATTGGGCCTGCTTGAGGGCCACGTTCTGCAAGCCGAGGGCCAGCGATCCGCCCCACAGGATCGACTGCGGCGCCTTCTCATGCGCCTCCGTCCAGTATCCCACTGCCCGCTCACACATCGCCAGGGCCTCCCGGTTCTTGCCCTGGCGGTCCAACTGCACGCCGAGGTTGTTGACCGTGCCCCCCAGGGCGACCAGGTACTTGGGTTCGCCGGGAAACTCCTTCACGAGCCCTTCCCGCAGTGCCAACGCCTTCTGATGGTACTGGAGGACCTGTTCGGGCGGCGGCGGGTCCTTGTCCGCATTGGCCATCGAGTTATACGTGCCCGCCAGCAGCCGGCGGGTCTCGGCGTGCTTCGGATCGGCGGCGAGGATTTCTTCGCAGAGCTTGACCGCGTCGTCGTAACGCCCGGCGTGGTGGTAGGCTTGGGCCAGACCGGACCGAACGCTCAGCGACTTGTCGCCCTGCTGACGGAGGGCCTCGTAGAGCCCGATCGCCTCGTCGATGGCCGTTTTCGAGCCTTTGTCGTTGCCCAACTCCGACTGGATGCGTCCCAGCCGGTAATGGGCCGCCGCCAGGTCGGCCTGGATCGTGCGGTCGTTCGCCCGGGTCCGCGTGAAGTCTTCGTAGAACTTCATCGCCGAGGCCAACAGGTCCCGGCGCAGCGGCTGCAAGCCCGGCACGGAGAGCAATTCGCTCTCGGTGACCTTGTTGAGATACTCGTCGACCGCTGCCCGCGCCTTGGCGAAATTGGCCTCGGCCCGCTGCCGCTCGCTTTCCGCCCGCTTTTGTTCGCTTTCCGCCCGCTGGCGCTGGGTCTCGGCAACCTTTTGCGCTTCCACGGCTTCCCGCCGCTGCTGGGCTTCCTGCTCTCGCGCCTGCTCGGCGGCGAGGCGCTGCTGGGCCTCTTGGTCGCGGGCGAGATCGGCTTCGCGGCGGGCCTCCTGCTCCGAAACCAGCAGCTCGCCGGCCGCGTGCTCGGCCTTCGTCGCCCGGATCGCCTGCCAGGTGCTGATTACCGTCCCCAACAGGAGCGCCGCGGCGATGATCCCCGCCGTGGTGAAGGCGACCTTGGTTCCGCCGGGCGAACTTGCGGAAACGGTAGCCGGCCGAGGGCGGACAGGCCAAGACCGGCTCGTCGCCCAGGTACCGCTGGACGTCGGCCGCAAAGCCGTTGGCCGTTTCGTAGCGCCGCGTGCGGTCCTTTTCCAGGGCCTTCATCACGATCCAGTCCAGATCGCCGCGGAGCAGTTGCCCGAGCTTCTTCACCTCGGTCTTGCGATGGTCGGCGACTGCGCTTGCCGTGTCGCCCAGCGTGCTCACCCGCGTGCTCGGCTTGGGCGGCTCCTCCTCGCGGATGATCCGCAACAGCTCGTCGTAGGCCGCCTGGTGGATCCGCTGCTTGTCGAACGGCGTCGTGCCCGTCAACAACTCGTACAAGAGCACGCCCAGCGAGTAGACGTCGCTGCGGGTGTCGACGTCCAGGCCGCTCATCTCCGCCTGCTCGGGGCTCATGTAGAGCGGCGTGCCCACCATGTGGGCAAAGCCGGTGTAGATCGTCCGCTCGGTCAGCCGCTGGTTGATCGCCTTGGCCACGCCGAAGTCGATGACCTTGGGGACCGGCACCCCGTCGTGGAGCGTGACCAGCACGTTGGAGGGCTTGATGTCGCGGTGGATAATCCCCTTCTGATGGGCATGCTGCACCGCATGGCAAACCGGGACGAACAGTTCCAGACGCTGCTGCGGCGTGAGGTGGTTCTTGTCGCAGTAGTCGGTGATGGGGATGCCGCGGACCAACTCCATGACGAAGTAGGGCCGGCCAGTAGGGGCCAGGGGGTAGGGGTCAGGGGTTAGGGAGGAAGAGCTTCTCTCCGGTTGGCTGGCCCCTGACCCCTGGCCCCTGACCCCTTCCCCCGTGGCGCCCGCGTCCAACACCCGGGCGAGGTTGGGATGGG
>CAYTJV010000682.1:0-3961 GCA_964438165.1 uncultured Planctomycetaceae bacterium | reverse complement strand
CTTTGGAGACCTTCGGTCGGCCCCTGTGCGCTCTTCGGGAGACCCGCGCACAGCATTGGCGTCGTCGGCGTCCGCCGTTGCCTCCGTTTCCTCCTATTCAGCATTTTCTCTAGTCGTCGCATATTATCCCGCTTCTCTTGCCGGCTTCAGGTGAGTCGTGCTACACTCCCCCTCCCACAATCCCGACAATCGGGAAGCCAAAAGCTGATAGCTGACGGCTGATAGCTTCATCGCTTCCCCGCACGGCACGGAGGCCGCCGGTGTTTGCCAAGCGACCCATTCGCGTCAAGCTCCTGGTCGGGCTCGGGCTGTTGTTGCTGCTGGTGGTGATTCTCTCCAGCGGCAGCCTGTACAGCACGTACACGTACCGCAGCGTGGTCACGGACTTGAGCTGGCGCGCGGACGAGTTGCCGCTTGCGTCGGGGCTGAGCCGCCGGGTCAGTGATCTTCGGGTGACGCTCAGTGAGCTGCGGGGCTTGCGGGCAGCCGCCTTTCCCAATGTCGATACAGCCCGTATCTTCCAGCCGACACAAACGATCCGCGACCATTTCTGCTCGGGCCTGGACGACGTGACCAATGCCGCGGCCGAGTACCGAGAACTCTTGGAAGGCGAGGCCCACGCCGGCTCGCCGATGGCCGACAACGAGCGGGAATGGCTGACGCTGCGCAGGTTCGAGGAATCGCTGGCGGGGATTCACCGGCAGAACCGCGTCCAGGATTGGGTCCTCGACGACGCCATGGTCGATCGGCTCGATGCGGAGCTGGAGACCCTCCAAGGTCTCAGTGCCGAGCTGCCCAGCTTCCTCCATGCCAAGATGAGAGGGTTTCGCGACGACGTCCGCGCCCAATATCGCGCGCTGATCGTCGGCACCTGGATCACGAGCGTTGGGGCGGCCTTGGTGCTGGGCGTCTTGTTGCGCGTGTTCTACCGTTGGGTTTTCTGGCCGCTGGGGGTGCTGATTTCCGGCTCGCGGCAGGTGGCGGCGGGCAATTTCGGCTACCGCATTCACCTCCAGACCCACGATGAAATGGCCGAGCTGGCCCAGGCCATGAACGACATGACCGCCCGCTTCCAGGCCATCCGCGACGACCTCGACCGCCAGGTCCAGGAGCGGACCAAGCAGGTCGTTCGCAGCGAGCAGTTGGCCAGCGTGGGATTCCTCGCCGCCGGCGTCGCGCATGAGATCAACAACCCACTGGCCGCCATCGCCCTGGGCGCCGAGTCGTTGGAAGGCCGCCTGGCTGACGTGCTCGACCCGGAGAACCCGGACCACAAAATCGTGGCCAACTACCTCCGCATGATCCAGAGCGAGGCGTTTCGCTGCAAGGGGATCACGGAGAAATTGCTGGATTTCTCCCGCGTCGGCCCGGTCACGCGGCTCGATACGGAGCTTGGGGAACTGGTTCAGGGGGTGGTCGAGATGGTCGGCCACCTGGGCAAGTACCAGCAGAGGGAGATCCAGCTCAACGTGCCGGGTCCGGTACTCGTGTCCGCCAATCCGCAGGAGCTCAAGCAGGTGGTGCTGAACCTGGTGGCGAATGCCCTGGACAGCACCGACGAAGGGGGTGCGGTGCGGGTCGAGCTGGCCGGCCGCGACGGCTGGGCCGAGCTCGACGTGACCGACAACGGCTGCGGCATGACGCTCGAAGTGCTCGACCGCATCTTCGAGCCCTTCTTCACCCGCCGGCGCGAAGGCCAGGGGACCGGCCTGGGATTGTCGATCTCGTACCGCATTGTCGCCGACCATGGGGGGACGATCGAGGCCCACAGCAACGGGCCGGGCCAGGGAGCCACCTTCCGCGTGCGTCTCCCGCTGGTCCAGTCGCAGAAGGAGGTGAGCTATCAGTACCGCGCCGCGTAACCGACTTGACCGTCTGAAAATCCTCTTCGCCGACGACGAGAAGTCGCTCCAGGAGCTGATGCGTCTTGAATTGCCCCGCATGGGCCACGAAGTGACCGTCTGCGGCGACGGCAAGGCCGCCGTCGCCGCGCTGGAGAAACACTCCTTCGACTGTCTGCTCGTGGACCTCGACATGCCTGGGCTGAACGGCATCGAAGTGATCGCCCGGGCCAAGGAAATTTGCCCCGATACCGACGCGATCGTGCTCACCGGCAAGTCGTCGCTGGAGACGGCCGTCGCCGCGCTGCGCCACGGCACGTGCGACTATCTGACCAAGCCCTGCCGGCTGGTGGACTTGCAGGCGGTGCTCAAGCGCGTGGCCCAGAAGCGCGAGCTCACGAACAAGTACCGCGCCGTCCAGCGTCGCCTGGAACGCCTGGAAGGCAGCCCCGAGCTCGTGGGCGACTCGCCAGCCATGGGGCAGGTCCGGGCGCTGGTGGCCAAGGTCGCCGCCGCCCATTGCACCGTGCCCATCCTCGGCGAGACCGGCCCCGGCAAGGAGTTGGTCGCCCGGGCCCTCCACAAGCAGAGCCTGCGGGCGGAGATGCCCTTTGTGGCGATCAACTGCGCCGCGCTGCCGGAGACGCTCATCGAAAGCGAGCTGTTCGGACATCGCAAGGGAAGCTTCACCGGGGCCGACGAGCACCGCGTGGGCCTGTTCGAGGTGGCCCATGGCGGCACGCTCTTTCTGGACGAGATCGGCGAGCTGCCCAAGGCCGTGCAGGCCAAGCTGCTGCGGTTCCTGGAAAGCGGCGAGATCCGCCGCGTGGGCGAGAACGAGTCGTTTACCTGCGACGTGCGGGTCCTCTGCGCCACGCATCGCAAGCTCGACCAGATGGTCGCCGACGGCGACTTCCGCGAGGACCTTTGGTTCCGCATCAACACCTTCGAGATCCACGTGCCGCCGCTCCGCGAGCGGATCGAGGACATCCCCATCCTCGCTCGGCACCTCGCCCGGCGACTCAGCGCGAACGTCCGCACGGAGGACGAAGTCTTTACCTGCGAGGCGATGGAGGCCCTTTCGGCACACTCATGGCCGGGGAACGTGCGCGAACTGGCCAACTGCGTCGAGCACGCCATGATCCTCTGCCCGCGTCTGCCGATCGCCCTGGAGCACCTGCCCGGCCGGCTCCATTCGCCGCGGCTCCGCGCCGCCGCGCCGCCGCGCTCGGTCGCCAGCGTCGCCTTGTCTGCCAGTGGCGTACACGAGCCGACGACCAGCCCGTGCCATCCGGTCCACGCCGCCCCGTCGCCGCGCAGCGCCAGCCAAACCCTGCGCGATCTCGAAGTGCAGGCGATCTACGATGCCCTGGACCGCCACGGCGGCAACAAGCCCAAGGCCGCCGAAGAGCTCGGCATCAGCCTGAAGACGCTCTACAACAAGCTCAACCAGGCCTCGGCCATGCAGAAGTCGGCCTGAGCAATCCAACAGCCCCCACCGACACCTTGTCGGTGCTCCGCTCGTTGCCCCCACCGGCCTCGCGCCGGCGGGGCGTTGATTGGAAGCTACTACGACCGCGAAAGAAGCGGTGGCGATGGCGTGTCTGGGCTCGCAGCCCCAGCTACTTCTCGGCTTCTTCCGCCACGCCGACTTCCTGCATCACGTCGCCCTGCTTGATCTTGTTGACCACGTCCTGCCCGGCGATCACGCGGCCGAGGACTGAGTGCTTGCCGTCCAGCCAGGGCGGGGCCACGTGGGTGATGAAGAACTGCCAGCCGTTGGTGTTCGGGCCGGAGTTGCCCATCGAGAGCACGCCGGGCCCGTCGTGCTTCAGATCCGGATCAAATTCGTCTTCAAAGGAGTAGCCCGGTCCGCCGGTGCCCGTGCCGAGAGGACATCCGCCCTGGATCATGAAATTCGCGATCACGCGGTGGAACTTGAGCCCGTTATAAAAACCCTTGCCGGCCAGCTTCTCGAAATTGGCCACGGTCTTCGGCGTCTTGTCGGCGTGGAGCTGGATGCGGATCGTGCCGCGGTTGGTGGCAATGGTGGCAACTTTCATGGGCAATACAGCCTTTCTGAAAAAAGCAAGACTCTCTCGTTCCCACGCTCTGCGTGG
>CAYTJV010000681.1:0-3961 GCA_964438165.1 uncultured Planctomycetaceae bacterium | reverse complement strand
CCGTCGGCAGCGCACAAGGGTCGCAGATGCTCACCGGGCCTTACCGCGAGGAATGGAGGGTCTGGTAGGGGGTCGTTTGGGGTCGTTTGGGGTCGGAGCGTCAGGAGTCAGCTTACCGGCTACTGACGGCGTGACCCCATTCCCGCCCTACTCCACTCACGAACGCGACAAATTGGGAAAGGAGATCACGGCCATTTATCTGGCGGAACTGGTGATGGGCCCTTGATCGAGACGCCGGCTTCCGTGCCATCCGTCCGATTCCGGCAGGAAGATGACGGTCGCGTTGGACGCCCCGAAGTAGCCGTAGCCTACACCTGCCGCACTCGACCAACAGTCGCGTCCCCGCGCTCAGGTGTCGGCAAAGCATCGCCTGTGTGTCGCTACGGAGCCGGTCGTGCCAGTCCTCGGGAGCCTCCGGTTCTCGAACGGGCCAAGCCTATCGCCTCTTGATCGCATCGATCATCGTGCGAGTCTCCAAACGACGCCCTTGATAGTGCCTTGCCGACTGCTCGGTTCGCAGTTAAAGTCTGACGCCGTCAGCCTTTCCCTGCCCCGACCGGGTCGATCCCCTCGGCGTCGTAGCGCCGACGCAACCCCAAAGTTGAAATTCAAAGTCTGACCCTGACTACTCCTCGCCCCCGTCCTCTCGCAATACGTTCGCGTGATCGATTCCATCGTGCTTATCAGCGGAAAAACTCCGCCAGCGTCCCGCGGATTCTTGCCCAACGGCCATGGTTCAGTATACGTGGTTCCAACCATGCACGCTGCGGGCCATCCGTGGGCACCTGTAGCCAGAACGCGGAACCATCGTGGGAACGCAACGTCTTTCCTGGTATACTGTTGGGCTGTTGCGGATAAACGGAACTTGGGCCTCGAACAGGGTGTATGCTGGACGGGATTTCCGCTCCATCGCGCCCAACTGGCTGGCCGATGGTGTCTTGTTTCTTAGGAGACCAACCATGACCCAGCCCCCTGCCGACGACTGCCGAGGACTCGAACGTTACCGGGCGTACCTGCACCTGCTGGCAAGGATGCAAATCGATCGGCGGCTCCAGGCCAAAGTGGACGCCTCGGACATCGTCCAGCAGACGCTTGTTCAAGCGATCCAAGGGTGGACAGAATTTCGCGGCCGGACCGACGCCGAAATGGCGGCTTGGTTGCGGCAAATCCTGGCCCATAACTTGGCCAACACGTTTCGGGACCTGGGGCGCCAAAAGCGTGACGTGCGGCGCGAGCAGTCGATCCACGCCGCTTTGGAGCAATCGTCGGCACGCCTGGAATCGTGGTTGGCGGCGGACCAACCTTCTCCGAGCCAGCAGGCGATCACGAGTGAACAGGCGGTCCAACTGGCCGACGCCCTGGCAAAGCTGCCCGAGTCCCAACGCGAGGCCCTGACCCTGCACCACCTGGGGGGATGGACCCTGGAACAGGTCGCTCAGCACCTCGGGCGAAGTCCGGCCGCGGTGGCCGGGCTAATCAAACGCGGGCTCCAGGCCCTGCGGCACCACTTGCAAGAGGGGGAATGACCCATGGCTACCTCCAGTACGGGCGACTCAGCAAGAGAGGAACGTGTCAACCAGATCATCGCCGCTTACTTGAAGTCGGTCGAAGAGGGCCCATCGCCCGACCGCCAGGAGCTGCTGGCGCGCCACCCGGATCTGACCGAGGAACTCTCAGCCTTCTTCGCCGACCACGATCGCTTCCAGCGGGCCGCGGCGCCGCTGCAAGCGGCGGCGGAGCTCGCCGAGGCCGATGATTCCACGCTCGACCATGGCGGATCGCGTTCGGCCGGCCCTGGAACCATGGTCCGCTACTTCGGCGACTATGAGCTGCTGGAGGAGATCGCCCGCGGCGGCATGGGCGTGGTTTACAGGGCACGGCAGACGAGCCTCAACCGGGAGGTCGCGCTGAAGATGATTCTCGCCGGCCAGTTGGCGTCGGTCGAGGACGTGAAACGCTTCCACACCGAGGCCGAGGCGGCGGCCAACCTCCAGCACCCGAACATCGTCGCCATCCACGAGGTCGGCGAGCACGAGGGCCAGCATTATTTCTCGATGGATTATGTCGACGGAAAGGATCTCGCCGAGCTCGTGCGCGACAATCCGCTCCCTGCGGCACGCGCGGCCGCCTACCTCAAGACCATCGCCGAGGCGATCCACTTCGCCCACCAGCGCGGCACGCTGCACCGCGACCTGAAGCCGCAGAACGTGCTGATCGATCGCGACGACCGGCCGCGGATCACCGACTTCGGACTGGCGAAGCGCGTCGAGAGCGACAGCCACCTCACGCAGACCGGGGCCGTCCTGGGCAGCCCGAGCTACATGCCGCCGGAGCAGGCTTGGGGGCGTCACGACCAGGTCGGGCCGCACAGCGACGTCTATTCGCTGGGCGCGATCCTGTACTGCCTCTTGAGCGGCCGGCCGCCGTTTCACGCGGCGACTGCCATCGACACCTTGCGGCAGGTGATTGAAGAGCCGCCCGCCGCGTTGCGGAAGCTGAACCCGGACGTGCCGCAGGACCTGGAGACGATCTGCCTGAAGTGCCTGGAGAAACGGCCGGAGCTGCGCTACCACTCGGCGCGCGAACTGGCGGAGGAATTGGGGCGATTCCTCAACCACGAGCCGATCCACGCGCGGCCCGTCAGCGCCGCGCGCCGCGCCGCGTTCTGGGCGCGGCGTCATCCCTGGTCGATCGCGGCAACGGCGTCGCTGCTGGTGATCGGGCTGGCGTTTTTGGCCTACGGGCTGTGGGTGGAAAACCGCTTCCTCGTCTGGCAGCAGGCGAATCCCGGCTACGTCCGCGCCCCCGGCCCGCTCACCGAAAAGATCGACAGGGCGGCTTTCCATGGCGCGTTCTTGTGGTTCGCCTTGGTTTTCGCGCAGTTGTATTACTTCAAGGGACCCAAGGGGTTTCTAAGCTGGAACGAGCTCCTCGATCCCGACAGGTTTTGGGTGCGCGATGAACACCCGCCGGTTGGTGGGCTGTGGAAGGCATTCGGGGCCCTGGGTGGAGCGGCCGTCGTCTACGGATTCTACCTGATCGGGAAAATCACCGAGGGCTACGTCTGGGAAGGGACCTTCCACTTCGAGAATCTGCTGTGGCTATACATGTTGTTCTTGTTTGGGATCGACGCTGTGTGGCGGGTCATTCGGGACGTCCCCAAGAAGGCGTATGGCTCGACAGCCCGCTCACCCTCGGCCGAGGAAATCGCGCCGATTCGCCAGGCGGTGCTGGCGGGCGACGTGATCGAGGCCATCAAGTTGTATCGCCGCAAAGTAGCCGGCGCCTCGAAGGCCGAGGCGCGAGAGTTTGTCGGCCGGCTGGCGGCTGAACTGGAGGCGAAACACCCGGGGCAGATCGCTGCCAACCTACGCCGGCTGTACCGCGTGAGCCCGACGCGGCTGGCGATCGGTCTGGCCATCGAGAGCGCGGTGCTGGGAGCGATCCTGCTCATGCAGGTCGCGGAGGCGCGGGTGCCGTGCACGCTGGAGTTCGTGGGGAACTGGTTGTTTGGGTTGTTGCTTGGCTGGTTGTTTGGATTCGTCTTGCCGCTCACGCCGCTCAGGTCCAGGCTGAAGCGGCTTTGGCCGTTCCTCGTGATGCTGGCAACGTTTGCCCTGGTCGGTATGCAGGGTTTCTTCTACCAAATATTATGGGCTCATCACCCGGAATACAACATGACCTACGTCGGCCCCGTGGTGGGCGTCTTCGCCGGAGTCGTATTGCCGTACTGGACGATCAAGAAGACGCAGACGCGCAAGGCGACGCCGGCCTCCGCGGCATCATGAGGTGTATTGCGGCAAGAGCAGGTGGTCACGCAATTCTGAGGAGGGTCAAACCATGACTCGTACACGATTCGTCCTCGGTTGGCTGCTGGGCCTGCTTCTTGCCGTTATCGGCAGGGTCGCGGCCGAGGGTCCGACGCTCGTGCGGTGGAAGCCCCCCGAGGGCGGACCCCGCC
>CAYTJV010000680.1:0-3966 GCA_964438165.1 uncultured Planctomycetaceae bacterium | reverse complement strand
GCCCGGACTTGAAGGTATGTCCGGCTTGCACCGGATACCCGCGTGGTTACGAGGAAGGGAAAAGGCGGTTCATGTCGGCCTCTTCTCGCAGACTGTTCAACACAGCCCGCTTCTTCTCACCTCGGAGTCCGACGGCCTCAAGAAGATCGTCAAAAGGTATGGTGCATGAGGTATCTACAGACTCATCCGGGTAGTTCTTGAGCCATTCCGGGAAATCGTGAGTGACTTCAACCAGGTCCCACTCGCCCATCGAGGCGTAGCGATCAAACGTCTCCGAGAGCGTTCGCACCTCAGCAGCGGACAACTCTGAACGACCAGGATCCTTGACCAATTCGATCTGGTAGCCCTGTTTCCGGACATGGTCCGACCACAATGGATCGTCAAGGTGCTCGCCTTTGACAAGGTTGTACACCTCGCTGTGAAGCGGACCGTTTTTCATGGCAACGGTTCGTGTTCCAACGATCGGACGATGTGCCGTGCGCAGGTGTTCGCGGTCGGCGATGTACAGCAACTTCAGCAGACGAAGATAGCCCATGGGCCCCCGCGCAAGCCGCAGAAGCACTGCGACGGCTTGAATCGTCTTTCGTGTGGAAAAACGGAAGTACATACAACACCCTGCCCGGCCAACTCGACCTTTATCGGTCACTGAACTTTGAGGGAGAATCCCTAATCTATACTACACTCTAGAAGTAGATGGTCCAAGAACGGCCATCCTTCCGGCAGGTGGTGGCTGCTGCCGGATCGATCCGTTCGCGATCGACCACTCGCAAGTCCTTTTTCCATGACGTGGGGTGTCGTAATGCCCCACTGTCTGGGATTGGCTATCCGAAATGGGCTCACGATCAAGCTGAAGCCTTGGGGCGTACGCCACCGGTCGCTTCTGTCACCTCGGCATTACCATTGGCCCGAGGAATGTCTAAACTGGACTAAAGGCACGCTTTGGCGCCATCCGTACGACCCGTACTTCTCGTGGAACCGATGTCCGAACCGCTGACGCACGACGTGACGACCGAGCGCTGGACGATCGTCGTGCGCGGGGTGATCCAGGGCGTGGGGTTTCGTCCCTTCGTATACAACACGGCCCGCTCCCTGGGGCTTGCCGGCTGGGTGCAAAACGAGGCCGATACGGTCCGGATCGAAGTCCAGGGGCCGTTGGTCAACTTGGAGGAGTTCTTCACGGCGCTTCGTCGCAGTCATCCGCCGCAGGCCCGGATCGATACGGTCGACGTGACTCGGTCGTCACCCACGGAAGACGGCAAGGAAGCGTTCCACATCCGCTCTAGTGCCGCCCAAGGGTCGCCGCGACCGACGATCCCGGCCGATTTGGCCACGTGTGCGGCCTGCCGGGAAGAGATTTCGACGCCCGGCGAACGCCGCTACCAGTACCCGTTCACCAACTGCACCAACTGTGGGCCGCGATGGTCGATCATTATCGAGTTGCCCTACGACCGGCCGCGCACGGCCATGGCCGGCTTTCGCTTGTGCCCCGCGTGCGAGGCCGAATACCGCAACCCAGCCGACCGGCGATTCCATGCCCAGCCGATCGCGTGCCCCCAGTGCGGGCCGCAATTGGAACTGCTCGACGCCGCCGGACAACCCAAGGGCATCGGCCCCCCCGCACTCGAGGAAGCCGCCCAGGCGGTTCTCGCGGGACAAATCGTGGCGCTCAAGGGCTTGGGGGGATTCCAGCTTGTGGTCGATGCGACCAATCCTCAAGCCGTCGCGCGCCTGCGCCAGCGCAAACGCCGGCCCGACAAACCGCTGGCCGTGATGCTCGCTTCGCTCGAAGCAACCCGGGCACGGTGCGAGGTCACGGACGAAGAGGCCCGGGTGCTGGAGTCGTCCCAGTCGCCGATCCTGCTCTTGCGGCGCCGACGCGACGGCCGAGCGAAGGCCGACGTTGCCGAGGAAGTCGCGCCGGGCAATCCGTATCTCGGCGTCATGCTCCCCTACACGCCGCTGCACCATTTGCTCATGGAGCAAGTCGGCCGGGCGATCGTCTGCACCAGCGGCAACTTGTCGGAGGAGCCGATGGCCGTCAGCACCGAGGATGCCCTCGCACGCCTGGGCTCGATCGCCGACGTGTTCCTGGTCCATGACCGGCCGATCGTCCGCCCGGTCGACGACTCGGTGGCCCGCGTCACTCCCGAAGGGCTGCAACTCCTGCGCCGCGCGCGGGGATATGCCCCCCTGCCCATCGAGCTGGGTCACTCGGGCCCAACCGTATTGGCTGTGGGAGGCCACCTCAAGAACACCGTGGCGCTCGCCCTGGGAAGCCAGGTCGTCGTCAGCCAGCATGTGGGCGACCTCGACAATACGGCAAGCGCCGACGTACACCGGCGGACCATCCATGACCTGCTGGATTTTTTCCGCGTGACGCCCGAGGCCGTGGCGTGCGACCTGCACCCGGACTACGCATCCACGCGATGTGCGGAGGCCCTTGCCTCGCAATGGGGCGTGCCGCTGGTGCGGGTGCAGCACCATCATGCCCACATGGCGGCCTGCATGGCGGAGCACCGGCTGGCGGGCCCGGTGCTGGGTCTCTCCTGGGACGGAACCGGCTATGGCGCCGACGGCACGGTGTGGGGCGGCGAGGCCCTGGAGTGCGATATGAACGCAGACTTCCGAAGTCTGGGAGACTTCGGAAGTCTGGATCGGCAGGAGTTCCGCCGGATCGCTCACTTGCGGACATTCGCGCTGGCCGGCGGCGATCGCGCCGTGCGGGAGCCGCGCCGCTGTGCGTTGGGAGTCCTCTTCGAGGTCTTCGGACCCGAGGCCGCCGAGTACGCCGCCGGATGGTTCTCCGGGGAGGAATTGCGCGGACTGTTGCACCTCTTGGCCCGGCCGCGACTCTGCCCTCGCACCAGCAGCCTGGGGCGATTGTTCGACGCGGTGGCCGCTCTGTGCGGGTTGCCGCCGGTCATCAGCTTCGAGGGCCAGGCGGCCATGGCCCTGGAGTTCGCGGCCGACGAAGATTGCCAGGAAGCCTATTCGTTTGCACTCTCCGATGGGGATCCTGGAGTGGCCGATTGGGAGCCGGCGCTGCGGGCCATCCTCGCGGATCGGGGGGCAGGGGTGCCCATCGGGCGGATTAGTGCGAGGTTCCACAATACCCTGGCCGACCTAGCCGTGGCCATCGCCCGGCGCTGGGGCGGCAGCAACGTGGTCCTCTCTGGCGGCTGCTTCCAGAATGCTCTGCTTTCGCGCCGCGTGCGCGAGCGGCTGCTAACAGCGGGATTTCAAGTCTACACCCATCGGCTCGTGCCACCCAACGACGGCGGCATTGCGCTGGGTCAGGCAGCGGTTGCGGCGAGATTCGTGGAAAAATCGTGACTTGAGGAAGACGCTTATGTGCTTAGGCATCCCCGGCAAGGTGATTGAGATCTTCGAGCGCGACGCGCTGCCCATGGCCAGGGTGGAGTTCGGCGGCATCGTCAAGGAGACGTGCCTGGCGTACACCCCGGAGGCCAAGGTCGGCGACTACGTGATTGTCCACGTCGGCTTCGCCATCAGCCGGGTCGATGAGGCCGAGGCGGAAGAGATTTTCTCGTATCTCCAGCAGATCGAGGCCGCGGAAACCGCGGAGACGGACCAAGACACCACATAGGGCCGCGACCGGCGCTTTGGAGTGCGGCGACTTGTCGCCGCTTTGGATTGGATCGATCCGGGCGGCAAGCGGCCGTGGGCGCTACCGGACAATAAAAAGAAAGCGGCGACGAGTCGCCGCACTCCAAAGGGCCCGTGACGGAGCGTCAAAGTGAAATACATCCATGAATATCGCGATGCCCAAGGGTGCAAGCGCCTGGTCGAAGCCATCCGCCGCCAGGTCACGCGGCCCTGGAGCATCATGGAGGTCTGCGGCGGCCAGACGCACACCATCGTCCGCTTCGGGCTCGACGAGCTTCCGCCGCGCCACGTGACCCTGATCCACGGACCCGGCCGGCCCGTCTTCCGCACCCCTAACGC
>CAYTJV010000679.1:0-3996 GCA_964438165.1 uncultured Planctomycetaceae bacterium | reverse complement strand
TCCCTCACCGCCGGGCTCGCCCCGGCGGGAGGCTGATTGTCAGCTACGGCCCCGCTCCGCGCCCACCGTTCCCTCACCGCCGGGCTCGCCCCGGCGGGAGGCTGATTGTCAGCTACGGCCCCGCTCCGCGCCCACCGTTCCCTCACCGCCGGGCTCGCCCCGGCGGGAGGCTGATTGTCAGCTACGGCCCCGCGTCATAATAGCGTCGATGTCCACGCCCGCTCCGATCTACACCGCCGACAATTGCCGCCCGGCCTACCAGTTGAATTGGAGCCTGACGGTTTCTGGAAACATCCCATGCAAGACGCCGAGTGGCTTGAGGATCTCAAGAAGGCGACGGAGCCTGATGGCGTGCGCGTCTTGGAGCACTGCTTCCGCGATTCAACCATGAGCCAGTTCGTCGTCAGCACCACGCCTGTGGTGAGCCCGCCGCAATTGGTCCGTTCGGTGAAAGGTCGGCTGCAGTATCTTGTGCGCGGGGAACTTCCCAAGGCTTTCCGTCGCCACTATGGCTTGCGGAGCGTCGGCTCGGTGGACCGCGCGACCATCGAGGAGTACGTCCGCCGACAGGCGGAGCACCATCCGATGGCCGATCCACGGGTGCAGGCGACCGTTCAACGGTGCCAGATCGACATTCCGGAGGTCGACCTCTCGCAGCCACGACGGAGCAGCCATGGGCAGTTCTGGTACAATTTGCACTTGGTATTCGTTCATCAGGAGCGATGGCGCGAGGTCCGCGAGCCGGCCTTTGTCCACACACGGGACATGATCCTCGCGACCGCTCGGAAGCACGCGCACCTGCTCTCGGTAGGAGGAATCGTGCCCGACCATATTCACTTGACGCTGGGCGGCAATTGGGAGGAGTCACCCGCGGAGACAGTGCTGTGCTACATGAACAACCTGGCGTATGCGTCGGGGATGAAGCCGATCTTCAAGTTTGGGTTTTACGTGGGAACGTTCGGAGAGTACGACCTGGGTGCGATGCGCCTGTAGCTGCCTAGCTGCCAATCAGCCTCCCGCCGGGACGAGCCCGGCGGTGAGGTGGAGAGGGAGGGCAGCGCGGCGCGTAGCTGCCAATCAGCCTCCCGCCGGGACGAGCCCGGCGGTGAGGGAAGCAAGGAGAATCGTAGTGAAACGCGCTGTCCGGGTGCTGGCTGCATGGCTGCTCTGTTCGTTGCGGGTGCTTGCCGCCGAGGAGCAGGAGCTTCGTCTGTCGATCGTGCGGGATACGTGGTTTTCGGCCGTGGGCAAGGAGGCCGACTGCAATTTGGGCGGGGCGAGCCGGCTGAAGGTGAAGTCAATTCAGGAAATGTCGCTGGTGGATCTCGACCCGGCGCCGCTCAAAGGCCGCGTGGTGCGCAAGGCCGCGCTGCACTTTCGCCTGGGCGGGGAAGAGATCCTCAAGCGGATCACGGTCAGCACGTTCTCCTCGGAGTGGGTCGAAGGCACGGCGGGGAGTTACCAGCCCCAAGCGGGCAGCTCGACGTTCAATCATCAGAAGCACCCGGACGTGCCGTGGGCCCAGCAGGGCAGCGACCTGACCGCGGTCATGCTCGGTCAAGGGGGCAGCCTGTGGGGCACGGCCGACGCCACCCCGCCGGACGCCCAAGGCTGGCAAGAGGTGCCGGTCGATCCCAGGGTCGTGGCCGCCCGGATTGCAGGGGTGAGCCATGGATTTCTCGTGTTCGACGACACGGGCACGGAGTGGACTCGAAAGGGCGAAGAGTTCACGATGCGGCTGTTTCCCAACCGGTTCGTACACAGCCGCCAATCGCGGCCCGATAGCGCCCCCTATTTCACGGTGACTTTGGGACCGGCCGACAAGGCGCCGCCCGGCAGGCCCGAGCGATTGACGGGCGATGCGGAGTCTCTTCCCGCGGGCGAGGCCGAACTGTCGTGGATCACGCCGCGCGACCCAGGCCCGGCCGGCACGATCGGCTTCTTCGTCGAGGTCGACGGCAAGCCGGCGCCGCGCTATCTTATACCCTCCGCGCGCGGGCCCGGCGAGAAGGCGGTCATGCGACTGCGGGACCTGGGGCTTGCGCCCGGGGCGGAAGTGGAGGTGGCGGTTCGGGCGGTGGACGGCGCCGGCAACGTCGGAGCGGCGGCGAAGGAAACGATCCGCGCCAGCGCCAAACGTGTGCCCGCACTGCCCGGCGAGGTTCCGAAGTCGACGCAAACTCGCGGCCCGCTGCCGACGTTGGGCAAAGCGCGCGTGGCGATCCTCGATGCCTTGGACAAAGTCCATCCCGTCACGCGCGAGCTGATTCCCAAGCACCCGCCGCAGTACCTCGCCGCCAATCACCTTTGGAATGCCCAGCAGAAGCGGATCCAGTTGTACGCCGCGCGGAATGAGTTCGTCGAGTTTCAAGTGGTGCTGGCCGGCGAACTGCGCGGGATGCGTCCATCGCTCGTCTTTGCCCGGCCGGAGAGCAAGCTGGCGGTGTCCTGGGGCCGGTATCAATGCGTGCCGTCGAAACTCGGGCCGCTGCCCGACCCCATCGCGCCGCTCGACGGCCCCGTCGAGGTGCCAGACCGGCGCGAGCAGATCTCCGGGCAGCGCGCGGCGAGCCTGCTGTGCGAGATCTACGTGCCGCACGATGTCTCGGCGGGAGTTCACCGGGGCACGCTCAGCCTGCGCGCGGGCGACGAGGCGCTCGATCTGGAGGTCGTCCTGGAGGTCTGGGACTTCACCCTGCCCGACTTCCTCAGCTTCCTGCCCGAAATGAATTGCTACGGTTTGCCCTCCGCGGAGCGGGAGTACTACCGGCTGGCGCACGCGCATCGCACGGTGCTCAACCGGGTGCCTTACTCTCAAAACGGCACGATGGCCGATGGCTGCGCCCCGGGCTGGGACGGCCGGCAGCTCGATTGGCCGGCCTGGGATCGCCGTTTCGGGCCGTACCTGGATGGCTCGGCGTTCGCCGACCTGCCGCGGCGGGGCGTGCCGATCGAGTGCTTCTATCTCCCGCTGCACGAAAACTGGCCGACGAAAATGGAGGCCGCTTACAACGGCGGCTATTGGGCGGACCGCGCGTTCGGGCCGGGGTATCGGGAAGCGTTTGTCGAGGTCGCGCGCGGGATGGCCGAACACTTTGCCGAACGAGGTTGGCGCGACACGATCTTCCTGGGATTCCTGAACAACAAGATCGACTTCAAGCGGCGGGGCTGGTCGCGCGGCTCGTCGCCGTGGCTCTTGGACGAGCCGGCCAACTTCCAGGACTTCTGGGCCCTGCGCTATTTCGGCGAGGCGTTCCACGAGGGGGTCGCGAAGGCACTTGAGGAGCGCGACCGGCGGCCCAAGCTCTCCTTCCGCTGCGATATCTCCCGCCCCCAGTGGCAGCGCGACGCCCTCGATCACGTGCTCGATTACAACGTGGTCAATGCCGGTTCGCTGCGGCGCGATCGCCGGGTGGTGATCGATCGCAAGCAGCGCTTCGGGCAGATTGTCCTCGATTACGGCTCGACCAACGCGATCGAGCAGAGCAACGTGCAGCCGCTGGGCTGGTGTCTCGACTCGTGGTGCCTGGGCTCCGACGGCGTGATCCCTTGGCAGACGATCGGCAACGACCAATCGTGGAAGCAAGCGGATCCGCTGGCCCTGTTCTACCCCGGCGGACCCGCCGGCAGCGATCGCCCCGTTCCTTCCATCCGGCTCAAGGCATACCGGCGCGGACAACAAGACGTGGAGTACCTGGTTCTCTTGGCGCAACTCCTCAAGGAGCCGGCATGGGCTGTTGGAGAGAGCGTTCGCA
This sequence comes from uncultured Planctomycetaceae bacterium, assembly GCA_964438165.1. Lineage (GTDB taxonomy): Bacteria > Planctomycetota > Planctomycetia > Pirellulales > Thermoguttaceae > CALFBP01. The sequence goes on along the minus strand of CAYTJV010000679.1, from coordinate 241 downwards.
AAGAGTTAGGGCTGGAGGCCCAAAGGTGGGGAACAGGGTTCGCCGGCGGGGAGGATGCTGGGATCGTGGAGTACGCCCAGTTGCTCCCGGAAACGGCCTGGACGGTCCGGGTGCGCGTGGGACGGGCCCTATCGGACAGCAGGAGAACTGCAAAGTAGTTTTTTCGTATCCTTTCAAGTGCTAGCAGCGCGCGAAACCAGCGAGTGGCGCGATGTCGGCAAGAGATTGGGCGGTTGGTGAT
>CAYTJV010000678.1:0-4000 GCA_964438165.1 uncultured Planctomycetaceae bacterium | reverse complement strand
GAAACCCCTTGCTGTAACCAATTGTCACTATTCGACTTATAACCGGACACTACTGATAGGTTGTCATAGATGGCATCTTCCTCGTTGTTCCACGCCTCTTCCAGAGATCGGGAAGATGCAGCCAGCCACTGCGAGACGAGAGCAGCTTCAGATTGCTCCGGGCCCGCTGCCAGGCCTAGCAGTGCCGTCCCCAGAATTCGCCTGTATCAAGGCACCTCGCCGCCAAGAAGAGGGCATACGAGCACCAAACGGTTTTCCGTGTGCGTGTAGGTCCCGCCTGCCGGGCGGGACCTACATCGGCGTCGTCTCCCGTGCTTCACCTGAAACGCACGACGGCCTTGCCGGGCGTCTTCATGCCGAGGTTGCGGCCGAAGACGCGAATCCACCCGCCGGGGCTGGCCGTCGTGCCGCGGTCGCCTTGTGCCCACCAGACCTGCGGCCGATTGAATAAGGAGATCGGACAATCACGAAAGCTCGAAAGGAGGAAAGCCCGAAAAACGCAGGCAGTGGTATGCTCGCCCATCGCCCTCCGATCCCTCTTTCGGGATTTCGTTCTTTCGTGTTTTCGTGATTCGCGTCTTCCTTCGTGGAAGAGATGGGGCCATGCTCAAACGCCCCTCCTGCTATCGCTCCACGGCCGACGGCAGTTGCTTGACCTCAATCGCGCTGAAAGGGCATTGCTCGACGCAGGCCATACAGCCGACGCAATGCGGAGGCACCGGCTCGGGATAGGGCATCTGGCGCGTCATCCGGATGGCTTCATACTTGCAGACATCCGCGCAGATGCCGCAGCCGGTACACTCTTGCTCGATCAGTTTCCACTCCCACTCCATGCGCTACTGGCCTTTCTCGTCGGGGCGGTGTCGCAGCGCCGCCCAGAAGGCCCAAACAAACACTGCCATCAGGATCGGAAAACAGATATAGAAGGTGATCTGCGTGAGCTCCAGGCCGCTGGGATCGGCGTTGGACCGCAGATGGGTCTTGAGGTAGGTCCAAAACGCGCTCGGATGCGTCTTGAGGTACTCTCCGCTCGGGGCCTCGGCGACGAACGTAAAGCCCGCGATGTTGATCAAGTTCGCCGCAAACATCAAGTATACCGCCCGCAAGAAGTTTTTTGAGCCCGCTTCGTGCCCGCCGTAAAACAGCCGCAGCACCAGCGCGACGGCCAAGAGGATCGCCGCCACCGGGTAGAACGGGATCGCGATCTTGATGTCGGCCATGATGTCGGGATTCAAGCTCAGGTAGCCGACCAGGACCACCACGGCCAGAAGAACGTCTACCATCAGGATGGTAAACACGTTCCAGATCTCGATCGACACCCGCAAGGAGAGACGTTTCTCCAGCGACTTGTAGTAGCCCTGGATCATCGCCAGCCCGCAGGCGAGAATGCCCAGCATGATCGAGATGTTCACCAGGTTCTGCAGGGTCCAGACCTCAAGGGCCTTGGCAATGGCCTTGGCCATGTCGTGTTCTGTCATAAAGCATCTCCGATGCAATTACCACGGTACAACGACTCTCTGCGGCAGCCCGGTCTTGACCGAGTGCCAGGCCGCGTCCAGCGCGGCGATGGTCTTGGTGCCTTCGCGGCCGTCTTCGCAGGGCTGCTTGTCGTTGACGATGCAGTCCTCCAAATGAGCCATGTAGCGCCGCACCGCCTGGCCTTGGCCGTAGGCCCCTTCCAAATCCGCGGCGTAGTCGATCACGGCCGGCTCGTTCGTGTTGAGCTTGTCGAAGACGATGCGGACCTGTCCGGGCTTGAAATCCTCAAACGTGGCGGTCGCCGTGGCCTTGGTGCCGTAGATCGTAATGCCCATCATCGGCCACGGCGGCTGCACGACGCCGTAAGCCCCAAGGACCCGGGCCGGCACGCCGCTGCGAAACTTCAAATTCAACAAGAAATTCTCCTCGATTGGATAGGCCGACAGCCCGCCGCGGTTGGCGTAACAGTGTACCTCTTCCACGTCGCCGAGGAACCACACCAGCGAATCCAACGGGTGGCAGATGCCGCCGTACATGAAGTCCTGCGGCACCTTGAGCCGCCAGGGCGTCAGGCCAAAGTAATCCTTGATCTCGTGGACGTAATGGGCCTCGGCCAGGAGGATCTGGCCCAGGTCGCCGTCGTCGTAGAACCGCCGCAGGGCCAGGAACGCGGCGTACCAGCGGCAGGTCTCGCCGACCAAGAGCTTGAGCCGCCGGGCCTCGGCCTCGCGGGTGATTTCCACCGCCTCGCCGAGCTTATCGACCATCGGCTTCGTTACCAGCACGTGCTTTCCCGCCCGCAGGGCCGCCAGGCAGTGCTCGCCGTGGAGATGGTCGGGCGAGAAGACGGCGACAATGTGGATGTCGTCGCGGGCGACCAGCTCGCGGTAGTTCGTGGTCCAGAAAGGGATGCCGTCTTGTTGGGCAATGCGCTCGGTCTTCTCGGGCGTGCTGCCGCAGACGCCGCGGACCTCCAGCCGCGTGCCGGCCTCACGGTTCAGATAGAACAGGTCGCGCCCCATTCCCAATCCGATCACACCCACGCCGAGTTCTTTACCCATGGTTCATCTCCCGGAGAGTCTCGCAAAAAGCGTCGATCACGAAGTCGGCCACGCGGCGGTCGGCCGCCAAGGCCAGCTTCGTGAGGACCGTGCTGTGTCCCTCGTGATACGCATGCACCCTGGTCCAAAGCCCCCTCGCCAAGAGGCGGCGGTGGACCTCAATCGCGTCGTCGACCTTATGGAACTTCACGCCCGCCAAAAGCCCGTGGCCGTGGATCGCCGCCACGCAATCTGGAGCGACATTGGACAGTTCCTGAAGCCGGTCGAAGTAGTGGCGGGTCAAATCGGCGATCTCGTTACCCTGACTTTCGATCAGCCCCATGCACCCCAGCCCCGCCACCGCGGCCAGCGGGGCGTTGCCGTTGGTACTGATCGCGTCGTACTGGGCGAGCCGGTCGTAGCGGCGGTTATAGACGATCGCCGAAAGCGGGTGCAGCCCCGCCGTCATCCCTTTGCCGACGACCAGAATGTCGGGCAGGATGCCGTACTGATGATAAAGGAAATAGTGGGGATACCAGAAGCCGCTCTGGATCTCGTCGATCACCAGGCAGGCATCGGCCTCGTCGCACCGGACCCGGGCCTCGCCCACAAAGTCCTCGTCCAACAGGATCGCCTCGCGGTTCATCATCACCAGCTCGCAGAACACCGCGGCCACGCGGCCGTGATGGGTCGCGAACGCCTTGCGAAGGGCGGTGACGTCGTTCGGCTCGATCTCGACGAACTTGATCTTGTGAAAGAATTCCTTCCACATCCCGCGCAAGCGTTGGGCGAGAAAATCGGCGCCGTGGTAGTTCCCTCTAAGGGCGATCAGCACCGGCTCCGTGCCCGGCCGCACCACCTCGTGGTGCTTCAAGGCGATCTTCAACGCCGCATTGACCGCGACCGAACCGGTGCACACGCCCAAGAGCACCGTGTTCAGGGCCTTGGGATCGTCGATTAGCCCGGGTTCGGCCGATTTCACGTCGTTAGCGGTCTCGACGAGTCGCTCGGCAAGCCGCTTCACCGTGTTGCCCGGGATGTTGCTGTGATCGTCCCAGACGATGCCCGCCTCGCTGGCTTCCTGAACCAGCGCGTTCAGCTCTGGATGATTGTATCCCCAAGTCATCTGATAATGCCCGGCCGTGCAGTCGAGATATAGCCTGCCCTGCTCGGTGATATAGAACACGCCACGGCCCGTCAAAAGATCATCCGGCGGCTGCGTCAGGTCACCTCGGTAGGAGGCCTGGATGAACCGCTTGTCGAAGTGCGTGGCTCGGGGAATCACCTCGATGGTCTGCCCGACGCGGCCGAGCAGATCGCCGACGTCGCCGGCGCGCAAGAACTCCTGTGCCGTCTCAACGGCCGCCACAATATCTCGCCCGTTGCGGCCCAGCAGCCCAGCCAATCGACCTGCGGATTCCATCATGCAACCCTACTCCTAAGTTTCCTCCCTCCCCGCCCCTGCGTGGGAACGGGCCCCC
>CAYTJV010000677.1:0-4005 GCA_964438165.1 uncultured Planctomycetaceae bacterium | reverse complement strand
CCAAGACTTCGGAAGTTTGCGACTGCCCACCGCGGTTTTGGGATAGGCCCTAAGTGTACCCCGCGACCGCTGCGTCTTTCAAGCCCTGAAGCTTGACCTCACGGTCTGACGGTCTTCCGCTCCCTTCTCCCTTCTCCCTTCTCCCTTCTCCCTTCTCCCCTCTTCTTACAAGCCCTGAAGCTTGACCTCGCGGTTTTCCGCGTCCCGGCACTGGATGACCAGGTGCTCGGGTGAAACTCCCTTGGCGCCAGTGATTTCCACCGTCATTCGGCCGTCTTCTTCGAGCCGCGTCAGATCGCGGCGCTTGCGGTTATTGAGGAACTCGGCCACATCCTCAGCCACGGTGATGGTCACGTTGGCAATCTGGTGACGTTGAGCGGCCAGCATGAGCGAGCGCACGACCTCGATACCCATACTTTCTGGGGTCTTGACAACCCCGGTGCCATGGCAGCCGGGACACTCGCGATAGACACTCCTTTTGAGTCCAGGCCGCACCCTCTGACGGGTCATCTCGACGAGGCCGAAGGGGCTGGTGCGGAGGATCTTGGTGCGGGCGCGATCGCGCTTCAGCGCGTCGCGCATGGCCCGCTCCACGCTCCGCCGGTGCTTCTCCTTGCGCATGTCGATGAAATCGTTGACAATCACTCCGCCCAGGTCGCGGAGTCGGATCTGCCGGGCGATCTCCTTGGCGGCGATGAGGTTGATCTGGTAGGCCGTCTCTTCGGCGGAGTCGTCGGCGCGGAAGTTGCCGCTGTTGACGTCAATGGCCACGAGGGCCTCGGTTTGATCGATCACGATCGAGCCGCCCGACTTCAACGGCACTTGGCGGCGGTGGATCTTCGCGATCTCCTCTTCCAGGCGGTACTTGAAGAAGAGCGGCTCCTTGCCTTCGTAGTGTTGGAGCTTGCTGACGTAGCGGGGCATGACGAGGTGTAGGAACTCGTTGGCTCGCTCGTACGCCGACGACTCGTCGATGTAGATCGCATCCACCTCGGCCGAGAAGATGTCGCGGATGGTGCGGATGATCATGTCGCTTTCCGCGTAGATGTCGACCGGCGCGGGGAGGTTGCGGATTCTCCGCACGATGACCTTCCAGAGCCGCAGCAGGTAGGCCAGGTCGCGGGAGAGTGCTTTCTTGGTCCGGTCGGCGCCGGCGGTGTGGACGATGAAGCCGAGCCCTTTGGGCGGGTTGATCTCGAGCATGATGTCGCGCATGCGGCGGCGGACCTCGTCGTCCTCGATTTTCCGCGAGACCCCCACGCGGCCCAGGGCCGGCATGAGCACCAGGTACCGGCCGGGGATGCTGATGTAGGTCGACAAGGTCGGCCCCTTGGTGCCGATGCCTTCCTTGATCACCTGGACCAGCACTTCGTCGCCGCGGCGGAGGATCTCCTGAATGGGCGGTTTGACCCGGGGCCGGCCGCCGCCGAAGCCGCGCCCCCGGGCTCGCACGGGCAGCGGGCTGTCGTCGTCCTCGTCGAGCACGTCGTCTTCCTCGCGGCGGGGCTGTGGGGCGCGGCGCGGGGTGCCTCCGTCGATCGGCTTGTCGGGATCGTATCCGCCCTGGCGGAAGTACTGCGGCTCGATGTCGCTGATGTGCAGGAAGCCGTTGCGTCCCACGCCGAAATCGACGAACGCGGCCTGGATGCTCGGCTCCAGATTGACCACGATCCCCTTGTAGATGTTCCCTACGTAGTTGTCCTGGCCCGCCCGCTCCAGGTACAACTCTTCGAGGACGCCGTCTTCGACAATGGCGATCCGGATTTCTTCGGGCTGGGAGACATTGATCAACATTTCCTTTTTCATGCTGTTGCTCTCTTTAACCCGGCAAGGTCGGCGAGCACGCATCGGCAGGGAGGGGGGCCGCGTTGGGCGCGGGCGGCGCGTCGCACGACTGCAACTGCACTTCGTTGCGGGTGAGGCACCCGCCCAGGCGTTCCACGTCGTCCAGGCCGAGGACCGCCAGCACGTCGCGCGGTCCGGCGGAGCGCTGACGGCTGCTTTGCAGCCGAAAACGCAGGATCCCTTCCTCCAGCCGGATCTCTTCCAGCGATTGGCGGACAAGGATCGCCTGGGGGACGAGCGATTCGGGCGCCGGGCCGGACCGCTCGCCGCAAAGTGCGGCGACGCGATCGGCTGTGGCGGCGCAGCGGTCGCCGGGAACGGGCAGTTGGTAGGTCGTGCTTCGCAGTTGGGCCTTCTTGGCGCCGGGCGGAAGGATATCAACCGCCGCGAAGCTCAAGCCCGGGATTGCGTGCCGGGTCAGTTGGGAGTGCAATGTTTCGGCGGCGGCGGACTCGGCCAGCTCCAATTCCATGACCTCGTCGAGTCCCTCGATTCCCAAGGCCAGGGCCGAGGGAAAACTCATCCGCGGCTTGGGATGAAACCCCTCGCTCATGGCCAGGCGAAGCCCCGCACGTCGAAACAACCGCTCCAACAACCGCACCAGGTCCCGGTGGCCGATCAGCCGCAGGTCTCCCTGTTTGCGAAAACGAATACGTACTCGTGGTCGAACCATGGGTCCGATTCACCCCGCCGCTGCCGTCGGCGGCAGGGTCCGTAAAGTTAGTGATTTGTTGGGTTACGCGCCGCAAGAGAATAACACGCGCGTTTCTCCGTAGGACGGATTGGCAATCCGTCCTACAACCTCACGCGCCAAACTCAGGCAAGCGCTTCTTCAGTTCGCCTCGAAGGTAGCTGGATACGTCGCGGGCGTTTTCCAGGGTCAGGGCGTAGCCAGCGACCGCTTCGCAGTCCCGGATCGTCACGCTGCAACAGGCCCTTTTGATTTCGGGAATCACGCTCGGCGGCACGCTCAACTGCCTCAAGCCCATTCCCAACAGGATCATCGTGTACATCGGATTCCCGCTCATCTGCCCGCACAGGTTCACCATCACCGATCGTTGTTTCGCCGCCTTGATCGTCTTGTCGATGAGCTTGAGCACCGCCGGATCGGAGGCGTTGTACAGCCAGACCACGTCCTTGTTGCTGCGGTCGACCGCCAGGGTGTATTGAATCAAGTCGTTGGTGCCGATGCTCAGGAAATCGACTTCCTCGACAAAGTGCTCGATCATCATCACCACCGCCGGGACCTCGACCATGATGCCCACGGGCACGTCGCGGCGGAACGGGACCCCGTGCTCGTGCAGGTCTTCCATCACGTCGGCCAGAATCATCTTGGCTTGGCGCAGCTCGAGGAGCGTGGAGACGAGGGGGAACATGATCCGCACGTCCCCCAGGGCGCTGGCCCGAAGGATCGCCCGCAACTGCTTGCGGAACATCGGCACGTTCCGCAGCGACAAGCGAATGCTGCGTTGTCCGAGGGCGGGGTTGCGCTCGTCTTCGGGGCTGGGCAGCGTGGGGACTTTGTCGGCGCCCAGATCGAACGTGCGGATCGTCACCGGCTTATCGCCCATCGTCCGCACAACCCGCGAATATGCCTGAAAATGGTCCTCCTCGTCCGGGTCGCGATCGGTGCCGAGGTAGAGGAACTCGGTGCGGTAGAGCCCTACGCCGTCGGCGCCGCGGTCCACGCAATGGTCGACCTCGTAGGGAAACTCGATGTTTCCCATCAACTCGATGCGGACGCCGTCGGCCGTGACGGCCGGAACGTCGCGAAGCTCTTCGAGCCGGACGGCCATGGAGCGAATCTCTTCGGCCTCATGGCGGTAGCGGGCGATGGTCTCCTCGTCGGGGTGGAGAATGACCCACCCCTTGTCGCCGTCGATAATCACCAGGTCGCCGCCGGAGACCTCGGTCATAAACGGCCCCGTGCCCACCACGGCCGGGATCTCCAGGGCCGCGGCCACGATCGCCGTATGGCTTCCCGGACCGCCCACCTCGGTAACGAACCCGCGCACGAATCGCCGGTCCAGGTTCGCCGTTTCACTGGGGGTGAGGTTGTGGGCCAGCACGAGCACCGGCGAGGTCAGCCGCGAGAGCTCTTCGCGGCGGAGCCCGAGAAGCTGGCGCAAGAGCCGCTTCTCGATGTCGGCGATGTCGCCG
>CAYTJV010000676.1:0-4006 GCA_964438165.1 uncultured Planctomycetaceae bacterium | reverse complement strand
AGCAGCCGTTCCAACTGGCCAGCCGCAAGCCGACCGGCGACTTCAAGGAGTTCGCCATGAAGGCGGCCCGGTTCAATATGTTGGTCCGCTCCAAGCCGCAAGAGGCCGAGCGGCTCTTGGCCCTGGGCCAGAACGACATCGACGTGCGGTGGCAGCTTTATGAGCAACTGGCCGCGGTGACTCGCGGTCCGGCTGTGGAAGGCGGCGACGGCAACGGAGCACACAAGGCCCAGACAACAAAGGAGGTGGAGGCATGAGTGTCGACCTGAGCACGGAATATCTCGGTTTGAAGCTGAAGAACCCGCTGGTGATCGCCGCCTGCCCCTTGACGGAGCCGTTGGATAGCCTCCGCCGCCTGGAGGACGCCGGCGCGGCGGCCGCCGTGTTCCCTTCGCTGTTCGAGGAACAGATCGAGCACGAGGAGGCCGAGCTTGCCCGCGTCCACGAGTTCGGCACGGAGACCTTTGCCGAGGCACTGACCTACTTCCCCAAGGCAGAGGAATACCGGTTCGAGACCGACACCTATCTGGAGAGCATTGCCGCGGCCAAGAGGTCCGTGTCGATCCCGATCATCGGCAGTCTCAACGGGGTCTCCGACGGCGGCTGGATCCGCTATGCCAAGCTTATCGAGGAGGCCGGGGCCGACGCCTTGGAACTGAACGTCTACTTCGTCCCCGCCGACGTCGACATGCCCGGCGAGGCGGTGGAGGCCCGCTACCTGGAGTTGGTTGCCTCGGTCAAGAAATCGATCTCCATTCCGCTGGCCTTGAAGATCAGGCCGTATTTCAGCTCCACGGCCAACATGGCCAAGCGGCTCGTGGAGGCCGGGGCCGACGGGCTGGTGTTGTTCAACCGCTTCCTCCAGATGGAGATCGATCTGGAGGAACTAGCCGTTCGGCCGCGGCTGGTCTTCAGCACGCCCTATGAGCTGCTCCTGCCGCTCCGTTGGGTGGCCGTGCTCCACGGCCGCATCCGCGCCTCGCTGGCCATCACCAGCGGGATCCACGAGGCCGACGGGATGTTGCAAGCGCTTTTGGCCGGCGCCGACGTGGGGATGATCGCCTCCGTGCTCTACAAGAAGGGCTTCGGCCAGATCGGCGAGATCCTCCGCGGCATGTCCGGGTGGATGGAGGAAAAGGAGTACGAATCGGTCGCGCAGCTCAAAGGCAGCATGAGCCTTGAAAACTGCCCCGACCCCAGCGCCTTCGCCCGCGGCAACTACATGAAGACCCTGACCAGCTTCACGGGACAGCCGATCTGAGGGGAGTGCGCAGTACACGGTAGGCGGCAGTACGCAGTCTTCTCGTTCCCACGCTCTGCGTGGGAACGTGCGGGTGGAGACGCTCTGCGTCGTTGCTTGCCCGCGCCGCAGAGCGGCGGGGCGTGCGTTCCCACGCGGAGCGTGGGAACGAGGATTGGGCGGGCAAGAGTCGTCAGGTGGGACTCGACACCCCCTCGATCCTCGTGTATTATTGTTTATCATGACCGTTCAGACTTTCCGCGAACTCCTGACGCAGCGGCCATTCAAGCCCTTCCGGCTCGTGATGTCGAGCGGGCAGTCGTACGAGGTTCGTCATCCGGAGATGGCCATGCTGACGCGATCGGACATGCTCGTCGGCGTCGGCGAAACCGAGGAGGGCGTCCCGGCCGAGTTCCGCATCTGCTCGCTCTTGCACGTCGCCACGATCGAGCCGTTGCCCTCTTCCACGAGCGGGAGGACACGAAAGCGGCGGTCGGATGGCACGTCCTGAGGCTTGCGAAGGGCTTGGTATCGCGTTCGACTGGTCAAAGCCACGCCCGTCGAAGACTCTGGGCGTGCCACCCAACGCCAGTCGGAGCATCGCAGATGTCCATTCCTGAAGGTCCAAAGGCGGTCGTGCACATGGCGTTGAAGGTGTGCAACGAAGCCCTGGACGTTCGGATTCGGGTGCCGACTGCGCCCATTCGAGCCGTCGATCTGCTGCCGATCCTGATGTCGTTCGACGATGCCGTGGTGGGGGCTTTCGAAAGGGAGACGGTGCGGCAGGGAAAGACGATCTCTTGCAAGAAAGGCTGTGGCGCCTGCTGCCGGCAGCTCGTGCCGATCAGCGAAGTCGAGGCCCAGTACCTCACGGAACTCGTGGCCGAGATGCCGCCGGAACGTCGCGAGCGGGTGGAAACGCGATTCCGCCAGGCTGGGGAGGAAATGGAGCGGCGGGGGATGCGCGAACGGCTTTTGGGGTTTACAGGATTGACCGCCCCGGACGAGCGGCGGCAATTGGTCGTCGACTATTTCGCTTGCGGCGTGGCGTGTCCCTTCCTTGAACAGGAATCGTGCAGCATCCATCCGCACCGCCCGTTGATCTGTCGCGAGTACACGGTCACCTCGCCTCCCGAGCGGTGTGCGGATCCGTCGCAACAGGAGATCTACGGGATTGCAATACCGGTCCACTTTTCCTGCCTGCTCTGCCGCTTTGCCGACGGGGAGGGCAACCGGCCGTACCGGTGGCTGCCGTTGGTGATGGCACTGAACTCGACGCCGCGGGAGTCGGAGCCGATGCCGCGTCTGCCGGGACCGCAAATCCTAGAGAATTTTTTGCGGCTGATCGCTCGACCCGGCGGCAACGTGTCCGACAGCGACCAAGTCATGCCTTCTGCCGGCTCAGGAGGCGGGCCTTGAGAGCGACCTCGGCGGCCGACAAGACCTTCGAGACCGGACAGCGGACTCGTCGCGAGCCCAAGCCCTGGTGGGCCGGCGCTGCGCTTGTTTCACCCTACGCCTACTCGACCTGTCCGTTCAGGGCGCGGGCTACTTGGCCGCACGGTCCGCAAGGCACGGCGGCTCCATGCAGCCGATCATGTCTTCCCTTGGCCTTGCCTTGAGCAACTGCTGGATGGGACCGAACGTGGCAACGATCTTTCGATAATCGGGATCATCCCGCGACGAGAATATTGCCCGGCCGCAGGCCTCCGTTCCACCGGCCGATTTGGCCAGCGGGGCAAGCAGGAAGTTGTTCTTTTCCGGCTCGAGAATCCGCGTGTAGAACGTGCGCGGGACGCCCGTGGGATGGCAGCTTACGCAGCGCCGGGTGGCCACTTCGTCCAGGACGGGTTTCAATTCCGGCGGCAGCATGTTCCGGCAGCCCACGCGGTCCCAGTGGTTCGAGGCCGAGGTGCCGTAGTAGGGCACGTTCAAGTCGATCCAGAGGAAAATCCGCCGCCGCTCAGCCGGCGCGAGGGCCACCTGGGGCTTGCCCTCGGCGTCCGGGTGACCGGTCAGGACCAGGTCGGCCAGCTTGCTTGCCGGCGAGCCCCATTGTTTGGGCGTGATCTGGAGGATGTTCCGCTCCGTGCCGTTGATCGTCCAGATCCAACTGGTATACGGGTTGCGGCCCTCTTCTCCGCTATCCAAGCGGACACCGTGGAGGTGCTGCGACCGCTCTCCGAAAGTCCCTTTGCGAGCCAAGATCTCGTACGAGACGTTGAAGAAGTCGGTCCGGTCGCCCGAGAGGTCCACTCCGCCTTGCCGCTCGTAGGCGTTGTGGCAACTCGTGCAATGCTTGTCCAGCACCGGCTGGACGACTTCCGCGTAGCTGAACCCCTTGACGCCCCACTGGGGCGCGGTCAACTCCTGGGCACGCGCCGATTGGGGAGCATTCATCCTGGGATGCGGCGACAGCTCGTTGCGGTCGGCGTGGCAGCCGACGCACCCCTGTACCTCACCGGGCATGAGGTGGGTGAAGGTCCGCATCCGCTGCACGGCCCGTCCTTCGCCATCCAGGGCCATGAAGTAGATCGGCACCTCGGAGGGCACCTTGAAGCACGCCGAGCCGTCCGGTGAGACGTCGGCGAATCCCCAGACCTTCTTCGGCGAGTACGTGGCCCCGCAGGAGACCAGCGGGAACTGCCAGCCGAACGCGGCGTTATAGGCGAAGGGGCGGACGTTGGGCACCTCTTGCACGAACGGCGTGAACGTCCCCTTCTCGATCTCCTGCACGACGCAGATCTGCAAGAGGTGCCCAACGTC
>CAYTJV010000675.1:0-4015 GCA_964438165.1 uncultured Planctomycetaceae bacterium | reverse complement strand
CGAGCAGCAGCACGTCCTCGCCCAGCGGCGTAGAGACGGCAAGCTCCCGGTTTGCCTGTGGAGATTCGGGACTCATGGCCACCTCCGATACACGCGGACGCGCCGAGGGCCTCTCGCCCGATCAGCCACCACCAAGTCTGGAGGGAAATTCCATTTCGAACGCTCGCAACCCTATTATCGCGGGCATCGCCGCACAGTTGCGTTCAATCTCGCCAATACATGATTATCGAGTTGGTAATGATTAGCGCCATAGTTTCGTTGAATCGTGTATACTTTAACCCAGCGGCCCGCGCTGTGGGAGTCTCTCACGCTCCCCTGACCCGTCCCCTACCGAAGAAGGTCATCCTCATGCAACGGCATTCCTCCACATTACGGTCTTCGTTGTGGGGCACGTTAGGCGGCTTGGCGGCGGCAGCGGCCATCGTGGCGCTGGCGGCCGGCTCCTTCGCGACGGCGGCGAGCCGGCCGATCCTCGAGGCGACGGGCGTCCAGGGCGGGCTGGTGGTCCACGTCGGCTGCGGTGACGGGCGTGTGACGGCGAGCTTGCACGCTGGCCCTGGCTACCTGGTCCAGGGCCTCGAGGCCGACCCTGCCAAGGTCGACGCGGCGCGACGCCATCTGGCGGCCCTGGGCCTGTCGGGCGTGGTGTCGGTCGATCGCCTCTGCGGGAATCGCTTGCCTTACGTGGACAACCTTGTGCGCCTGGTGGTCTCTGAAAACCTCTTGGGCGTGCCGATGGAGGAGGTGATGCGCGTGCTGGCGCCCGGCGGCACGGCTTACCTGAGATCCGGCGGGGTTTGGCGCACGACCGTCAAGCCCTGGCCGCGCGAGATCGACCAGTGGACCCACTATTTGCACGGGCCCGACAACAACGCCGTCGCGCACGATCTTGTGGTCGGGCCTCCCCGGCACATCCAGTGGCTGGCCGCGCCCGTCTGGACGCGCAATCACCACACGCTCAACAGCGTCAGCTCGGTGGTCACGGCGCAGGGCCGCTTGTTCTCGATCGTCGATGAAGCCTCGCCGGCGAACATCAACCTGCCCGGCAAATGGGCCCTCGTCGCGCGCGATGCCTTCAGCGGCGTCACGCTCTGGAAAAGGCCGATCCCAGCCTGGGCCTGGCACCAGATCGGCTTTCGTTCCGGGCCGCCCCAAGTGACCAGGCTGCTGGTGGCCTCCGGCGACCGCGTTTACGCACCCCTCGGCCTCAGTGCGCCGGTTTCCGCCATGGATGCGGCCACGGGCAAAACGGCGGCAACCTTCGACCAGACGGCGGGCGCCGAGGAAATCATCCTGGCAGGAAGCACGTTGCTGGTGCTGCGCGGCCAGCCCGCGGCGGAACATGCCTTCGGGCCGGAAAAAGGGGACAATCCCCATCGGCAAAAGGGAGCGGTTCCCTTTTTCCAACTGCCCAACAAGAAGTCGCTGGTCGCGGTGGACGCCCAGACCGGCAAGACGTTGTGGACCTGGTCGGACCCCGAGGCGAGTCCCATGCCCGAAACCCTCGCCTCAGACGGCACGAGCGCGTACCTCCAGATCGACCAGGGCGTGGCCTGTCTCGATCTCTCCTCGGGCAAAGAGCGGTGGCGGTATGGGCCTGCGGGGGAGAAAGAGAAGCGACGCGCCATCACCTTCGGCAAGAACACGCTGGTCGTGGCCGAGGATGTCGTGCTCTGCAATCTGGCGGGCAATCTGACGGCGATTGGGGCGCGCGACGGGAAGAAACTCTGGGACTGCAAGGCCGGCGACGGTTTTCACTCGCCGCTGGACGTGTTCGTGATCCGCGGTCTGGTTTGGCAGGGGCTTCACGGCAAGGATTCCGTCGCGCCGCCCGCGGCGCAGGACTTCAGCGAAGGCCGGGACCTCCATACCGGCGAGGTCAAGGCCGCCAATTCCGTGGCCGTGGACCTGCAGACCGCGGGACATCACCACCGCTGTTACCGCGAGAAGGCGACCGACCGGTTCATCATTGCCGGGAAACGCGGGATTGAAATGATGGACCTCGCGGGGAGCGATCACTGCCGCAACAACTGGGTGCGCGGCACCTGTCAGTATGGAATCCTCCCGGCCAACGGGCTTCTGTACGCGCCTCCCCATTCGTGCGCATGCTACATGGAGTCGAAGCTCCGCGGATTCTGGGCGCTAGCGCCCGAGGGAGGCGCGGCGTCCGATCCGAGCCGCCGCATTGCAGACGACGCGCGGCTGGAGACAGGCCCCGCGTACCCTGGGCTCCCCTCGCGCGCCAACGGGAGAGGGGCTGGGTCCACGGGGCTCCCCTCTCCCGCTGGCGGGAGAGGGGCTGGGGGTGAGGGGACTCAGCGCGCGAAGTCACTTCATCCTCCATCTTTCATCCCTCATCCTTCATCCTTCATCCCTCATCCTTCCGATGATTGGCCGGCCTTTCGTCACGATTCGCTCCGCCGCGGCGTCGCCACGACCAGGGTCCCCGCGGAGTTGAGGCGGGCCTGGCAAACGACCCTCGGAGGCCGCTTGACGCAACCGGTTGTCGCCGGCGGGCGCGTCGTCCTGGCCGGCGTGGATGAGCACGCGGTATACGCCCTGGACGAGCAAACCGGCAAGCTATTGTGGAAGCACCTAGCGGGCGGCCGCGTCGATTCGCCGCCCACAATCCACAAGACCGTCGTCCTGTTCGGCAGCGCCGATGGCCGCGTCACCTGCTTGCGATTGAGCGACGGCGCGTTGGTATGGCGACTGCTCGCCGCACCCGCGGATCTGCGGACCGTGGCCCTGGACCGCGTGGAATCGGTCTGGCCCGTACACGGGAGCGTGCTGGTGCTCGGCGAGGTGGCCTATTGCTCGGCGGGCCGATCGACCTGGTTGGACGGCGGAATCGATCTCTGGGGCCTTGACCCGGCCACCGGGAAGGTCCTGTGCAAGGCCCATTTCGAAAGCCGGCGCCCGCAGTTCCAGGAGGGCAAAGACAAGGCCCGGGAGGATCACGAAACGCGGATTACCCAGAACGTGACGGACTACAAGACGTTCTTGGCGCCGGACCGGAGCGACTCGTTCTCGATGGCCGGCGGCACGGTTTCCGACGTGCTGGTGAGCGACGGCGCGAACGTTTATCTGCACCAGGCCAAGTTCAACTCGAAGCTGGAGAAGCAAGAGCACTTCTCGCGGCACCTGTTCTCCACCTCCAGCCTGCTGGACGACGCGGAGAACCACCGGTCGCATTGGGTCCTCGGGAGCGGCGACTTCAGCCGCGTGCCGGTGGCCTACTCGTGGATCGTCGATCGGCCCGCCGCGTGGACGCCGAGCATTGCCGTGCCGACGGGCGTGATGATGGTCTACGACGATCGCGCGGTGTGGGGCGTGCGGAACCGGGGCAACGCCAACGGCAAGTACGAGCTGTTCAAGAAGGAAAACCGGCCGCTGGCGGCCGAGGAAAAGTCGCTGCCCGATTTCCGCCCACTCTCCGCGGGCGAGCTCGACCCGTGCGTTTGGAAGCGCGACCTGCCCGTCAGGACCACGGCGATGCTGAAGTCCGGCAGTCACTTATTTCTCGGCGTGGCGCCGGTCGAGATCCCCGAAAAGGATCCCCACGCGGCCTACGAAGGGCGCAGGGGCGCAAGCGTCTGGGTCTGTTCGGAAAGCGGCGGCACCCGCGTCGCCCAGCACGCGTTAGAGTCGCCCGTGGTCTGGGACGGCATGGCCGCCGCCCACGGAAGGCTGTACCTGGCCACCGTCGACGGCAAACTGCTATGCCTGGGCGGGATCGAGTAGTTGACACTAAGAATGCCTCGGCCTCGTGCCGGGGATGGTTACGTTTGCCGCTACAGGGCTCTGTCGCTTTCGAGGTTGGATGCCACCGGCTTGCCCGGTGGAGGCTCACGGTCCTCGCTCAGGAATCGGTGTCGCGCGAGCAAAGAGCGTAACGATCCATCGGACGAGCCGGTGGCATTCACGCCTTCCGCTTCCCCGCCGGCCCTGTGCCGGTGGAGAGAGGTTTGGAAACTACCGTGGACATTCACGCCTTCCCTTTCCCCGCCGGCCC
>CAYTJV010000674.1:0-4026 GCA_964438165.1 uncultured Planctomycetaceae bacterium | reverse complement strand
CGCATCGTCTCAAACGACGGCGAAGCGTCGTTCGCGGATCTCCGCGCGGACCTCGGGATTGTCCTGGGCGCTCTTTTCGAGCTTCTCCCGCCGCGCCTCCAGCTCGTAGATCGGCCGCTCAAAGGAAAGCCGGTGCTCCGTTGTCGCCATGCGTGACCTCTCGTGGATCGCGGTTGCCTTGTGCCAGCAGTGCTGGCACTCCATCTCGTTTGACTACTAAAAGGTGCGGCGGAACAGCGGGGTCGCGAGAATCCGTTGGTAGAAATCCTCTGTCGATCGCGGGCGCTCGGCGGGGCTCTTGGCCATGGCCCGGCGGATCAATTGCGCAAACTCCGGGGTCACGCTGCGGTTGGCCGCCTCCAGGGCCGGCGGGGGACTTTTCAAGTGTTTGTTCAGGAGCTCTTTGACGCTACCAGCCGTAAAAGGGGGTTTGCCGGCAAGAAGCTCGTACAATGTGCATCCCAGGCTATATAAATCGGCCCGCTGGTCGAGCGACTTGCCGCGGATTTGTTCCGGCGACATGTAGCTTTTCGTGCCCTGGACGGGCGATCGGGGGGCCAGCAGACGCCCCAGCAACCCCCGGCTTCGCCGCGCCAAGGCAAAATCGATCAGCTTCACGTCGCCGTTGTCGGCCACGAGGAAATTCTCCGGCTTGATGTCGCGGTGGACCCAGCCCTGGGCGTTGAAATAGGCCAGGGCCTCGGTGGCCTGGACCACGATCTTGGGCGCCACGGCCGCCACGGCCTCGGCCCCTTGCCTGAGACGATTCTTCATGGTCGCGCCGGCAAACCACTCCATCGCCAAGTACGGGACCCCGCGGTCGTAAACGAACTCGTGAATGTGAATAATCCGCTCGCAGTCCAAGCGCGAGCCCACTTTGTATTCCCACCGCAGGTACCCTACGTATTCGCGCTCGTTCCGGCAGGCTTCCAGCAGCGTCTTGATCGCAACAAAGCACTGCTGGCCGTCGTGGTAGGCCTGCCAGACCTGGGTGCTCGGACCGGTGTGAACCGCGTTCAGGAGGCGATACGGTCCGAGGTAACCGGGGACTGCCTTGGTCACGGCTCTGCTGCCAACGGGTCGAATCGGGGGGCCACCTCGGACTGGGGGTACGTCTCGCCCGCCAGCCTTCCAATCCAGACGCTAATCTAACGAAAAGCGGAGTTTTGGGCAACTGCGGCCAACAGCCGCTCGTACAATGCGCGGAGACTGGCGCTCATTCGCTCATGGCGGAACACGTCGGTCCAGCGCGCTTGCCCTTCGGCGCCCATGCGCTGGCGCAAGGCAGGGTCCGCGGCAAGACGCCCCAGCGCGGCGCTGAGGCCCGCAACGTCCTGGGGGGGGACGAGAAGTCCGGTCACCTCGGGCAAGACCACCTCCCGGGCACCGTCGATGTCATAGCTTACCGCCGGTTTGCCTGCGATCAGGGCCTGGGGCAGGACCCGGGCGAGCCCCTCGCGCAGACTCGCATGGACGACGATATCCATCGCCCCGATCAGCTCCGGGACCCGTTCCGGCGGCACCAGCCCCATGAACTGGAAGTGCTCCTCCAGGCCCAAGGCGGCGATCCGGCCCCGCAGCCGCTCGGAGAGGATGCCGTCGCCGACGAACAGGAAGCGGACGTTCGGCTGAGCACGGATCACGTCTTGGGCGGCCTCGATCACGTCGGCGTGCCCCTTGAGCCGGAACAGCCGGGCCACCTTGCCGATCACCACGTGCTGCGGTTCATAGCCCAATTCCCGACGCACCCGGTCGCGATGCCGCGCAGCATTGCGAAACGGATCGACCTCCATTCCGCTGTAGATCGTGGTGAACTTTTCGCGCTTGTCCACGCCGGCTCGGACCATGAGCTCGGTCATGGCGTCGGCCACGCTCACGAAGGCGTGGCAGCGGCGTGCTGCCCAGCACTCGCAGGCCCGAAAGAAGGCCCTGGCCAGCCGGCCCTGATACGGATGAAAGGGGGCCCCGTGAACGCCGTGGACGATGACCGGCACGCCCAGGGCGCTGGCCGCGGCCCGGCCCAGGATGCCCGCTTTCGCGCTATGGGTATGGACCACGTCGGGCTGGAACCGGCGCAGGATTCGCTTGATGCGGAGGTAGCTGACCCAATCGCGCCAGGGATGGATCGCGCGCCGCAGTTGGGGGATGACTTCCGTGGGCACCCCCCCTGCCCTAACCCGGTCCAGCAGGCTCCCCTCCGGCCCCAGCGGCGGCCCGGTCACCAACAGCACGTCGTCGCCGTAGACGCGCATCAAGTCCTCGCAGGAGAGAACCGTGTTCTCCTGGGCCCCTCCGAGAATCAGTCGCGTGATGACGTGGGCGATGCGCATGGGGTTAAGGATGAGGGATAAGGGATAAGGGATAAGAGATGAGGGATGAGGGACGAGGGACGACGGATGAGGCGCGGGCTTGTTGTTGCTTTCATCTCTTATCCCTTATCTCTCATCCCTCATCCGTTCATTCGTACTCCACCCTAACCAGGAACAGCCCCTGCGGCGGCGCGGTGGGGCCGGCGGCGCGGCGGTCGCGAGCGGCTAGGACCTCGGCGACCCACGACTCGCTCCACGCGTGCCGCCCGACCTTGGCCAGCGTGCCGACGATGGTGCGGACCATGTTGTAGAGGAACCCGTCGGCCTCGACCTCGATCGCCACCAGGTGCTCGTCGCCGCCGACGTTGCGGCGAACGGAGATGTCGTAGATCGTGCGCACGCTGGTTTTCCGCTCGGACCCTTGGGTCTCGAAGCTCGAGAAATCGTGGGTGCCGCGCAGCGCTTGGGCGGCACGATGCATGGCTTCGGCGTCGAGGCCCCGCGGGCAGTGCCAGGCGGTTCGGCGGCGGAAGACGTCGCGGACCGGTCCGTCGTGGATCATGTAGCGGTAGCGTTTGCGCTTGGCGCTCAGCGTGGCGTGAAAACCCTCCGGCGCTTCGGCGGCCTCCAGCACGGCAAGGTCGCGGGGCAGTTCGGCGTTCAAGGCCCGCATGAGAATCTCCGGCGAGAGCCGGCTTGCGGTGCGAAATCCCACGACCTGTCCCAGGGCATGCACGCCCGCGTCCGTCCGCCCGCTTGCCGTCACCCGGACCGACTCGCCGGTGATCTTGGCCAGCGCGTCTTCAATAATCTGTTGGATCGTGTTCTTGTGCGTCTGGACCTGCCAACCGGCATACGCCGTGCCGTCATACGCGAGCGTGAGCTTGATGGTGCGCACTGCCCTGCCCTCTCACCAGCGCTTCGGCGATCTGCACGGCATTGGTCGCGGCGCCTTTGCGAAGGTTGTCGCTGACGCACCAGAAGACCAGGCCGTTGGGGCACGAGATGTCCTCGCGGATGCGGCCGATAAACACCTCGTCGCGGCCGTCGCCGTGGATGGGCATGGGGTAAACCTTGTTGGGCAAATCGTCCATGACCACAATGCCCGGCATGGCCGCTAGCAGCCGCCGCGCCTCGGCCACGGTGATCTTCTTTTCCGTTTCGACGTGGATCGTTTCGCTGTGGCAGTTGCTCACCGGCACGCGGACGCAGGTGGCGCAGATCTGGATCGAATCGTCATCGAGGATCTTCCGCGTCTCGTACACCATCTTCATCTCTTCCGAGGTGTACCCCTCGTGCTTGGGCGAGCCGATCTGGGGAATCAGATTGAAGACGATCGGGTGGGCGAAGCACTCATTGCGGTGGGGCTTCTTGTCGAAATGGGCCCGCGTGCTGTTCTCCAGGTCGCGGCTGCCGGCCAAGCCCGCCCCGCTCACCGCCTGGTACGTGCTGACCACCACGCGGCGGATGCGGCCGTAGTCGTGGAGCGGCTTCATGGCCACGACCATTTGGGTGGTGGAGCAATTCGGGCTGGCGATGATGCCCTGGTGCTTCCAGATCGCGTGCGCATTGACCTCCGGGATCACCAGCGGCACCTTGGGGTCCATGCGGAAGTACGCGCTTTCGTCGACCACCACGCACCCCTTCTGAACGGCCCCGGCACGAAGTCCCGCGCCACCTCGTCGGGCGTGCTGGCGATGGCCAACTCGACTCCCTC
>CAYTJV010000673.1:0-4041 GCA_964438165.1 uncultured Planctomycetaceae bacterium | reverse complement strand
GTCGACGGTGGCCGTCCCGACGCCCGTCGCCGTCACCCGGAAGCCGTAAGCGGCGGCGGTCGTCCCGGCCAGCCCTTCGTTGGTCACGTACACCGCCAGGGCCACGGCCATTACCTGGGCGTCGAGCTTCGGCGGCCCATTCTGCCCCCCGATCCGCTTGAAGAGCGACTGATAGAAACCGGCTACCGCGTCGTTCGTAAACGCCGCCAAGGCCCCGTACAGGTTGGGGAAGGTCGCGGCCAGCCACCGGCCGAGCTGGGTGGCGCCCTTGCCGTCGGGACCGCCGTTGTTGAGCGACCTGATCAGCGCTTGGCCGTTCTTGTTTTGCCAAAAGCCGATCGTCGCGGTCTGGCCGCTGCCAAGCGTGCTCCCCGGCAGCGGCCGCTCGCCGAAGTTGTAGCTCACGCCCTCCGAGCCCGGCCGTAAAAGGGTGATTCCCGAAAAGACGTTATCCGCCGCCTTGCCGGTCGGCACGCCGTCCACCGTGCCCAGCGCTTCCTGACCGTCCAGATACCCTGTTGGCTGGATCTCGGTGAGTGTGTAGCCCGCGCCGTCGCTCGGCGGCAGGCCGGTGAACTCGAACATGCCCTGCTCGTCGGTTTCCATGACCCGATCGACGGCACGGCCTCGGTCGTCCCCGCCCGTCAAGCGGATCTTCACCCCGGCAATCGCCTTCTCGCCGAAGTCGACCAGTCCGTCGTCATTAAAATCCTCCCAAACGAGTCCTTGGAGCCGCGAAAGTCGGTGGTTGCCGAAATCGACCCCAGTGAGGACTTGACGCGGCCACAGGGTCACCGTATGGGCCCCCGGGCCGCTCCCTTCACCGGGGCCCCAGAACTCGTAGGCCGCCCCTGAACCCCCGTTACCCCCCAGTGCACCCACGAGAATCTTGGTCCCAAGAACGCTCACCGAATGCCCAAACCCAGTCACGCCCGGCACAGGATTCTCGTAAGTCTGCAACAATTCTCCGGTCGTACCGTCAAACAAATGGGCGGCCCCAGCCGACGCGCCACGTGACGCATCCACATAGGCAGCGATCAGGACATTGTTCCCTACCGCCGCAATGGCGTTCCCGAAACGGCCACCAGCCCCCGGCCGCGGATTACGGAACGTTGACAACAGCACGCCCGTCGAAGGGTCAATCAGATACGCAATCCCCGCAACCGCGCCATCGCTCGCGTCTGGAGGCGCCCCCACAACGATGTTGCTGCCCAACGTTGCCACAGATTCGCCGAACCAGTCGCCAGCTTGCGGTGAAGGGTTTGATATCTTCCGTTCGTCCCAGCCGGGACCATTGGGTGTGTATACATAGACCGCCCCCGCGTCCGTGGCCCCCGTGTCGTTATGGAAAGCGCCGACAACGACTTTGTTTCCTACTGCCGTAACGGCGTTAAAGCCAAAGTAGTCGCCCGCAGCCTCCCCGTGGAACGTTTGAATCAGATTGCCGGTCGCTGAATCGTACAGATACACGGCCCCCGTGTCGCTGTCGTGCGCCGGTGCACTCGCGAGGAAGAAGTGATCACCATAGGCAGCAATAGCGTGGCCCAAGCTCTCCCCAGCGGCTCCCAGCCAGGTACGTTCCAATTCCCAGGTCGAGCCGTTCTGCCGGTACATGTACACCGCCCCGGCTTCGCTGCCGCCGGCGTCGTCTCCGTGGGCACTCACCAGAACCTTCCCGTCGCAAACGGCAATGCTGTGCCCGAAGGCGTCAACGTTACTTGGAGTCGGATTCTCAAAACGGTGCAGGAGGTCTCCAGTCTTGCCGTCCATCAAATACACCGAGCCGCCGTAAGCACCACCTGTGTTCCGGGCTTGGTACGCCCCGACCAGCACGTTGTCGCCAAACGCTACCACCGGCTGGCCAAACCGCTCCCCGTATCCGTCGTAGCCCGGCCCCGGGTCCGGAGGAGAAAACCTGACGAGCGGCGCGTCTGTGGATCCAGGCGAGGTTTGCTCCCACCCCGCTTGCGACACCTCCGCCACGGCGTACGTCCCCGCCGTGGGAGTCGTCAGGACATAGTCCCCATTGGCATCCGTGATCGCGCTCCGCTCTCCATCCTCCCATTGCCCATTGCCGTTCTCATCGAGGTACATCTTCCAGTTCGCCAACCCCGGCTCGCCCGCATCCCGTACCCCGTCTCCATCCAGGTCGTTCCATTTCGAGCCGTGGATTTCGGCGGGCCCGGCGTCGCCTGCGCCTTCGATGATCTTCACGACAAATGCGTCCAAACCACCTTTCTTCGTGTTGTTGGCGCCCGTGAAGTCCGCCGAATCCGTCCAACCGGTCACCCAAGCGTTGCCGTCGCGGTCCGCTGCGATGTCGTACCCGCCCTCTTCGCCAGAACCACCCAAGTACATGGACCAATCCAAACTGCCGAGCCTTGAGACTCTAGCGACAAACGCATCCCACGAGCCACCCCTATAGTCGTTTACTCTCGCACCGAAGTCCGAGGAGTTCGTGTCTCCTCGAAGCAGCGCGTTACCTAGCCCATCGACTGCAACGCTATATGCGTCCTCGGTTCCCGTGCCGCCCAGGTAGGTTGCCCAATCCAGCGAACCGGAAGGTCCGACTTTGGCCACAAAGGCGTCGCGTCCGCCTATGGCACGATTGATCGCACCCGAGAAATTCGACGAGAAGGTGTATCCTGCAACCAACGCGTTGTCGTTTGCGTCTGTCGCGACGTCGTAACCTTGGTCCTCGCCGCCCCCACCCAAGTAACGTGCCCAAACCGTACTACCATCTGGTGAAACCTTGGCCACGAAGGCGTCTTGTCCTCCGTTCGTGGTGTTGACAGCGCCCGCGAAGTTGCTTGAACTGGTCCATCCGGCCGGCAACGCATTCCCCGACGAATCGACGGCGATTCCATACGCATGTTCGTTACCAGAACCGCCAAGATAGGTTGCCCAGAGAAGCGAGCCGGCTGGGCTCACCTTTGCGACAAAGGCGTCCTCGCCACCGTGAGTACTGTTGTTCATCCCTTGAAAGCCTGAGCCACTATTCGTGAAGCCTCCTACGAGCGCGTTTCCGACGGCATCCAGGGCCACATCTTCGGCTTGGTCCCAGCCGGGGCTTCCCAAGTACGTTGCCCATTCGAGTTGTCCAGTCGCGGTCAGTTTGGCCACAAAGCCGTCGACACTCCCCTTGCTTTGGTTGTTTGCGCCGCCGAAATCCGAGGACCACGTTGGCCCCGTCACGAAGATCTCCCCGCTCGGGGTAACTGCAATCCCCATTTTGGCGCCGCCGTCCTGCCCGGTGCCGCCCAGGTAAGTTGTCCAAACCACCGCCCCAGCACTATTGACTTTGGATACGAAAACGTCGCGTCCCCCGATGGCTTCGTTGGTCCTGGCCGGAAGGTCCGACGAATCTGTATGGCCAACTACCAGAGCGTTTCCTGCGTCGTCGGCAGCAATCGCCATCCCTCGGTCATGAGCATCGCCGCCCAGAAACATTGCCCAGGCGAGGTTGGGATCAACCGACAACAGCCGTCTGTCTTCGAGGTACTCGTAGACAAGCCTTCGGGCTCGAATTCCCCGAAAGCATTCGCGTCTACTCATTCCACGCGTGCCTATTACCTTGGATCGTTTCTTTGCATTCAGAAGACCTCGACGCATGGCAGTGTTCCTCCCGTGTGGCAAGTGATAGGAAATTTCTTTTCCTCCACAGCCCTGAGCCTACCACGACGGGCTGGTAAGTCAAGGGGGCCTGAGCGGGAGGGCGGCCGATGGCCGCCCTCCCGCTCAGGCCCCCCGGGCCGCTATTGGGAGCTTCTTGGGTGGCTTTTGGCTGAAGTTGCCGGGCGAGCAGGCGACAAACCAGGGGTGGAGCCTGCGGTGCGGACACACCGCCTCCGCACCCGGCAGGTGTCGGGGAGGGTTAGAATGTGGCCTCGAAGGTGTCCATGTCCACGTACGTCAGTTCCCGGGGCTCGTGCGAAGCGTCATCCGGGTCGTGGACTGAAGCGTCGCCGGCGGGCGGCGCCCGCGGCGCCGAGGGGCACCAGAGGCCGCAGTGACGCAAAATCTTCTCAATCACCTCGCCCT